>DYOB01000052.1 GCA_020720765.1 Borreliella garinii
GTCTCCATTGCTTCTTTCATTTCTACGACCCACTTCTTGTGGTGTTTTTTCGGCTGTTTGAGCTGGGTGTGGGAGTGTGGAAGGGAGTCAAATTCCCTTGGTTGCCTTACCGGCTTGGTTGGATTGAAAATTCTCCAAGGGCACAAGCTGGGCTGCCTCGACGCTTTTGTCTCGTGTCGCCATGGAAGCAAAATATCACACAGTTCAACCTCAAGTAAATTCCTGCGGTCTCAAGCGCAACAGGCTCCTAGCCTTTCTCCCCTAGAATTTTGTATATTGGAAATATGAATGACTTTCAAAATAGTACAGACCTTCTCCAGGAAGACGAAGAAAAACTTCAAACTCCTAAAAGGTATACCGTGATGTTTCATAACGACGCTTTCACGACCATGGAGTTTGTCGTCATGGTTGTAATTAAGGTTTTTCATGTGGGCCGCGACGAAGCCCAGAGATTTATGCTTAGGGTTCACCAGTCGGGGATTGCCTCCATTGGTGATTTCAACTACGACATAGCTAAAACAAAGGCCGAACAGGTCATGAACATAGCCCGTGTCGATGGATATCCGTTGAGATGCAGTGTAGAGGAGATCTCATAATGAAAATCAATAAAGAACTCCAAGAAATGTTCAATCTTGCCTTCGAAGACGCAAAGGCCAACTTTCACGAATACCTGACCCCGGAACACCTTATCTGGATAGCCCTGAGAAATGAGACTTCTATGGACATCCTGAGATTGTGCGATGTCGATACGGAAAAACTCCGCCAGACCCTTGTGAATTATTTTGAAAAAGATATGCCCAAACGCAGTTCCCGCTCCAAAGCCGACCCATCCCAGAGTCTGGGTTTTCAATCTGTTGTCGAGCGCGCCATCCTCCATACGATGAGCACAGGAAAGGAGGACGTTGAACCGGGGGATATCCTCGTGGCCATCTACGATGAAAAAGACAGCTTTGCAAGTTTCGCTTTGAGGTCCAGCGGTTTAGCCAGGCTCGCACTTTTGCAAGCGGTCAGCCATGGAACGAAACTCGAGTCGGCGAACGCTGAGAGTGAAGAAATACGCCAGGGAAAAAACGAAGATGGGAAAAATTCTTCCAAAAGCGTCCTCGAACAATTCACAATCGACCTCACATCCTTAGCAAAGGAAGGCAAACTCGATCCCTTAATTGGAAGGGCGGATATTTTAGAAAGGACCATTCAGGTTCTCTGCAGAAGGATCAAGAATAACCCTGTTCACGTCGGGGATCCCGGTGTCGGAAAGACAGCCAGCACCGAAGGTCTCGCCCAGAAGATCGTTAACGGCGAGGTTCCTGAAAGCCTCAAAGGCTACCAGATTTTTTCCTTGGAAATGGGCGGGCTCGTCGCCGGAACGCGCTACCGGGGAGACTTTGAAGAAAGGATGAAGAAAATCATCCAGGAGGTGATGAAGCGACCCAAAATTATTTTATTCATAGATGAGATTCACAACATCGTAGGAGCTGGTGCTGTATCCGGCGGTTCCCTGGATGCCTCCAATATACTCAAACCCGCACTGGCTTCGGGGAAACTCCGGTGCATAGGCAGTACGACCTACGAAGAATTTAAGAAACACTTTGAGAAAGACAGAGCCTTGGCCCGGAGATTCCAGAAGATCGATATTTCCGAACCCACCATTGAAGAGGCGGAAGAAATAATCAAGGGGTTGAAAATCCGGTACGAAGACCACCATCGGGTGCGCTATACTCCGGAAGCAGTGCACCAGTCGGTCATCCTTTCCAACCAGTTCATCACAGAGCGGTTTCTTCCGGATAAAGCCATAGACCTTATCGACGAATCGGGAGCCTGGGTTCGTAACTTTCAGGAGCCTTTAGAAGGAGAAACCGAACAGGATTACAGGGTCGTGAACGAAACGATGATCGAAAAAGTCCTGGCAAAAATCGCGCGTATACCCGAAAAGACCGTCACCCTCAATGAAAAGGATCGCTTGAAGGACCTTGAGTCCCACCTTGAAAAGGTCATTTTCGGACAAACCGATGCCGTCCACCAAGTGGCGCAGGCAGTTAAACGGAGCCGTGCGGGGTTTCGCAAGCCGAATAAAACGATTGCCAACTTTCTCTTCGTCGGTCCAACGGGGGTGGGAAAGACCGAATTGGCTCTTCAGCTGGCAAGCGAACTCGGCCTGGCGCTCCACAGGTTCGATATGAGCGAGTACCAGGAAAAGCATACAGTGAGCCGTCTTATCGGATCACCTCCAGGTTATGTCGGGTATGAAGAGGGTGGGGCCTTAATAGACGCCATGCGGAAGAATCCCCACGCAGTATTGCTCCTTGATGAGATAGAAAAAGCCCACCAAGATATTTTCAACATCCTTCTCCAAATTATGGATTACGCTACGGTTACCGATCAAACAGGAAGAAAAGCTGATTTCAGAAATACCATCGTGATTATGACAAGTAATGCCGGTGCGCGGGAACTGGGTATGAGTCTTATAGGATTTGGGGACAGACCGCACGGAGCTTCAGGAATCCAGCGCGCGGTGGAAAGGGTTTTCAGTCCTGAATTCCGCAACCGGCTCGATAAGGTCGTTATCTTTGAAAGGCTGGACCAGGAAGTCATCAGGAACATTGTCAGAAAAGAAGTGGCGGAACTCACAGGCATGCTTAAAGAGAAAAACGTTGTTCTGGATATTTCTGACGAAGCCCTCGACTATATTGGTCGCCTCGGGTACAGCGGGGAATTCGGAGCTCGAAATGTGGCACGTGCAGTCGATGAACAGCTCAAGGAATGGTTTGTGGACCAGGTTCTTTTTGGAAAACTTGAAAAAGGCGGGAAGGTAGTGATCAATCTCGTGGATAACGAGCTGGTCAGAGAGCTCATGGCCGAAGATGCTCCGGCTTCCTGAGAGACCCCTTCTTGATTGGGATCAGGTTTTTAATTTCCCCGACCCCGAGTCTGCCGATGAAGATGGAATAGTCGCTGTCTTCGGCAATCTTTCACCGGGGTTTTTAATTTCAGGGTATTCCCAGGGGCTTTTTCCATGGTACGGTCCAAATGAACCCATCTTTTGGCATTCACCAGACCCCCGTTTCGTTGTTTTTCCAGAAAAGGTGATTGTTAAGAAATCGATGAAAAAGTTCCTCGATAAAACTTCCTTCAGGGTGACGTGCGACCATGCTTTTATAAAAGTGGTAGAGAATTGTTCCAAGGTGAAAAGGCCCCATCAGAAAGGAACTTGGATCGTCAGGGAAATGATAGAAGCCTACCTTCGGCTTCATTCCCTGGGTTTTGCCCATTCCTTTGAAACCTGGGATGGGAACCGGCTCGTCGGCGGACTTTACGGTGTAAGTATCGGGGCTATGTTTTTCGGCGAATCCATGTTCCACCTGGAATCAAATGCGAGCAAAACCGCTTTTATAACCATGGTTCCCTGGTTGATAAATCGTGGTATTCAACTTATTGACAGCCAGGTTTATACAGAACATGTGTCGAGTTTAGGCGGGGAAGAGATACCCCGCCGTACGTACCTTAAACTTCTCCATGAATATATCTGCCAGCCAGCTTCGGAGTTGGAGTGGGTTGCTGAATTGGACTATACTCAAGAGAATGAAAAATGAACGCATCTAACCAGGACGAGCCAAAAAAAGGTAAGGAAATCCTTGTAATCGTAGGTACGATCTTCCTCGTCTTGGGTGTACTCCTGGCCGTTTCGGATTCTTTTGTCGCTCCCATTTCCAGAAGGCCCATGATTGTACCCTTGGATGTTAACCCGACAGATGTGATTGCCGAGTTTCCAGAGAATTTTCTCTTTGGCCTCGCCAATGCGCCTGCACACGTCGAAGATAACCTGAATGATTCTTGGCTCTTGTTTGCGAGGGGCGGGGGAGTACGCGCCTGGAAAACTGTCCCCGACCCCGAAGCCCGTCTGATGTTCTGGAGCCAACCAGAAATCGAACTCGACTTAGCCGCACGAACAGGGGTTAAAGTTTTTCGGATGGGTATTGACTGGAGCCGGCTCTGCCCGGATAAACCCGGAAGTATCCGAGGTAACGGAAGGCTTGCATCCTCCGGGGTCCAGGACTTCGAAGCCCTGGACAGGTACCGTCAAATCCTCGCCATGATACGCGAAAGAGGCATGAAACCCATGGTGACATTGTTCCATCATAGTTTGCCCCAATGGAGCGTTGAAGAAGGCGGGTGGACCAATCCTTCTACGACAAAATTCTACCTCGCTTTCGCTGAAGATGTTGTAAGGGAATTGGGTCCCCTCGTAGATTATTGGATCACTTTTAACGAACCCAATACCTTTACACTGCTTACGTACATCGCAAGGGTTTGGCCTCCCATCGGAAAAGAAAACCTTACGGGCATGGTGGAATTCGGCCCCTTGAGCGGTGAATACCCCAAGGCGCTTCAGAATATGACCGATTCCCACAATCTCATCTATCCGGTTATTAAAAAAATAGATCCATCCTCGAAGGTCGGAATTGCCCACCTCGTCAGCGAGAATTATGCACAGACCGCAGCCGAGTTACCCCTGGTGCTGGCATCGAGGTTTATCGTCCTTCTCAATGATTTTCCCGATAAGATTATCAATAAACTGGATTTTCTCGGCATCAACTACTACGGGGAGGAAGTTGTCCAAGGCAACGCCATCGCCTTTATTAAAGGCCGAGAATACAGCGATTCCGGGAGGGCGATCTACCCAGAAGGCCTCTTCCGCGTCCTGATGCATTTCCACGAAAGGTATAACGGAGGCATAAGCACCCGCGAAGAAACACCCCTCCCGCTGTGGGTGACGGAGAACGGAATCGCCGATGAAAACGACGTTTTAAGACCGGCGTATTTGATCGAACACTTGTTAGCTATCAGGAAAGCCATGGATGAAGGAGCCCCTATCGAAGGCTATGTTTTCTGGACTGTGAGCGATAATTGGGAATGGCACGATGGGTACGGACCTAAATTCGGTTTGGTCGAGGTCGACCGGAAAAATAATTTACTACGGTCACCCAGGCAGAGTTACTACCTTTTCAGCCAGATAGTCGAAACAAAACGCATTCTCTCCCTCCAAAGGATCAATGCCTGGAAACTCGTTGTGTCGAAACAGGGAGGGGTAAGAAACCTCTGGCGGAGTCCCGATGGCCGTCATGGTCTGGATACTCCCCGAAAGTACTTTTACAGCACCGTAGACTGGAGGTTCCCCGAACACCCGAGGGTGGTGGACGACTCCTACCTTGATCTCCTGAGAGAACAACCTTGAAGAAACTTCCCGAGGGTCTTCTCCTAGGTTTTTTAACTGTAGCAGGTTACTATTTGATTTTGAGGTTATCCCTCGGTGTTCCTACCTTGTTCCTCGTTTTAATCATAGCAATAGCACTTTTGATGAAACTCCTGCATGTAAAAGATCTTGCGATTTCCCGAAATGGAATTCTCCGAGAGGCCTCAGGTTGGTTTCTTGGGACTTTAGGGGTCTTTATCCTCGGCCTTGCACTCCAGAGTACGCTTTTTCTTTTTGACGAATATAGGTTGATGGCTGAAGACCTTTCACGCAGGTTTGCAAGGATGGATAGGGTGATCCTCCTTTTTTCCGTCCTCGTGGCGGCACCTTTATCTGAAGAAATAGTTTTCAGAAGGTTTCTCCTCGGGAGGCTGAAAACCAAAACGAGTTTGCCCGTTACAGTCCTTATCACAAGCCTTGCGTTTTCATTAGCGCATCATCCCGCTGCCATGCCTTACGCGCTGGTTTCAGGGGTCTGGCTTGCAGCCATTGCTTTACGGCAAGAGGCCCTGATTTGGCCCATAGCAACACACTTATTATTAAACTTGTTTTCCCTGGTGTTTCAGCCAGAAACCTGGTTTTCACTTTCTTTCTTTCCCTTTATGACAGCTGTCAGCCTCGTCTTGGGGGCAATTTTTCTGATTTTAGGGTGGAAAATCCTTATTCCTAACCAAAAACTTATAAAAATGGTCTAGGTTTAGTAAGTATTTGAGTTCATACTTTCTCAAGGAGAATCTATGTCAGATTTTAAACTCGCTATGGTGACCGCTTCGAGCAAAATTGACGACAGTGGTTATCTTTTTCTCGCCTGGCAAGGTGTCAAGGCTTTCCGTGAAAAATTCGGCGTGACTTTAGAAGTTATCGAAGCCGACACCCCCGAGCAGGCCCATGAGGAAATCAATTATTTGGGTGTCAAAGGCGTTGATTTGATTTGGCTCGTCGGGCACGGGTTAAAAAACGTCGGAGTGGAATTGGCCAGGCGCCACCATTTTACCCAGTTTGCTTTTATGGACGTTAAACTTGATGCGTGCCCTGAGAATGCCATGTCAGTTTCGTTCCGAGAGGATGAGGCGTCCTTTCTCGCAGGGGTTGCCGCCGGGAAGCTGACCCAATCCCGAAAAGTAGGTTTTGTGGGTGGAATAGAGATTGAATCCGTTCTGCGTTTTCGTGATGGATTTTTTAATGGCTGCCGATATTCCAACCCGGGAGTTGAAACTTTCGATGATTTTACTTCGAGTTTTCTCAGCTATGAAAAAGGCAGAGAAAGTGCAAAAAAACTCTTCAAGGAAGGCTGTGACGTCATAGCCCAGAATGCCGGAGCCGCCGGAAAAGGCGCTATCCGCGAAGCTAAGCTGAATAATGTTTGGGTGGTTGGTTCGGATATGGACCAAAGCTACCTTGCCTCCGATAACGTTTTAACCTCCGTCCTGAAAAAAATAGATAAGACCATTTATATGGTGACTGAAGGCTTTATGTCGGAAAAACTGTATATGGGAAAAAATAACGTATTCGGATGGAAAGATGGATCTGTAGGACTCGCACCTTTAAACGTAAAGATACCTCAGGACGTCAAGGATTTCGTCGAGGCGGCAAGAAAAGATTTAGAGGAAGGAAAGATTACCATCGTTTAAACGGGAAAAAAAATTTCCTTCTGGATCGACCTCTTAGGAACCCCCTCTGCTACAAGACGGGCGGTAAGAGCTTGTGCAAGGGCTCCATGCCCGCAGACTGCGTACCGCTTTTTGGTGTCCGCCGGAATAAAAGAATGATCTGCTAAGATCCTGCCGTAGTGGGCACCGGCGGCCTCTTCTCCGCTGATAAACAATTCTAGTGGCGAGCGTGCACGAAGGAGTTTCAAGGCTAAAACCTCTTCGGAATAGCGCACCCCATAGAGAAGCCTCTCGGGCGGTTCAGTGTTTTGTCCACGCAAATGGCTCAGAAACGGACTGATTCCAGTTCCAGTAGCCACCCAGATCATTCCCGTTGCCGGGATGAGATTGAGTTGTCCGAAGGGGGGAGAGGTTCCTATCTCCGTTCCAATGGGGCAATTGGCAAGAAACGTGGAGACTGTCCCTGAAGGAAGGGCACTGATAAGGAAGCCCAAACGGTTTTCGCAAGGATGGGTGGAAATACTGTAGGGGCGGGAAGTAATGCGGTCGGGCATTACCAAAAGGGTTGCGTCACCCGGCTTGAAGGTCCAGGAATCACGTTCCAAAAAAATTTCAAATACACGCGGGCCATACCAGATACGGTCGATAAGACGAGGCAACTAAATTCCTAAACGATTTAAAACTGCTGGTAGTTCTGATAGTCCCTTTATGACGGCGACGGGACTCAGGTTGCTCCTGAGTTGGTCTTCGCCCAGATCAAACCAAATAGAAGGTATGCCGGCGTTTGTAGCCCCCTGGATGTCGGAAGTTTGGCTGTTGCCAATCATAAGCCGGGGAAGATATGAGGGGAAAGGTTCAAGGGCCGCTTGAAATACCTCGGGCCGCGGTTTCCCGATACCGACCTCCCCGCTGACGGTTATGTGGTCAAAATAAGAACCAAAACCGCTTGCTGTAATCTTAAACCGTTGAAGGTCGGGTGCGCCATTCGTCAGCAGACCTAAAAAATACTGTGGCTTGAGGAGTTCCAGCAGGTCGACAGCATTTTCTACAAGGACTATGCTCTCCCTGCGTTCCCTATAAAAATCTATAGAAAGTTTTTCGACGGTGTTTTGACTCGGTGATGCGCCTAAGCGGTCGAGGGTTTCCTGCCACACTAAAACCCTGTAGTTGTAAGCAAGCGGTTGAAGCTCTCTGAGCTGTTTTGTATTGCCGCTAAAATCTCCCCATAGACCTTCTCCTGCGCTGATGCCGATCATCCTGGTCCAGGGAAAAGTAGGGAGCATTTCCCATAATTCTCTGGCACATTGCAAAAAAGTTTCTACGAAATGTTCCGGGTCCGAATCGGGTAAAAGGCGTTGTGAGAAATTACGGATGATAGCACGGTTTACACGCTCCTGGTAGAGAAGGGTGTCATCGAGGTCGAAAAGCAGAACTGCTTTTTTAGGCATGGAAACATCTTATTCAAGACCTATGCAGTGTCAATCATCTCCTTGTAGCAGAATGTGTTCTGTGTTAGTTTAATTATGGGGGACCTATGCAGGATATCAAGATTTTTTCCGGTTCCGGGAGTGTCGAGTTCACAAAGAAGGTGTGTGCCTTCTTAGGTGTTGCCCAGGGGCAATGCGAGGTCATGAAATTCAGTGATGGAAATATTTTTGTTCGAATTCTCGAAACCGTCCGCGGAAAAGACGTTTTTCTTATCCAAAGCATAGCCCTTTTTCCCAACGATGAATTTACAGAAACGCTCTTTTGGCTTGACGCCTTCAAACGCGCCAGTGCAGCCAGCGTGACCTTGATCATGCCGTATTTCGGCTACGCTAAAGGTGATAAAAAAGACGAACCAAGGGTGAGCATCCGTGCACGGGTTTGTGCGGAAAGCATCGAACTTGCAGGTGCCGACCGTGTGGTCGCAATGGACCTTCATAGCGCCCAGATTCAGGGATTCTTTAAAAAGCCTGTGGACCACGTTTATGCCCTCCCTGTTTTCACTAAACATTTGCGCTCGCTCAATATCGATAACCCGGTTTTAGTGAGCCCTGACACAGGATTTATTAAACAGACCAGACTTTACTCGGAAGTTCTCGGGTGGCCCATGGCTGTGGGTGATAAAATCCGCCGTGGCCACGATGAGAAGGCGAAAGTTGTAGAAATCATTGGAAAAATTGAAGGGCACGACGCCGTCATTGTGGATGACTTTGCTATCAGCGGGGGAACCTTAATCGATCTTGCCCACGAGCTGAAAGCAAGGGGGGCAAAAAAAGTGCGGGCAGTTCTTTCCCATATCCTATTAAGGGAAGGTGGAGTTGAAAAGTTGATGAATAGTCCTATCGACGAACTCTATTCCACCGACTCTGTTGAAAACTCTTTTATAGAAAACTGCTCGAAAATTACCATTGTCACAGCGGCTCCATTATTGGCCAATGCTATCCAGAGAATTGCCCGCAGAGAAAGCCTTGTGCCGCTCTTCGAGGAGAATTAACAGGTCACCTTCCGCTTTTTTCTTCGAGTTTTATCACAGCAATAACCTGACCGTGGTCGCTCACCCAGGGAGCGATATTATTCATCGTTAGTTGGGTGTCTTCAAGGTGGTCGGTGAAAACACGGACGTAAATAACACGGCCTATTCTGTTCGGATTCTCCGAAACAAATTCCTCGCTGACGAGGATGTGGTCGAGGCTTTCATAATGGCTGCCGTGGATATGCGTATAATAAACATCCTGGTAGCTTCTCTTTCTCTGAATGTCCGAGCACGAAGTCAGCTCGATATCCCAAATCTCCTTTTTCACATGCGCGGGGTAGCGAGGGTGGGGCGACCTGCCTTTTATAATCTCGGAGGTCACAGAGCCATCGGCATCATTGAGGTCGCCAAGGACGATGAGCGGAGTTCTAGTTCCCCGAATTTCCTTGAGAATATGCCAACGCAGTGCTGCAGCTTCCGCTCCTCTTAAAAGAAGACTACGGACGGCCCCCTTCGTTGCCTCCCAGGGTTCATGCCTGTCGACATTATCGTCCGTAATGGGACGCTTGGATTTCAGGTGGGCCACCATGACAACAGTTTCGTGTCCGCCCGGGAGTTTTACCTTGGCCTTAAGTATTGGGCGGTGAAGCTGGGTGAAGGGTACGAAACCGGGAAGGATATCCACTTGGGCTTCGGGCGGGATAGTATCGAGGACTTCGTGGTGGGTAATAGGAAATCTGGAGACTAAGGCCGACCGCGGTAACTCGCCTGTTTCAGAACCTACGATGACTTCTGCATCTGGGTATATGCCGCTGGCCTTTACGGCGTCGAGCAGGGCTTCTCGGTGAAACACTTCTTGGAAACCCACGATGTCCGCATTCATGGCCCTGAGTTGCGTAGCTATCCAATCAATTTTCTTTGTGTAATCAGCCTTTGAATATTTTTCCCTTCCATAAAAAGGCCTTTCAGCTAAAACCAGGTTCATGACGTTAAACGTTCCAATAATAATTTGCATGCTACCGCCTTTTACATCGATTCAAGGAAGGGAATATTTAAGAGCTCTAAACCATGCTCCAGGGTTAATCTTACAGCTTCACAGAGTTTCAGTCTGGCCACCGTGACACCTGCTTCCTGCCCGAGGATGGGGTGGTCGTGGTAGAACCGGCTGAAAGCACGGGCGAGGTCGTAGAGATAAGATGTGAGTTCGGAGGGGGCCAGTTCGCCGGCGGATTTTCTAAGGACAGCGGGGAATCTTTCAAGTAGCCGTGTCAGTCCCCATTCTTCATCGGAAATAACTGCGGACCAGTCGGGGGTTCCTATGAGATTTTCAGCGCTTTTTCTTTTCAACGCTGACAAACGGGCACCGGTATACTGGAGGTAGGGCCCCGTGTTCCCATTAAAGTTCAAGCTTTCTTTCGGGTTGAAAATCATGTCCTTGGTCGGTGTGGCTTGTAGAAGGAAATAATAAAGCGCACCCAGGGCGATTTTTTCTGCCGTTGCCTTTGGATCACCCACTTCATCTTCCCTCCCCTTGGCTTCTATCTCGGCGAATGCATCGCTGGAAAGTTCATCGAGGAGGTTGTCGGCGTCCACGACCGTGCCTTCACGGCTCTTCATCCTTCCTTCGGGGAGGTTGACCATACCGTAGCTGAGGTGGTGGAGTTGCTTTGCCCAGCTATGGCCCAATTGACCCAAAATTTCAAACAGCGACTTAAAATGGTAGTCCTGTTCACTCGCCACAACGTAGATCATGCGGTCGAAGGCCCAGTCTTCGTGTCTTAATAAGGCTGTCCCCAAATCTTGGGTCAGATAGATACTCGTGCCGTCGGCCCGAAGGAGGACCTTCTCTGCGTTCGTGTCGGCCTCGGCACTTTCCTTCCAAGGCAGACGCGCGACAATCGCACCATCGGCACGTTTATAAAACACACCGCGTTTTAGGCCTTCGAGGATATCATCTTTGCCGCGCAGGTAGGTTTCGCTCTCCCTATAAATTTTATCGAAACTCACTCCGGTCCTCTTGTAGGTGATTTCGATCCCCGAGATAGCCCATGTGTTCATTTTTTTCCAGAGTTCCAGAACCTCGGGATCGCTGGCTTCCCAACGCCTAAGCAGTTCTTGCGCCCGCTGTTCCGCTACCGGGTCTTCCTTAGAAATTTGGGAATATCGAACATACCAGTCTCCAACAAAATGATCGCTTTTTCTTCCCGCTTCTTCCGGGCTTGTTCCTTTACCTTCAGCGTATGCCAACATACTTTTACAAATATGAACCCCTCTGTCGTTGATAAGGTTAACCTTAAGGACTTGTGCCCCCTGGGTTTTCAAAATCCGGCTCGTTGACTCCCCAAGCGCGTTGTTTCGCAGGTGGCCCAGGTGTAATGGCTTGTTTGTATTGGGGCAGCTGAACTCAAGCATGATTTTTTGTCCTTCAAGCGAAGAAGAGAACCCCCATTTTTCACCCTGGCTGAAAATACCTTCAAGGATAGACTGGGTATAAATTTCTCTCGGGAAAAAAATATTGATATAGGCGCCCTCGCTGCGGATGTCGCTGGCAAGGTTCCCGTGTTTGGATTTCAGGGACTCGGCGGAAAGACCGGCAAGTTGCTGAGGACTGGATTTGAGGATTTTTGCTACAGGAAAAAGCGGAAAGGCTAGGTCACCCATTTCCAGTTTGGGAGGAACCTCCCCGATAAGAGGCCAACCGTTTTCAGGCGGTTCAATTCCCTTATTCCGGGCAATATCATTTAAAGCTTCATTGATTAAAAGATTCCAGCTGTCTTCAGTTTGCATAATTCCTCAGGTTTTAGTAAATCCGAATATCCCGCTGGGGTCAAGAACATGAAGTCTAATTCAGGTTATCAAAATATCCCAGATCTTGGTCATAATTAAAAACTTCCCCGGTTTCAATGATATAGTACCAGCCGAGAATCTGGAGTTCCCCCTTTTCAACTTTCTCCCTGATATAAGGATAGGTGAGTAGGTGCTTCAATTGCTCGACGACATTCATCTGTTCGGTCAGCCACTCACGGGCCTGGGTATCACCCTTGGGAATTTGGTTTAAAACTTGTTTTTTGATGGGGGTGATAAGTTCCAACCATTTTTTCGTGTTGGGTATATCCTTCAGTTCTTCATCCGATAAGTAAATAGAACCGCAGCCTCCGCAGTTCGAATGCCCGCAAATAATAATGGTCTGTACTTTTAGAACCAGGACTGCGTATTCAATGGCGCTCGTCGTAGCGAGAAACTCCGAGGTTACGCGAAACGGCGGTACAAGATTAGCCACATTGCGGATGATAAAAAGTTCACCCGGAAGGGACTTGGTAATCAGGTTGGGATCAATCCTAGAATCTGAACATGTGAGAAAGAGGGTGTGGGGTTTTTGCATCTTACTCAGATCTTGAAAGAGATCTTTGTGGTCCTCGAAGTCTTTCGTTTTAAATTCCACGAGACCCTTTAATATTTTTTCAATGCTTCCCATTTTACCTCCAGACGGCGCAAGACGGTCTTCGATGTTTTGTTTATACTTTTTTTATGGAAACTTGCGACAAGTGTTATAAAATATCTTCCCTGTGTCAATGTAAAACTCTGAAGTCCTTTTCCAACAAGGTCCATGTTTTTATCCTTCAGCACCCTCAGGAACCCGATAAAGATTTAGGAACTGCAAGGATCGCCAACCTTATTCTCGAAAACTCAACGCTAAAAACAGCTCTTTCGATTCCAAATCTGAAAAAGGTTACGGGTTTAGAGGTTGACCTGAAAAAGTGGGTGGTACTTTTCCTCGGCAGCAAGTATAAATTCCGTGAAGTACAAATGAAAGAAACGGTTTCTGACCTCTACCTTTTCGACCGCAAAGGAGCCGAGGTTGCGTTTCCCAGGGAAGATATCCAAGGTGTCATCGTTCTCGACGGCACGTGGGCCCAGGCTAAATCCCTGTGGTGGCGGAATCCCTGGCTGCTGAAGGTTAAAAGAGCCGTCGTCAATCCCCGTTCATCCTCCCTTTACGGAAATCTGCGGAGAGAACCCCGTAAAGAGTGCTTGTCGACCATCGAGTCCATAGCCTATACCCTGGAAGTTCTCGGGGAAAAGCAGGAAATCATTGAAGAACTCTTAGGTTCCTTTAAGAGCCTATTACGCTTATTTAAGGAAAAGCAGAAAACCCATGGGGTATAAAGAACTCGAGTTTAAACTTCCAGATTCCTCTACTATGGAAGATTTAGAGAAAGCTATAAAAAAATCCTTGAAGTCGGAAAACTATAAGTTCACTATTTTGAAAAAAAGCATCGACGCTAGGAAGAAGCCCCGTATCGAGTGGCTTTACCGGGTTGGTGTAGTTTCTCCGGTCCTGGCGGGCGGTGAACCACCTGTCAATCCCACCGTCCATCCAGAAAAAACCAGAAAATCCAAAAAGGTTGTTGTTGTAGGGACCGGGCCTGCGGGTATCTTTGCAGCGGATTATTTAAGTTTAAGCGGTTTTCAGGTAACGGTTCTGGAGAGGGGAAGCCCAGTCGAACTGCGAAGAACCAAACTCGATGAATGGGAAGAAGGCGGAGCGTTCTCGACGGAAAATAATTACAGCTTCGGGGAAGGCGGGGCGGGTACATTCTCCGACGGGAAACTCAGTTCGAGAACCAAGAGCATCAGCCCCGAAAGAAACTATATTTTCAAAAAGTTCATTTCCGTCGGCGGACCCGGGGAAATCGAATACATGACCCATCCACACATCGGCAGCGACAACTTGTATTCTATGACACGAAACCTGCGTAAAAAACTTCAGGCACAAGGCGTGGAGTTTCTCTTTCATTCAAAAGTTATAGATTTGGTGATCAAGGAAGGGAAGGTCGCAGGGGCTGTGACACAGAATGGAGAAATAGGCGGTGAGGAATTTATCTTCGCCACAGGACACTCCGCCTATGAAACTTACAGGATGCTGATCCGTAGAGGTATCCCTTTCCGTTCCAAAAACTTCGCCCTTGGGTTTAGAGCGGAACACCTCCAGGAAATGATCAACTTCGCTCAATGGGGTGTAAAAAGTCTTCCCGGTGTGAAAGCGGCGGAATACAGGCTGGCTAACCAGAATGAAAATGGAAACGGGGTCTATACCTTCTGCATGTGTCCCGGTGGAAAAGTCGTCCCCGCCGCCGCCTACGACGATATCAACATCGTCAATGGGATGAGCCTCTATCAAAGGGACTCGATATGGGCGAACGCCGCTGTTGTGACCGGAGTTAATCTAGGTCAATTGCTCAAGCGAGAAGTTAGCGCTGCTGAATCCTTAGACTGGCTGGAACAAATCGAGAGATCCTTCCAGAACCCCAAGGCTCCTTTTAAAGCGCCTGCTATGACTATCCATGATTTTGTCCATGGGGAAAAGGGTGGGAAACTCCCCGCTTCGAGCTTTTGCCTGGGACTTGAACCGAGCGACCTTTCAGTAATGCTTCCCGAAGAAATTGTAAAAGACTTACGCGAGGGAATACTGATTTTCAATAAAAAAATCAAAGGCTACGAGGATGGTCTTCTTCTGGGATTGGAAAGCAAAACCTCATCGCCCATTCAAGTCGAGAGGAACCCCGAAGAATATTGGGCTGGATACCGAAATCTCTACGTAGTAGGCGAGGGTAGCGGATGGTCCGGGGGAATCGTCAGTTCGGCCGCAGATGGGCTTAGAGTGGCGCAGATGATAGGTAAGAAATAGGTTAATTCTGAGAAGTATACTCGGATATAAACCCCCATGGGTTGGACCCGTGGGATATGTTAGATTAGATTTAAAAAATTAATACTTTTTCCATTAATGCAGAAAATTCAGAAATGTCATTTTCTATAAAATGGAGATAGAAATATTGGCCCTAAGAGCCTGTTGCGCTTGAGACCGCAGGAATTTACTTGAGGTTGAACTGTG
>DYOB01000053.1 GCA_020720765.1 Borreliella garinii
GTTCGACGGTGCTCTTTCGCTTCTTGTAGAGTTCCTTCTCCAATTCCACAGCCCGATCGTAGCGAATACTTTTGTATCGTGGTGCCATGGGTAACAAAGTATCACACAGTTCAACCTCATGTAAATTCCTGCGGTCTCAAGCGCAACAGGCTCCTAATAATGTTTTTGAAGATAGCGCCCAGTGGGAGTCGAACCCACGTCTTCAGCTTGGAAGGCTTAACCGGATCATATATAAAAAACATCATATCTAGTGATCCTCTCATGACTTATCATGAATAAAATATTACTATGAATAAAGATAAATCTAAATTCCCATTTGCAGAATTGCTCAATTATACCTTGATTTACCCTCCTTTGCTTTAAGTATTTGATGCCTTATCTGATGCCAATTTAACTATAACGTGAAAATGAAGTTCTTGCAATAAGGACCAAACAACTTAAAAACTCTGTATCTTGTTTAAAGCAATTATTATTCCAATATAGAGAGTTCATCATATTTTTAAAGGCAAAACCTTTTGAAAATTGAATAATTTAGATTATTTTCCAATAATAGAATATTTTCAATTCAACTTTTTAAGCATAGGTAGGGGTAGTTGGTTCGTTGAAGAATTTATTGGAGTATAGAGTTAGAGTCATCTAGCAATTCATTATAGAGTGTTTCTTTAAACTACAACCAATCAAAGCTTCTGTTATTTACATTTTCAGGCGAACGGAGGTGGGCCGGTTCATAAGGAGTGATTTCAATAATGAAGGACCGATGGATGGTTAAGTTAACAAATTCACTCATGGAAGATCGTGCTAGAATTCATACATCCTGACCAATATATTCTATTATCTAATAAAATGTCCTAAAAATGGAATACACTTTTGATAGAATTAAAAAAATAGGCTGGAGAGAAAATTTTTGGATTATGCCGTTGCCAAGGCAATTTTTTTGCTTGAAAAAGAAAAAGATACGTGATATCGAATATAAAACTAGGGCAAAAGTCAAAAACCGGTATTTTCGATTAACACAAAGATAACTAAGATCGAAAAAGGCGTCATATTGCCTTGGGACATCTTGCTTAGTGGATGTTACATAAAGCAAAATACTTCGTAAGCTTTTCAAAAAAATAAGAATCTCAGTCTAATAAACAAAAATAAAAAAGGGGGCCAAAGCCCCCACCGTTACGGTCCTTACATTATCCCTAGGTTCAGTTTATAGTAATATTCGAATTTGTCAAGTCTTTTTTAAAAAAATTGCAAAAAGACCTACTAATTTTAATTTTTAAAAATGGAGGACATTAATATTTCTATTTTCTCTATTTTCTCGTGATCGTGTGGCTGAACCCCGTGAGTCGTTTAATAAACGAACAGAATGTGACAGTAATATCAAAAGGATGTTTTTTTGGATTCTCTAATTCTATTTGAATTAATTTTTTTAGTATTTATAATCTCGGCTGCTATCTGGGATTCCAAAACTGAAAGGATTCCAGACTGGCTAACCTTTTTTTCCACGATGATTCTTTCGTTGTGGCGGTTGAATTTCCCAGATTCTGATCCGTTACTCCTAATTATCGATTGGAGCTTACCAACTCTATCATTTCTCGTTGTCTATCATATCAGTAAAAATAACTTGGGGATGGGGGACGTTAAACTCGTTGGTGTGTACGGAATCGTTTTAGGCTGGAAACTCACTTTCTTCGCTCTTCTATGGGGTAATATTTTTGCATTGACTTATGGCCTTCTTCTAAAAATTAGAAATCAAAGACAGGACGGTATGCCTTTAGCCCCTTTTTTCTTGATAGGTGCATTGTTGACAAAGTTTTCAGTCACACCTTAAGATACTTTTATACTATGAAAAAAGCTCTGTGCTCCCTTATTTTATATATTTTCTCGTTCATAGCGCTATACGGACAAACAAGCAGTACTACCATAGAGGCCATGGATTTTGTGCGACAACCCGTTCAAGACATCCTGGCCGCCTTTGCCAGACTCGGAAATACTACGATTCTTCCCGATGAAACAGTAACTGGGACGACTACTTTTTTAGTCCAGAAAGGGGACTGGGAAAGTGCCTTCCAGGCTTTTTTAACTTCAAACAACCTTTTTTCATGGAAAGAAAACAATATGATTCGAGTTTCTCGTATCTGGATTCAAGTCAATGTTTCCACACAAAAACTGACTGTCTTTACCGAAGGAGCACCTCCATCCGCTTTATTGAGCAGGCTATCTCGGATTGCTAATATGACCATTCATTTTGAAAATCTACCAAACGATCCTGTTTCCATCCGCGCCTTGGATATGGACCTTGGAGCTATTCTTAATATCATTGTTCAGAAATGGCCGTCATTCCAAATTGAACAAGGTGAAGGGTTTTTTCAGATTCAGAGACTTGCTTCTAACGCCACACGCCGAGGTTCCTTGGGTCGATTTCTTACCCAGACAGCCCAGGGTTTTTCATTGACTGGAGAAAGGGTTCGGTTTATCGACGCTGTTCAGGAACTGTTTAAAGTCGGTGATAAAGAGTTTCTTCTTTTAAAAAGGGGGGACACTGTTATTGAGAATATCAATGTATTGAATAAGAACTTTGACGAAGCGCTGGGTTACCTTTGTGACTTGGGTGAAGCCTCCTTCACTATTGTCGATGGGATGTATTATATTCTCGATAGTACAAGAAATGATGTTCTTCGCAAACTTGCTACGACAACGGTACTATCGTTGCAAGCAATCCGAGCTACTAGGCTGGCTGCTTTAATCCCTGCATCAGGTAGCCCTGGATTACCACAGTATCGCATCGATAAAGAGACCAATAGTGTCATAGTGACAGGTACAAGTTCAGAGATTTCTGCCTTTCAAAATTTATTAAGGATTATTGATAAGACTTCTGAATCAGTGGTCCTTGTTCGCTATGATTTACGTTTTATATCCCCAGATAAAATTCTTCCCTTAATTCCTGAAGATTATAAGGCTGGCGACCCTGTTTTAGTACCAGCAACCCGATCTTTTGTGATGTGGACTCCCCAGCAACACGTAACTTCCGTTCGGCAATTCATAAATCTCGTTGACGTACCTTCTGAGGCAGTATTGGTCAATCTCAAATACTTAAAAGCGGATGATCTTATTAAATTCCTACCTCCGTCGGTTGCTCGTGACGATTTGGTCCTTACTCCCTATCCCTCTCAAATTCTTTTCCGGGGTTCGGATGAAAAAAGGGAATACTTTCTAAGGGAGTTAGCCACATTAGACCGCCCCTTTCCACAAATTCGTTACGATTTGCTTGTCGTACAGTATCAAGACTCCCAAGGCCTGAATTGGAGCCCAAGTCTTTCGATGGACCCGGCTGCGGGAGGGGCTAATACAAGTGTATCTGGGAGTTTGCTTCCTTCTGCGGGACCTGCCCTTGGCTTAAACATCGACGTTTTCTCAGGTTTGGGCTATCAGTTTTCAGCAGGGCTTGCCGCTGGTATGACCGCCAACAAAGCAAGGATTCTAGCCGATACCACCCTTACAGGTTTGTCTGGCCAAGACCTTAAGTTCCAGAACACAAATACTTTCAGATATCGGGATTTCCCTGCAGATGCGGATCCAAATAAAACTGCAATTGGCGTGACCCGGGAAATCCAATCTGGATTACTTTTAACTCTCTCCGGGTGGGTTTCAGGGGATGGGATGGTTACCCTCAATGTCAGTACCACAATCTCACAAAGAGGTTCAGACTCAAGCTCTGAAGGAAACCCGCCGGTGACTTTTGAAAAAAGCGTAACAACTACCGCCCGTACGCGTAGCGGTGAACCCGTGATTATCGGGGGCCTGTATCAAAGAAATCAGACAGAAATAGAAAGTTATGTTCCCATCCTCGGCCAAATACCACTGCTTGGGTATCTCTTTCGATCTGTCAATAAAGTAGAAGAAGTCACTGAATTTGTTGTCTATATCATTCCCAGGGTGGAAATCCCCATAGGGGACCCCAGAGACTATTCTGGGCGTTTCGAATCCTTTTATAGGGCCTTGGGAGGTCCATAAGGATGAGGCAACCTCTCAAGGATTTTCTCCCTCTCCCTGAGGTTTCTCAACAATATTCACCCGAATTTATGGTAAGTCACCAGGTTTTGAAGCTTTCAGAATCAGAAGAAGAAGTCCTGGTAGGTGGAGACGAATTCTCGGATGATCTTAAAGAACTACTAGAAAAATTTCATCGAAAAAAGATTCGATTCCAGAACCTGCTTAAGGAAGACCTCACTACCTTCCTGGGAAAGCTGTATTCAAATTCTACAGAATTAAATATTACGGAGAATGAGAAAGGTCTGCAACTCGATGAAATTGCTTTAGATGCTCCAGTAATAAATTTACTGAACACCATAATTTTGGAAGCGCAAAAAAGAAAATCCTCTGACATACATATAGAGTCGAAGGGAGGACTACATCGCGTTCGTATCAGAGTTGATGGTATACTAAGAACTTTACAGGTACTTCAGCAGAATCAAGTAAAGCCACTGGTAGCACGTATCAAATACCTTTCAGAACTGAATACCATGGAAACACGAATCCCACAGGACGGAAGATTTACTGTTCGATTAGGATCATCCGTGCAAGACGTGAGGGTATCCCTTCTTCCCGAAGCTGAAGGAACAGAATCAGTTGCTCTTAGGTTGCTTTCACCGAGTGGAATGATGCTTGGTCTCAATGACCTTGGTCTTTCAGTGACCGTCCGCCAAGCCCTTGAGCCGATGTTCCAGGCTACTTCCGGGCTTATACTTGCTACCGGACCCACGGGAAGCGGGAAGTCAACAACTTTGCATGCTATTATCAAGGAAATTAATAACGAGAAAATTAAAGTCGTGTCCCTTGAGGATCCCGTGGAGTATATTCAGCCTGAGACCGTGCAGATTCAAATCCATGAGAAAATTGGATTAGGTTTTGAAACATTGCTTCGACGCATTCTAAGGCATGATCCTGATGTGATTATGGTAGGGGAAATCCGCGACACCGAAACAGCAGAATTGGCAATAAGAGCAGGAATGACGGGACACCTTGTACTTTCTACCCTTCATACGAGAGATGCAGCGTCGGCTGTCAGGAGATTGATAGATATGCATGTCGATGGCTTTTTAGTAGCCGATGTCATCAACGCTGTCATTGCCCAAAGGCTTGTTCGCCAACTCTGCAGGCATTGCCGGAAACAAACCCCTTTGGACGACCACGGGCGTAGGCTCTTAAAACACTGGGGAATACAGCCCTTAAAAACCTATACTGGTCTTGGATGTGAGCATTGTGATCATTCGGGGTACGTAGGTCGAATTGGCATTTTTGAGGTATTACTTATCGATGGTGAAATGCGGGATATGATTGCCTCCGGGGTAACGAGCGAGGTCTTGAGGACTACAGCTCTTCAAAAAGGACAATTGAATTTTTTCAGAGATGCGGAAGAGAAGCTGAGTCATGGAATGACGAGTATGGAAGAAGTCGTTCGAGTTTTAGGCGGGATATAGTGCAAAAACGTTTTCTTCTTTTAATCCATGATGCCCAACACGAAAAAAAAGAAGTTATGGTCGATGCAGAAACGATTGAGGAAGCCATGGAAACTGCTACCCGTTTTGGATGGATACTCATTACCAAACCCAAAAAATTGGAAAGTTCATCCGATCATTCAAAAACCCTGATTGGATTGCTATCAGCTTTGCACCGTCTACTAGAAGGTGGTTTAACGGTCCAAGAGGGTCTTCATTATCTTTATCTCCATCCCAAAAATAACGAACAAAAACTTCTTTCCTCCAGGCTTTTGGATGATTTGAAAAACGGTAAACCGCTAAGCATGGCTGTGGAAAACATAAATGGTAAAACACCGGTCTTTTTACTCAATCTTTTAAGGTTGGGAGAACAGAGCGGAAGAATGACCGAGACTTTAGGAAATCTTTTACGCTTTATCGATGATGAAAAACGTTTGAATGACGGAATAATCCAGGCTCTGATTTATCCTATGTTGACCCTACTCATGTTGTTCGGTATATCCCTCGCCATGGGCATTTTTCTTTTACCCAGGATGCAGACGATTTTATCCGGTATACAGGGCACAGGGGCTACTTCTGAAAGTGGAACTAATTGGACGTTCCCTATAATTCTTATTCTGATTTGGAGTATACCCATAACATTACTACTACTCTTTCCCCATAGGCGGCTTATTCTGGACTCTTTTTGGGAGAAATTTCCGATCTTGGGACAATGGTGGCTTTTTAAAGATTATTTCGTTTTTGCCTATTCGGTGGAACTCCTGGCCCAAAGGGGGTACCCGCTCGATCAAGCTATAGAAGCAGGATCCCATAATGTTTTTTTCAGCACCTCGAAGCGTCGTTGTAGATTAGCTTTAGAGCAATTAAAGCAAGGTAAACCGCTTTCGGAGCTGTTTCAAAAAGCACAATTCCCAGAGGAATTTCACCATTGGACATCCATTGGCGAAGCTACAGGTAACGTTACTTCTGTCTTCAGTCAATTAAAAGAGTACTATAAAAAGAGGGTGGAGGACATGTCAGAGAAGTTAAAAAAATGGATAGAACCGATGATGACGGTAGTCATTGGGATTTTTCTTTTTATCTTCATTGGAATATATGTTGTGCCCCTTTTTCAAGCTTTGGAGACTGCGCTTTGAAAGAGCACCGCTTACATATACTTTCCACCGATGACTATTTCTTCTTCTATACCACGTTCGAAAAGGCCCCTTTTGACTGGAAGCAAGCGGCAAAGTCACTCGTTAAGACCCGTTTCCCGGGAAATCTAGATACTTGCCGATTATATTGGAAAAAACATCGGAGTGATGGTCGCCTCGGTTTATCGGTCCTTGTCGTGGATATGCTTATTCTTGAGGCCTGCCTTTACAAAGCAGTCAGTGCAGCCCCATGGGTACTAGAAGGTTTACCTCGTGACATTAGATTTGCCTGGCATGGAAATGGTGAACAATGGGAGTCATGGCAAAGGAATGATTTGGATTCCTGGGAAGAGTTGATTGATACTGAAGTCCCCGCGGGAAATCCCCAAAAGAACTCTTGGATTCTGGAACACCGCGGAATACGACGCAGTTTTACAAGTTGGAATGAATGGCCCTTTATCTGGAGACTTCGAAGTCCACTCTTAGAGGATCCGATGTTTAAACAAAAAGTCAAAGATTTAGCTTTCGTTGGACTTTGGGTACAAAGTATTTTGGCTGGTCTTTGGATACTTTTTTCGTTTTCGAGTCTAATAATTGCTAAAACACCGGATTTAACTTCGTATGAGAACGAGTGGAAACGCCTAACGGATGAAAAAACCGAAATGCAAATGAGATTGAATGAATGGAACACCAGGATCGAAAGACTCCCTGGAGTCTTGCTTTCAGAAATTATGGTCAATGGAAAACTTGAACAAGACCGGCTTTTGCGAGTGAGGCAAGCAACAGAAGAATTTTCAGTGACCTTTGAAGGAAATGATCCCTACGCAACGCTTCAACTCTGGCTGAGAAATAAACATTGGAAAGACGTCACGATCGGTTGGCCGGAGGCCTCAAAACGTTCGGTATTTACTCTTACTGCTAAACGAGACGAAAATGAACCTTAAAGATTTTTTTAACTCACGGTTCGGTATAATCACAGTTGTTGCATGGGTGTTATGTATAACGTCAGTATTATTTCATTTTCAAGCAGAAAGTAGGCGAGCCTTAGAGCGATCGAGGTCGTCACTGGAAGCTCAATGGCAACAAACTCTCTCCAATTTTTCTATTGAAGTTGAGAAAGTTAAGTCCCAAGTAAATTCTTTACCTTCGAGCGTACCTTTTCCTGAAGAATTATCCTTGGCTCAGCTTGGAGACTTCTTGAGAAGTTTAACAGAGGAGTTGGAACTTCAACAGCGTTCTGGCAACATGGTGAAATCAGACTCCAATGTCATCTGGGAGTGGAGTGTCTTAGGTGATATCCGTCAAACGCTGAGGTTTTTGAGAGAAGTTTTGAACCGCCGTTCGGACCTTGTGATTCCAAGGTGGGATTTGTCACAAGAACCATCTGGAATATGGCGACTTACTACCGAGGTGAGTTATGAGCCGTTTTAATTTTATCTTTCGATTGCTCGTTATGAGTCTGCCCTTAGTATTTTTCTTCCCTTTTGCTTTTCTTCCAACAGGTCCGGTGAAAGTTCAAATTCCCAACCAACAAGAAGAGTTATCGGAACTAGGAGTACGAGAATCACAGGGTCAAACTTGGGAAAGTTGGGGTATTTATTTTGGTTCCCGTCAACCAAGCCCTTCAAGGGTTGCAAGGCAGGATGTTCCCGAACAACCACCTATGATTATGCATAACTCATCACAGGTTCTCCCATTTCAACCCATCGGGTCGGTATACCAGGGTGGTAAACTGGTACTTTTCCTTAAAAACATAGGTTCAGGAAGAGTAGTTGAATTAAGGTTGGGAGAAGGGTATCTGGGATATAGGCTTGTTTCGGAATCTGCTGTGGGGTATACCTTTGAGAAGGAGGGGGAAGTTGTTCAGATTCCAAAGTAAATGGTTTAAAGTCAAACTTATTCTCTTCGCTTTTGCTACAACAGGATGCGCATCTGCACCGCACCAAGCTTTTACCGAGGCTCCTCTCATGGGGATTATCTACGATAAAGAAGGTCGACCGGTTTCGGGAGTTGAGGTTTTTGTAGGTGAAGTACATCGAGGAACAAGTGATAGTTCGGGCCGGTTTTTCCTTCCGAACCTAGAATTTGGTCAGCATCTTATTTCAGCGCGTAGGATAGGCTTTCGTTCTTGGACGGATACTCTTGATTTCCGCTCCAGAGACCAAGTTTTGTATGTATCCTTACAGAGTGGACCTCAGCTCCTAGAGGAAATTAAAGAACTCCTGCAGAGCCGAGATTATGTAGGAGCTAAAAGACTTTTTGATATTTGGGAGACCGTGAGTCCTGAAGATCCTTCCGGAAGATTTCTATTTGCGCTTTATTACTACCGTATAAAAGAATGGGATCAGGCTTTGAGCCGTCTCCAAATTTTATGGGAAGAAGGTTATCGTTATCCGAGTGTCCTACTTCTCATGGCTGACGTTTATGAGTGGGGTTTGACTGATACGGTAAAAGTTGCCGAGTATTTACAGCGCTATTTAGGGTTGGTTTCTGACTATACTCAAGAAGAGAGGCTGCGCAGACTTCAAGGAGAAAGGTGATAGAATTATGAGAAGATTACGTTTGAATTTAAGAAAGGATTCGGGATGGACGTTTATTGAAACCCTTATCACTATATCGATAGTTCTGGTCCTGAGCACAGTTGTTGGAATAGTTGGAATTCAAATGGTAGACAAGTCACGCTTGGTCGCGGCCCAATCTCAAATAAAAGTGTACTCTCTTGCACTGAATGCCTATTACCTGGACAACGGTAATTTTCCTTCTGAGGAGCAGGGATTAAAAGCACTTTGGGAAAAACCTTCCATCGATCCTCAACCTAAAAGGTGGACTGGACCGTATGTCGATCAGCCAACAACACAAGATCCTTGGGGCACAGAATGGATTTATGCCATACCCGGACCATCGGGCTTACCTTTCCATTTATTATCCTACGGTTCTGACGGTAAGGAGGGAGGGGATGGGACCGCTACGGACATCAGCTCTGTTCAACCATAGAAAAGACACGGGCACTGGGACCTGGGAAGCCATCCTGTCCTTGACCATTCTTTCATTTTTAGTAGTTTTTGTTTTCAATGTTCTTCCTACTCTAACTCGAGCTCAAGAAAGCGCTCAAGAAACCTGGAAAAAGGTGCAAGGCGAACTTAATGCGGCTGCACTTTAAAGGCAAAGACAGCGGTTTCAGTTATTGGGAAGCCGTCCTGATAATGAGCGTCACTGCCATTGTCGTATTATTAGCAGGGTCAATGATGATGACTGTGCGAGTTTGGAGCGAACGCCAAACCCATCTGAGCCAACTGTTTTCAGAACGAATCCTTGCTGACGCAGAATTCCGCTCCATGGCGAAAAAGATACGCCCCCCGTTCTGGGTTACTCCTGTTGAAGTTCAACATGATGGTGATACTTGGATACTTCCTTACAAGGAGGGAGAGATAGCTAATAATTTTATAGTTGGCAATTCAGAGAAAGGGATCTGGGTACAAGACCAGGAAGTACCTCGATTCATAGCCACCAGCCTTAAAATACAAACAATTGAAATTAAGGCTGAAGATGATTTATCCCAACTTAGGGTAGTCTATGCTGATGGAAACGAGACCGTGACAAGCTTAGGAGGAAGAAGTTTTCCTTGAAACCTACTTCCGGTGAAAGTGGGCGAGCAACATTAGTTGCGCTTTTTGCCCTTATCGTTCTTTCGGCTATTGTTACCTCAGTTTCCTGGGAGTGGATAGGCATAGTTAATTTGACCCAAAGTCGAATGAATTTAGCACAGGATCAATTTGCCCTCCAGAAGGTCGTAAACGATTTTATCCAAGAATGCGAAGATTCTGATAGAGGATGGGACGACGAAAACCATTATCTCAACTTACTTGAGGCACACTTTCCTGTATCTGAAGGGTGGGTTTGGAGTTGGGAAGAAATCTCTAGTAGGATTCCATGGAATTCCTGGGACTGGGATTTGTGGAACATTCCTGACTGGAACCTAGGGGAAGTCACTTTACCTGTGGATACGCTCAAAACCCTTCGTGAAAATCTACCGTGGAGATCTTCCCCTCCACAAAATGAAAGTAAATGGGACCCAGAATGGGAAAAGTATTTGACGTTTTACCATTGGGGTAACCAAGTACTCTCAGACGAAAAAGCTTGGAATAGACTTGATTTGGAAAAGACCATTTCATATGCTGTTCGGAACGGAACGCTGAGGGCTTCTTGGAGAACGAATCCTAAAGAAACTTCCATGTCATCTGAAGAAAATCCCTTACTTGGAGTATGGCCACTGTGGAATATTAACCAGGTAGACGAGATTCTCTTACGCCAAATTTGGAAATCAACATGGTGGCGCTCCTTTTTAGAAAAACCAGACGAAACCTTAGAGTCACTATTAGCTCTTCGAACCACGAATCCGGTGGATAGAGAAAGGTGGGAAGGATTTATTAATATTAATGAGGAAAGAAAACTACTACTCCCCCTCCTAGGAACCCAGAGTTATTTCTGGAGATTTAAAATAAAATGGAGAGGCTTGGAGCATGAATATGTGCTTGGGCTTAAGCCATCTCTTGGTATACCACGAAGTTTTCAAATCTTAGAGGAAAAATGGTAACAAAGGACCATTACTTGACTCAAAATTGCCATAACGTATAAAAATTAAGCGGTATGAAAAAGCTCGCTTTAGCCGGTGTCGGCCTTTTAACTCTTCTACTTTTGGTATGGCTTATCAACTTGAGCCATATTCAAAAAACCCGTGAGCAGTTAGAACTTTTTATCAACTCAGGAGAGTGGGACACAGCGCGTTTCTACGCACTCATACTCTTACAGGATACGCCTCGCGATCCGCAATTAATAAGCGCCCTACAGACTATTGAGGAAAGGCAGGTTAAAGACAAAACACTATCAGAGTATTTGGACCCTATCAATGCTGAAATGGAAACAGGATTCGCACAATTATTTTTATCGAGCGTGCGGCTTGAAGACAGGGTTAGGGCACTTGAAAATCGAGTATCAAGGATGGGGTCGTATTCTGCCGCTTCAACTCCACAGAGCATAGACTTTGTCCTTCAACGTCAAGCAGGTTTTTCCTCCCAGAAGGTTTGGGCCTCTGTCTCAGAGTTGGAAGAACTTCTATCAACCTTACGCCCCACTAGGTCAACCGCTGAACTCTATCAATCGCTTCAGGGTAGATTAAGGGATTTAAAAACAAATCCTGGTTCATTAAATGCTGGAAATAGGGAGTATTTACGGGAAATTACTGCGCTCCACCTTGACTTTCGCCCTTTAGCGGGTGAGGACCCCCGATACCAGAGAATAATTGCTCAGACATTTACCGAACTTCGGAAGATAGATCCATTAGAAAAAACTTATTACACCGAACTTCAACGATATTGGAACAACCGTAACGATGTATCAGAATTAAATCTCCTTTATAGAGAAGGTTTATCCCGGAGTGTATGGAATGAATCTGAAAAAGAAGATATCATTCTATTTTTTTTAGAAAACGGTCAGACCCAAACAGCGCTGGAACTCTTGGATAGTGAAAGAAGCCTTAGGCCGAACAGTCCCAATCTTCGGTACCTTTATGCTCTAGGTCTTAGGCAAACAAACAGGGAAGAACAGGCCTATTCAGTCCTAGCAGGTCTTTTTAACGAACCCTCCTTTGCCCTAACCGCCCGAAGAGCGGCGGCAGAAATATCCCTTAACTTAAAAAACTATCCTCAACTCTCGATATTAGCAAACGAACTGATGTCCAGGGATACACGTGTGGCACATAGGCAACTCTATGCTGAAAGTCTTTTTCAATCAGGGAATTTAGAACAGGCTGCTGGTGAATATATAACCGTATGGAAAAACGCCAACCCCAACCTTCCCTTTGAACTTACTATAAAACAAGAAGCCTGGGAGAAGGCGGTACTGGTTTTATTAGCATTAGGGAAGAGAGAAGAGAGTTGGAATCTACTCTCTGAAGCTGATATCCTAGGCTTTTTCACCACCCAAGTTGTGCTTCTTAAAGATTTTCTGGAAGTTACAGAAGGGGCTTGGCCCGGGACAGGGACAAGGGTTGGTTTGGATCTGGCGCAAATACCTGTGTGGGAAGGCTGGAAACAAATCCTGGAAAGGGCTCAAGAGGTTTTCCCTGGAAAACCCGGACTGGATTTTGTGGCAGATTGGCGGTTCTTATGGGGTCTACACCTACAAGAAATTGGGCAAACAGCACCAGGGCTCACCCAAGTGGTAGCTGGATTAAAAATGACCGAAGAACGTCAAAAGTACCTTGGTCGACTGTTGGGGCAAAATGCTGGGAAATTACTGGCGGCCTTGATCCGACAAGGAATCAGTTTTCAAACAACTAATGAAGAGAATCGCTTTCGGTTAGCTGAAGACTTGATCAGTTCCGGTGAAAAGGCGACGGCGAGGGCAGAACTTGAGGCTCTTTCCCGGTCCGTAAATCAGGAAACTGTCAAGAAGTCTTTAGAAATGATGGGGAGATTGAATTGAAAAAACTGTGGTTATATTTGTTCATACTTTTTTCCTCGATGGCTGCCGCCCAAGAGGTTTTCTTTTCCCGTGTGTCTCAAAACGAAAACGCCATTCTGGAAAATGCTGACGTCTTGTGGGCTAATGCGCTTCGGGACGCTGATCTGGACGGAAACCTTAGGATAAAAAACCTGGATGCTGATCCCTTGTTCCAAACTCCTTTAGTGAATCAGGTGCAGGCAAACTTTGCCGCTGGTTTAGCAAGTGCCGACTTTATCATTCTTGCCTCGACCCTCCGACATCCTGGAGCCTGGGAACTTCTAGTGAGGATCTATGATGCGGGTAAGGGAGAATTCGTTCAAAGTGTCTTTGCCAAATACCCTGAAAGTGAAAGCTCGGCCCTCTTTACGGACGCGGCCCAAAAAACAGTGCGCTATTTGAGGCAGTTTATTAATCCTCTAGCGAGCATTCCACGTACACCCGATGGACCCGGTGGATTTAGTTGGGACGTCGCACTCGGGTCAGGTCTCTTTCTCGGTGAGTGGATGGATATAGCCCGTCCCTTGGTAAGTTTTCGCACCGGCGGCTCCTTTTGGTCTGCCCATACACTGTGGTGGCAGGGCGACTGGCGTCTCAATTATCGCATACAAGCTGGACTCGAATACCAGCTCTGGATATCAGAACCCGAGTGGGAACCTTTTTACACCCATACTATTCGAGTCTTTTTCCCGGCCTATTTACATTTGGAATACAATAGATTGCACAGTTTCCTTTTGGGAATTGCACCTGCACTTCATTGGAACATCGTTGCTCATTACCCCGCCTATAACCAACCGGTTTTAGGATTATTTCCTGCTTTTAGTCTAGAACTAATTCCTGGGTATGCTTTTTGGTTCTGGGAAGATACTATGGCTATTGAATTGACTGCACCGTTAGAATTCGTCTTGCGAGAACCTTTAATGATGAAATTGCAAGGTATGATTGGTCTCATTTGGAGGATCAAATGAAAAAAATTGGCGTTACCTTGATAATCCTTTTGCTCCAAAGTTGCGAAAACAACCTTTTCCAACAAGTCGTCAGAACCGCACAACTACCAACACCATCAGAGCTCAGAATTGTCAATTATTCCAGCCCTGGTCTCATCCGACTTGAGTGGGACCAGGATCCTGGAACCGACACCTATGAAATAGAGGTCATGGATCCTGCATCAGGCACACCAACTTGGAGCAACCTTACCTCGACCGATCAAAATTTTTTAAATATTTTTCAAAGCCCGCAACCGCTTTTGCCCATTAGATGGCGGTATAGGATGAGAAAAATTCGTGGTACGATCGCTTTTCCCTATTCTAACCACGTTATTGGAGTTCTCTATAATGTTAGCAATGACAGTTCAGAAAACAACAATACACAAGGAACGTCCACCCCTCTATCCTGGAGTCAGAGCACAGCTGTTGTCCTCTATGGGATAAGCGACAATACAGTCCTACCTCTTATCTCCGACTATGATGTCGATTGGTTTAAAGTGACGGTGCCTGCAGGACGAACACTATCTTTTAAAGTCGATTCACCGCCCGAAACTGGAAGTGTTAAATATCGAGTTGGTACGGCAGCAGCCATGGGAATGGAGAGTAATTTAAATAATGGACCAGTTACTTTTGTTAACAGTAGCATGACCGATACGGAATTCTTCTTGGTGATGTACCCAACGGCATCTTTTTATTCTACACCACCAACTGATGTCCATTTCTTTACCGCGTTCTCACTCATTTTTAACTATTTAAATTGAATTATTTCTTATTTATGGTTGTGAGAAAAATATTTTGATGGTATGATTGAGTTGATTTTGGGAGAATAACAGTGAAGTATGTATATTATATTGGACTTTTTGTAGTTTTAGTAGGTTTGAGTTGCCAACCCCCGGCTCTTCCCACACCCCCGGGTGGTGGTGAAGGGGAAGATGAACCCATTCTTACCCAATTATTTATCCCTTTAACTGCTGATCCTTCGACACTCGCATTCCGGA
>DYOB01000054.1 GCA_020720765.1 Borreliella garinii
AAGTATCCCACAGTTCAACCTCAAGTAAATTCCTGCGGTCTCAAGCGCAACAGGCACCTAGGAGGACGAAACTTTATAAAGTTTTCGAAGGATTCAGGGCTTCGGAGGTGACACCTTGAAAAACATCGGGTTTTCTTAAACTCAAAGCCCGCCCCAAATCTCCCCCTAAAGAAAAACCCGCTAATACAACCCTTTCTGGATCAATGGGATACTTTTCAAGGGCAAGCGTAAGATCCGCAAGGATCCTTTCCTCGTACCATTTGACGAAATTTCTGAAATTGGGAAGGTAATCCGCGCTGCTGGGCCGCCCTTTTGGCAACATGATGAATGTTTCCTCGAAGGGAAGGAAGCCCTCGTGACGTCTGTAGAAATCTGAGGCTGTTCCTCCTGTGTAGGGAAGGAAAATAATCAAGGGGTAACGCTTGCCGCCTTGAAGGGCCGAAGGAGCCAGGAATTCTGCAGGTTCACCGAGAAACGCGGCTCTGCTCTGTGCTGAAACTGGCAGAGAAAAAACATAGAGGATAAAGATCAAAGCGTAATGCAGTGTTTTCATAGTTTTAGTATGTGCTGTATTGTGAAAAAAGGCAAAAAAAACCGGCCAAAAGCGGCCGGTTTAAAAATACTTGAATAGTTTCTACTCTGCCATTTTGGTAAGTTGTTTGTACTGTTCCTTCACGTGGGCCGATACCTGCTCGAGTGCTTTTGCTGCATCCTCGGGGTTGCTGTCTTTCAGAAGCCGGTAACGCTGTTCTTGGTAAACCACGTCCTCGACGGGAATCTTGGGCTCTGGGCTCAGGAGTTTGAAAGGATTCTCGCCGGTTTCCTTCTTTCTGGGATCGAAGGTGTAGAGCGGATAAAGTCCGGATTCAACCATTCCCTTTCCCTGGTTCATGCCTTTCGACATATCGATTCCGTGGGCGATACAGTGGCTGTAGGCAATGATGAGGCTCGGGCCATCGTAGGCTTCTGCTTCCAGGAAGGTGCGTACTACCTGATCCTGGCTAAAGCCCATGCTGAGTTTTGCGACGTAAACATAGCCGTAACTCATGGCCATCATACCCAGGTCTTTTTTACCAATAGTCTTTCCGCCTGCTGCAAACTTGGCCACCGCACCCATCGGTGTGGACTTGCTCATCTGGCCGCCAGTGTTCGAGTAAACCTCGGTATCGAGTACAAGGATATTCACATTTTTTCCGCTGGCAATCACGTGGTCCAGTCCGCCGAATCCGATGTCGTAAGCCCATCCGTCACCACCGATGATCCAGTGGCTCCGGTTGACCAGGTAGTCGGCGACGCTCAAGAGTTCCTTTGCAGTCTCGTTCCCGATTTTCTTCGCAGTCTCCCGGAGTTTCGCAAGATTTTCGCGCTGGTCGTCGATCTCGTGGGTGGTTTTCTGGGGGTTTGCGAGGAGTGCGTCAACCACGCCGTTATCCCAGCCACCTTCGGTTTTCGCCCTGGCTAGAAGTTCTCGGGCGTAGGTTCCCATGCGGTCGGAGGTCATCCGCATTCCCAGGCCAAACTCGGCGTTGTCTTCGAAGAGCGAGTTGCTCCAAGCCGGTCCGCGCCCGTTCTTATCCATGGTGAAGGGTGTGGTGGGGAGGTTTCCTCCGTAGATGCTCGAACAACCCGTAGCGTTTGCGATAAGCATGCGGTCGCCGAAGAGCTGGCTGAGCAGTTTTACGTATGGTGTTTCACCGCATCCAGCGCAAGCGCCGGAGAACTCAAACAGAGGCTGGATTAGCTGGCTGCCCTTGGTGGTGTCCCTCTTGATCATTTTCATATCGAGGTCGGGGATGGTCAGGAAATGGTTCCAATTGGTGTTCTCAACGTCGCGGATGGGTTCAAGCCTGCTCATCTTGAGGGCCTTATCACCGCTGTTCTCTCCTGCACCCTTACGGATCGCTGGGCAGATATTGAAACACGCCCGGCAGTTGGTACAGTCATCGGGGCTGATCTGGATGGTGAAGGCCATGCCTGCGTATTCTTTACCGCGTGCTTCTGCGGACTTGAAGGTAGAAGGAGCACCTTCGAGGTGCTTCTTGTCGTAGACTTTCATGCGGATTACGGCGTGGGGACAGACCATGGAACACTTACCGCACTGGATACAAATTTCCGAATCCCAGACTGGGACGAATTCCGCAATGCTCCGTTTTTCGTACATTGTGGTCCCTGTTGGCCATGTTCCGTCTTTTGGTAACGCGCTGACAGGGATCATATCCCCTTGTCCGGCTATAAGTTTCGCGGTGACTTTGTGGAAGAAATCCGGAGCGTGATCCACGATGCGTTTTTCCATGGCAAGGGTGCTTGTGGCAACGGCGCCGTATTTGACTTCTTCGATCCCGTCGATGGCCTTATCCACAGCTGCTATGTTTTTAGCGACGATGTCCGCACCCTTTCTTGAATAGGTTTTTTCGATACTCTTTTTAATCATCTTGATGGCTTCATCCCTGGGAAGGACCCCGCTGATCAAAAAGTAACCGACCTGCATGACGGTGTTGATGCGGCCCTGCATTCCGGCCACCAGGGCGATTTTATTGCCCTGCATAACGAAGAATTTGGCCTTCTTTTCGATGATCTGGCTCTGTACCTCGGCGGGAATCTTGTTCCAGGTCTCGTCGGCTGAATAGGGACTGTTGAGAAGGAATACTCCGCCATCCATCAGGTTATCGAGAACATTCAGCGTCTTCATAAAAGTAAAGTTATGACAGGCTACAAATTGGGCTTTCTTGATAAGGTAGGTGGATCGGATGGGGTTGGGACCGAACCGGAGGTGGCTCACAGTGACGGAGCCGGCTTTTTTTGAGTCGTAGACGAAGTAACCTTGGGCGTAATTATCGGTACCCTCTCCGATGATTTTGATGGAGTTTTTATTGGCTCCCACCGTACCGTCGGCACCGAGGCCGAAAAAGATGGCTCTCTGAACCTTAGCGTTTTCGATGTCGTCGCTCAGGTTCCAATCAAGACTTGTGTGGGTGACGTCATCATAAATACCGATGGTAAAATTTCTTTTGGGCTTGGCTTGGGAAAGGTTTTTAAAGACCGCCAGAACCATGCTTGCGTCGAATTCCTTGGAACCCAAACCGTACCGTCCGCCGTAAACCTTAGGCGAATTCTTAAATCTGGGTGCGTCGGAATCCTGGTCGTCGGCGAGGACGGTACGGACGTCCTGGAAAAGGGGTTCGCCAGCGGAGCCGGGTTCCTTGGTCCTATCGAGCACGGCAATGGATTTTATCGAAACGGGCAGTGCTTCGAGAAAATGCTTGGCGCTGAAGGGCCTGAAAAGCCTGACCTTGAGGACACCGACCTTTTCGCCTTGGGCAATAAGATGGTCGATGGTTTCGTCGACGGCTTCGGCACCGCTTCCCATAATGATGATAACGCGTTCTGCGTCGGGTGCGCCTTTATATTCGAAGATGCTGTATTTCCTACCCGTGACCTGGGCAAATTTCTCAAGGGTTTTCTGGACTATGGCAGGGGTGGCGTCAATAAAGGTGTTCACCGTCTCCCTGGTTGTGAAAAACACGTCAGGGTTCTGGCTCGTACCCCTGAGTGCGGGGGTCTCCGGTGTAAGTCCCCGTGCACGGTGGGCGCGGACCAGGTCAAAGTCGATTATCGATCGGATTTGGTCGTCGGAAAGCCCCTGGATCTTCTGAACCTCGTGGCTGGTGCGGAAACCATCAAAGAAATGGACAAAGGGTATCCTGCTCTCCAGGGTCGCAGCCTGGGAAACCAGGGCCATATCGTGGGCTTCCTGGACCGAATTAGCCGCCAGCATGGCCCAGCCTGTCATTCTGGCCGCATAAATATCAGAGTGTTCGCCGAAAATATTCAAGGCCGCCGCCGCTACTGCGCGTGCAGCAACGTGGAAGACTGTCGGGGCGAGTTCACCCGCAATCTTAAACATGTTGGGGATCATCAAAAGGAATCCCTGGCTTGAAGTAAAGGTTGTCGTTAGAGCTCCGGTAGTCAGAGCCCCGTGAACCGTTCCGCTTGCTCCGCCCTCGCTCTGGAGTTCAATAATTTCAGGAACCGTGCCCCAGATATTTTTCTGACCCTTGGCGCTGTAGGCGTCGGAGAGCTCACCCATCGGACTTGAAGGTGTGATCGGATAAATCGCGATAACCTCGTTTGTCTTGTGCGCCACAATAGCTGCGGCTTCGTTGCCGTCTACCGTGATCCATAGCTTGTTGTCCATAAGACCCCTCGTTAAAGAAATAGTATGACTTTATCTAAACACATATCAGCGATTTATGCAACCCTTTTTTGTGTTATTGTGAATAGATTCACATAAGTATGGGATAATAACTTACCAGAGACCTAGGTCTTGGGCCGATTTTTCCGCATCTTCAAGGTCCTGCTCGTCCCAAAGAAGGTCGTGCCTGGAGGTTTCCCCTGTTCCGTAGACAACCTGGGCGAATTGGGTGAGCGACTGGGTCCATAGCCCCTGGGGGGCGGTTTGCGCCAGGGGTACCCTGGTATTCACCGCGGTACGTGCAAGGTCTTCCCACGGGAGAATTCCGAGGAAACTGGGGGAAATGGAAAGATTCTTCTTGATGATTTCGTTGAGATTCGCGGCCATGGTCAGCTCACCGGGTGTCCGAACCATATTCACCACGATCCCCGGCCTGAAATTTTGTAAGGCCTTTTGTGCTTTCTGGCCTTCTTTAAGGTCCCATTTGAGAAGTTCATCGATAAGGGAGTTGATATTGGTTGATCCCCCTTCGATTTTAAGTTCCCCGAAATTCTTGATGATGGTTTTCGCGTGGCTTGTTTTTTCGTAGAGCAGGTCCAGCATCCGGAAAATGGCGTTTTTAAGAAAGGAGTAGGCGTTGAGGATGGCTGTGGTTTCCGGGGCGGTGATGAGAAGACCAAGTGTGCTGATAAGAAAAAAATCTATGACGTTAAAATGCGTTCCGCTTCCTAAATCTACGATAACGAAGTCTGCAGGCATCTTTTCGAGTGCGGTGATGATCTTTTTTTTGATAAAAAAGGGGAGGTTGGCGCTTCCGGGGAGGAGATTGTCCCCTGGTAGAAAAAAGAGACGTGGCCAGGATGTTTCCACGATGAGGTCAACCAAAGGCGGGGGAGACTTTTTCAGAAGGCGGCTGATTCCTTCGTACGTGTTTTTCAGTCCAAAACAGGTGTGCAGATTGGAACCGCCTAAATCAAGGTCCACTGCGACGACGGTCCTGCCGGAGCTGGCGAGTAGGACGGCTAAACTTGAGGAAATGGTGGATTTGCCGACCCCGCCCTTGCCGCTTGCCACAGGAATTATCCGGTTCATGGGATGAATCTTATAGTGAAACCCTGATTCAGTCGAGGCACACAGGGAAACAGGCTGGTTTTTCTTCCTTGGTTACCTTAGAATACCATTTGGAGGATCACGATGGACTCAATTCTCGACCGAGCGATAAGGAAGGTGCCGGATTTTCCCAAACCCGGGATACTTTTTTACGACGTTACTGGCATCCTTACCACTCCCAACGCTTTCAACCACGTTTTTAATAGAATTCGGGAACTGTATTCGGGTAGGGAATTTTCTGCTGTTGCCGCCGTCGAAAGCCGTGGTTTTCTTTTTGCGGCCCCTGTGGCTCTCGAAAGGGGAATCCCGCTGATTCTTGTAAGGAAAGCCGGGAAATTACCTGGAAAGACGATTAGCCAGGATTTTGAGCTCGAATACGGAACGGGAACTTTGGAACTTCAGCCTGTCGACGTCCCGCAAGGCGGACCCATCCTTTTAATGGATGACCTTCTGGCAACCGGGGGAACCCTCCAAGCTGCCGCCGAACTCTTGGAAAGGGCAGGGGGAATAGTCTCTGAGGTTTTCTGTGTGGTAGGTCTTCCGTTTCTCCATCCTGAAAAGAAACTCTCCGGTAGAAGCGTTCATACACTGATAGAATACCACGCCGAGTAATCTGGACCCTTGACACTTGGAAGGGACACGGGTAAAATTTCACCACAATCCCGGGTAGTGTAATGGTAGCACCACAGAATCTGGATCTGTTTGTGAGGGTTCAAATCCTTCCCCGGGAACTACTCAGGAAAGACCGCTTCTAGACGCACGGGAGAATTTCATGGAAAGAGTTTGTTTACTTCTCGAAGATGGGACTTTCCAAGTTGGAAAGCCTTTCGGTATGCTTGCGCCCCATGCCGCCGCTCTTGTCCCTGGACGGGCAGATAGAAAAGGCGCTGGGGAGCTCGTCTTTAACACGGGAATGAGTGGCTACCATGAAATTCTTACCGACCCCAGTTATACCGGCCAAATCGTATTGATGACCTACCCGCACGGAGGCAACTACGGTGCCCTCGATGAATGGAGTGAAATTGGCCCCGAAAAAAAAATCGTTAGGCCCGGACTGAAATGCGCCGGACTCGTCCTGCGCGACCTCTACGAAGGCCCGGTTCCCGAAGGAAGAACCACCCTGGACGCCTTTATGAAAAAACACTCCACCCCTGGAATCTCGGATATCGATACGCGATCCCTCACGATTCACCTCCGTGATGAAGGGTCGCAAAATGCCGTCATTTTTACCCTTAAAGGAGCCGTTCCCGACGCAGAAGAATTGGCCTTTGCCAAAGCCTACCTTTCAGCTTATCCAAGTATGGAAGGTTGTGATCTGACAGTCGAGGTAGGCACGGAGGATAGTGTCGGATACAACCCGGAGGGAAGTCCACACCTTGTCCTAGTAGACTCGGGGATCAAGGCAAATATTATCAGGGAATTGGAGGCGCGCGGGGCTAAACTGACCCTTGTGCCCGACACGTGGAGTGTCGAGAAGATGTTGGAACTCAAGCCCGACGGGGTTCTCTTTTCCAATGGCCCCGGAGACCCTGCCGTACTCGCCGACCTTATAGAAAAAATCAGGTCCTTGATCGGCACCATTCCTGTCCTGGGTATCTGCCTAGGGCACCAGATGATAGGCCAGGCACTGGGCGGCAAGACTTATAAAATGAAGTTCGGCCACCACGGTGTCAACCACCCTGTCAGGGACGAATTCACCGGAAAGGTCTTTGTAACAAGTCAGAACCATGGGTTCGCCGTGGAGGAGGAAAGCCTCCCGAAAGGCGTCCGAATCTGGTTCCGGAACGCCAACGACGGTACTGTGGAAGGTCTGGCCCACGAGACCCTTCCCGTACTCTGCACCCAGTTTCACCCCGAGTCAGCCCCAGGGCCTAAGGATTCCAGCTGGATTTTCCAAGCGTTTATCGACAAAGTCATGGAGGCCAAATAATGCCCGCAAGAAAAGACCTCAAAAAAATCCTTATCGTCGGCTCAGGCCCCATTGTTATAGGCCAGGCCTGCGAGTTCGACTATTCGGGAAGCCAGGCTGTAAAAGCCCTGAAAGAGGAAGGGTACGAGGTTATACTCGTCAACCCCAACCCGGCAACCATGCAGACCACCCCGGGCATGGCCGACCGCGTCTACATGGAGCCTCTGAGCGTTGGTTATATGGAAGCCATAATCAAGGAAGAAAGACCCTCGGCCATCCTTTCGACAATGGGCGGCCAGACCGCACTGAACCTTGCCATAAAACTCCACGAGGAAGGGGTCCTTGAGCGTTACGGCGTCGAGGTTATCGGTGCGAGGATCGAGGCTATCAAGCTGGCCGAGGACCGGGGTTTATTCAAGCAGAAAATGATCGAGATCGGCCTGGACGTTCCACGGTCTGCCCTCGTCGGGTCGTATAGCGAAAGCGAAGAACTGATTAAAGAAGTAGGTTTTCCCCTGATTATAAGGCCGAGTTTTACACTCGGTGGAATGGGCGGCGCGGTCGCGCAGAACCACGAGGAATACGTTGTTTTTCTTGAAAAAGCCCTAGCTGAAAGCCCGGTGCACACCGCTTTAGTTGAAGAGAGCCTCCTTGGATGGAAAGAATTCGAGATGGAGGTCATGCGCGACGCCAACGATAACGCCATCATCGTCTGCAGCATTGAAAATATCGACCCTATGGGCGTCCATACCGGGGACAGCATCACCATCGCACCCATCCAGACCTTGAGCGACCGTGAGTACCAAACCATGCGGACAGCAAGCATCGATGTCCTGCGGGCCGTCGGTGTAGACTGCGGCGGATCGAACGTCCAGTTTGCCGTCGAACCGAAAACCGGCAGGATGGTCATCATTGAAATGAACCCGCGTGTCAGCCGTTCGAGCGCCCTCGCTTCCAAAGCCACAGGTTTTCCCATAGCCAAGGCCAGCGCTAGGTTAGCTGTAGGCTACAACCTCGACGAAGTCATCAACGAGATCACGGGAAAAACCGTAAGCTGTTTTGAACCCGCCCTCGACTACTGCGCTGTCAAGGTTCCCCGATTCGAGATGGAAAAATTCCCCCAAGGCTATAAGACATTAGGAACGCAGATGAAAAGCGTAGGGGAAAGCCTCTCCATGGGAAGAACAGCGCTAGAAGCCTTGAATAAAGCCATCCGCGCCGTAGAGTCCGGTAAACAAGGCTTGGAGGAACTCCCTGTAAGTTCCGAAGATCTGGAACATATGATCACCACCCGACACCCTATGCGCATCTACGCCCTCTATACATTGATAAAAAAACACGGCACCGGGATGATACCCGAACTTTCTCTAAAAAGCGGTTTTGCCCCCTGGTTTCTGTACCAAATGCTAAGACAGGCCGACCTCGAGAAACTTCTAGCCACGAACCTGGACCGCCCCCAACTTCTAGAAGCTAAACGTATGGGACTCAGCGACCTGTATATTGGAAGGTTGACAGGAAAAACCGAGGTGGAAATCCGTAAAATGAGGTTTGATGAAAATATGCATGCAACCTTCCATTTTGTGGATACCTGTGCCGGCGAGTTTGAGGCCCAAACCCCGTTTTTCTATTCGACCTGGGGAGAAAAGGACGAAGGCGGAAGTCTCGGAGATAAGGCCGTCGCCATTATTGCCAGCGGACCGAACCGCATCGGTCAAGGGCTTGAATTTGACACGGGCTGCACACTCGCGAGCTTGAGCTACCGCAAACTCGGGCGGAAAACCGTCATCATCAATTCCAACCCAGAAACCCTCAGCACTGACCATAACGTTTCCGACAGGCTGTACATCGAACCCCTGACCTTTGAAAGCGTTATGGAAATCCTCACGAAAGAGGGTATCCGGGACGTGGTGGTCCAGCTCGGCGGGCAAACCCCGCTCAACCTAGCAGAGCGACTCCAGAATGAAGGCATCAACATTATCGGGACTGACCTCGACGGTATCAACGATACCGAAGACCGTGGCCGGTTCTCGAAACTCATCCAGCTTTTGAAACTGAGGCAGCCCCTTAACAGGATGGCTTCCAACCCCCAGGAGGTTGTGAAGTTGTCCCTGGAAATCGGTTTTCCCGTGCTTTTACGCCCGAGTTTTGTTTTGGGTGGAAGAAGTATGTTTATAGCTTACGATACAGAAGAGCTGGATATTTTCCTCACAAAAGGCGTGGCGATGAGCCCGGAGAGACCCGTTCTTGTAGACCAGTTTCTGGAAGATGCATTCGAGTACGACCTGGACGCAGTTTGCGACGGGACGAATGTCTACATCGGCGGAATCATGGAACATATCGAAGCTGCCGGAATCCACAGCGGAGATTCTGCCTGTGTCTTTCCCGTCTTTATGACCAAGCCGCATATCGTGGAAGAAATGATAGAAGCCACGAAGAAAATCGCCCTCCATATCCAGATCAAAGGTTTTATCAATATCCAGTTTGCCGAGAAAGACGGTCTCCTCTATATCCTCGAAGTGAACCCCAGAGCCAGCAGAACCGTCCCCTTCCTTTCTAAAGCGAGCGGGGTTAACCTCGTCGATGTAGCAGTAAAGGTCTGGAGCGGGATCAATCTTATGGAACAGGGGCTGGTTGACGCGAGTGGAACAGGGGTAGGGAGCTGTAAAACCGGGTGGGCTGTGAAAGAGGCTGTTTTCAGCTTCGACCGCTTCCAGGACTTGGACCCGGTCCTGGGACCGGAGATGAAGAGCACAGGCGAGAGCATGGGTACGGGTGAAAGTTTCGGTGAAGCCTACTCTAAGGCGCAGGCCGGGGTGGGCGGCACCTTACCCATAGCCGGGCAGGTGTTCGTCTCTGTCCACGACGACGATAAACCCAGTATTCTTCCCATTTGCAAAGACCTGCTTTCAATGGGTTTTACTTTTGCAGCGACCCACGGCACTGCGGTTTTCCTCCAAGAGAACGGCATTCCGTCAGAACTCATTAAAAAGGTGCAGGATGGGCACCCCAATGCCCTGGATTCGCTACGCTCCGGAAAAGTCACGCTCTTAATCAACACACCCAAAGGCACGCATTCGGTCACCGACGACTCCCTTATGCGGATCGAGGCCGTCAGGCGCAAGGTTCCGTATACAACAACGGTCTCTGCCGCTGAAGCAGCGGTGGAAGGAATACGTTACCTACAGAAGAAGGAATTCAAGGTTCGACCCATGCCCCTCTACCCAGAACCTTTGAATTATTGATGGATTGGGCTATTCCGTTTCGGGAGCTCGTCTGTCGGATTTGACCCTTCCGACGATCCTTTTCTTTAAAAGGCGACGCTCCTGGGAATTTCTGGTGGGACGGGTTTTCCTTCTTGGTTTGTCCCTGTGAAGGGCAACAGTGATAAGTTTTAGAGCTCTCTCTAAAGCCAGGCCACGGTTGAGCAGCTGGCTTCGTTCATCCTGGACCTGGATAACAATTTCGCCATCCACAGTGAGTTTAGCCTGAAGTTTATCAGCAAGCCTGAGTTTTTCTTCTTCTGTTATCCCCTGAAGTTGGGAAAGGTTAAAGCGAAGGGTGGTTTTGCTAGATACCTTGTTGACGTTTTGACCGCCAGGTCCTGAAGAACGGGAGTATGAAAACTCCCCGTGTTCTTCAAGCCAGCCCCTGACCGAGTCAGTGTCCATAAAAGCCGGGGCTGTCTGAATTAGTCGAAGAGAAAAATAATACCAAGGCCCAACCGGTTTCCAGCTACATTGGTACGGTCGATCTTACCGTTGTTGATATTAAAATACCGGGTGTAGTCTACATAAAGGATATGGAAAGTGGCACGGAATCCCGCAACAGCCTGCCACACGGGACCATTCACAATTTCCGTATCTGCTTCATTATTAACTGGATTTAAGGAATCCGTGTACTGCCAGTCCATTATCAGATAGTTTGCGTTGATGCCGGCATAAGCCGAAGCGCTCAGGGTGCCCAGTTTCAGAAGAGCGACTATCCTGGGGCTGATGTCCAGGTCCCAGTATTTTGCTGTATACGAACTTTCGCCAAACGTTCCGTAATACCCAAGGTACTCGGTGTACACCGTTGCCGTAGTGCTTTCTTCACCGATCATGGCAAAAGCCACGTTGAATTCCCATCCGATGTAGAGTGGAATGGGGTCGATAACGGTTTGCGCCCACCCGAGGTTTCCTACAAATTTTCCTGTTTCGATGGCGTTTAACTCGGTCCCCTCAAATTTTGAAGACACACTCGTACCTAAACCAAACGAAAGCCAGCCTATCTCACTTGCCAATTCATCATCCTGTGCATTCAACCCTGTAAGGGTAGAACACAGGATAAGAATGCTGAATATTTTCCTTTTCATTTCTTCCTCCTAAAACACGATTTTAAAATATTTCTCTAAAAATGCAAATAAAATTTCCACTTTTTCAAGTGGACTCATTTAAGTCATAAAATTACATCGTGAAATAAAATCCCAAGGAAACACGGTTTCCGGCGATGGAGGTTTTGTCCACCTTGCCGTCACTTGTGAAGTTGAAATACCTGGTGTAGTCCATGTAGAAAAAGAGGGCGGTTGCACGAAGACCAAAAACGGCCTGCCAAACGGGTCCTGCCAAGGTTTCTTCACCGCTATCATTCAATGCGGGATTCGGATCAGTATACTCCCAGTTCATGGTCAAATAGTTGGCGTTGAGTCCTGCGAAAGCGGTACCGGTAACTAGTCCTCCTGCAAGTTGCAGAGTGGCTGTGATTCTTGGACTAATATCGATATCAAAATATTTGGCCGTAAAAGTCGCATCACCAAGATAGCCATAAAACTCGTAGCCCGTACCGGTATCAACAAGTTCTTCACGGTAGACAGTCGCCGTGGCACTGTCTTCACCGACTTGTGCTATCAACAGGTTCAGTTCGAAACCGATATAGAGAGGCAGAGGAGGAATAACAGAGAAACCAATCCCTCCGAAAAGGGCTATTTTGCCAGTGTCCAGTGGGCTGACTTCGGTGCCGTTGAAATTGGCAAATCCGCCCGTCGAACCACCGATACCCGCCCAACCGATACTGGCGGACTGGGCCCAAACTCCCGCTGCGGCAAGGCCCAAAAGGGTCACTAATGCCAATTTTTTCATAAAAACTCCTTTTTGCGGTTCAACCGCTAGAATTTGAGGTAAACCCTCTGATTTCAAGGTAACGCATTTTTGAAGATTTCCAAGAGAAATTTTACATTTTAAAAGGTTTTTATATGGAACAGGTAGGAAAAAAAAGTCCCACCCTAAGATGGGACGATCAATAAGGTTAAAGTTGGTAAGCCAAATGGAATCCCAGGCCCACCCTGTTTCCAGCTGTGGTGGTTTTATCAATTTTACCATCGTCGTTAAAATTGAAGTACCTCGAGTAATCCATATAAAAGAACATGACGGTGGCACGCAGACCCATAACAAACTGGTAGACTGGGCCGGAGAGTGATTCGCTTCCGACTTCTAGAGCGTTGTTGGGATCATTGGGTTTCCCTCTTCGCAAAATGATAGAGTTATAGGTTTATAAAAGATTTATGAGTAGTTTAACTTGCACCTTCGAGGGCTTCACTGACCGGAGACTGGTCCGGCACTTTAAAACAGGGGATAGGTCCGCGGGGCTTGCCCTGCACTATCGTTATAAGAACCTTATAACGAAGAGATTCCAGGGGGTCCGCGCTCGAATCTCCTTCGATGATTACTGCCAGGAAGCCTGGATTGCAGTCGATAAGGCCCTGAATTGGGTAGATGAGAACAAAATCAAGGATGAAAACTGGAAATTCCTCTCCTGCCTTGATTATTTTTTAAGGGATCTCAACAGGAAAATATTTACACAAAAAAAGGAACCTGAAAGCTCAACTTTAGATTTTCACAGTTTCTATCCAAGACCCGAGGAAGAGGCAGAGGATAGGATGCGCCTGGAAGAACTGAATTCAACTTTAAATAAGCGAGAAATATCACCTCGGCAACATAAACTTTTAAAACTTCGCTTCCAGGACGGGCAGAGCCAGGAGTCTAGTGCAAAGATTCTCGGGGTCTCACGAACAAGAATCCAACAGCTGGAAAAAGCAGTATTTGAAAAAATCCGTGATTTACTTGAAAAAACTTCTGGTTTGGGTAGAATCTTGCAGGAAGGTGCTCATGTCCAACCTGAATCTTGCAGAAACCTTGCCGGACAAGGTAAATCAGCTTAGCCTACTCTTTGAAATTAGCCAAATTCTTAATAGGACAGGAGCCCTGGGACTTATTATTCAGGATGTGATGGACTACACCGGGGAAAACCTCGGTATTAAGAGGGGGACTATTACCCTCCTGAATCGTCAGACGGGCAATATTTACATTGACGCAAGTTATGGTCTATCCGAGGAAGAAGAGCGTCGTGGTAATTATAAACTTGGGGAAGGCATCACCGGTCAGGTTATCCAGTCGGGTGAGTCGATTATCGTCAGGAAAATAGGGCATGAACCCCGTTTTCTGAACAAAACCCACGCACGTAAAAGCGAAATTGAACTTGAGATGAGTTTTCTCTGCATACCTATAAAAATGGGTACGGAAACTTTCGGGGCTTTAGCGATTGATAAAGCATATTCGACTTCTGAATCCCTCGACCTTGATGTCCAGATACTGACAGTGATTTCTTCCCTCGTGGCCCAGACCGTCCGCGTCAGACAAGAATACCAGGAAGAAAGAGAAAGGCTTCTCTTGGAAAATATCAGGCTTCACCAGGCGGTTGAGGATAAATTCCAGCCTCAAAACATCATTGGGCGCAGCCATGCGATGCGCCAGGTTTTTGAAATGGTCGCTCAAGTCTCTTCTAGCATGGCAACCGTCCTTATCCGGGGAGAGAGTGGCACTGGTAAAGAAATGATTGCCCAGGCCATCCATTACAATTCACCACGTAGGGATGGACCCCTTATCCGAGTCAATTGCGCAGCACTTCCCGAGAGTGTTATTGAAAGCGAGCTGTTCGGCCATGAAAAAGGAGCTTTTACGGGGGCTATAGCCGAACGGAAAGGCCGCTTTGAACTTGCCGACTCGGGGAGTATTTTCCTCGACGAAATTGGCGAACTCAGTCCCTCCATCCAAGTAAAAATCCTGAGGGTTTTACAGGAGCGCGAGTTTGAAAGGGTAGGCGGCTCTAAAACACTCAACTGCGACGTCAGGGTGATAACCGCTACAAACCGCAACCTGGAAGAGGCTATGTCGCGCGGGCAATTCCGCGAGGATCTTTTTTATAGGCTCAATGTTTTCCCCATCCATCTCCCTCCATTAAGGGAGAGGAAAAGCGACATCCCTCAGCTGGCTGATTTTTTTATTGAAAAATACAATAAGAGGAATAGTAGAAATATTAAAAGGATATCGACTTCGGCTATCAACCTTCTTATGAGCTACCATTGGCCCGGCAACGTGAGAGAGCTTGAAAACTGCATAGAAAGGGCTGTTCTCCTAGCCAGCGATGACGTGATCATGGGTCATAATTTGCCTCCGACCCTCCAGAGTGCAGAATCCTCAGATACAATGGTGAGCCCGAAACTTCAAGATACCCTGGAACGCATGGAGAAGGAACTTATCCTCGACGCACTCAAATCCACAAAGGGAAACTACTCCAAGGCTGCGGAAATCCTGGGGATTACCGAACGGATTATGGGACTGCGCGTCCATAAATTTGGCCTCGAAAAAAACCGTCTCCGGGAAGCCTTCTGGTAAAATAAACACATTTTGGAAGAAATCTCAAAAAAACATACACTCTTGAATGAAATATGATCAAAAAGCCTAAACTTCTTGGGTTTTTGCCTTTCGCATAGTTTTTGCGAGTAAAAGGCATGACTATGCTAAGGAGGCATGAAATGAATAAAAGAGCAGTATTCTTCCTTCTCACC
>DYOB01000055.1 GCA_020720765.1 Borreliella garinii
TCCTAGCAAATTTTTCAGGAAAGGAGATTGAAACGAAAAGCCAGCCTCGGTATGAAAGTAAAAGTCCCATTCATTCAGGGCTAGATTGAACCCAATGGAAGGACGTATTCCTGTCTGCATACTCTCATCTGTGGGGGAATTCCACGAATAAACAGGCAGAGTCAGGGCTAAAAGTAACAATAGACTTATATTTTTCAATTTCTGCTCCTATTGGTAATCCCACTGTAAGAGGTCGGGGTAGGCCGCTTTCAGGTCGGTCTCATCCTTTACCGTTCCAGCAGCAGGGTCCATGTTCCAGTTCAAATCCTCGGTCCAGGCGTAGGGACGAGGACGGGTGATACGGCTGCCCTCAAGGATGTTGACACCCTCGCCGGCCCGTACATTGACACCGTCGACGCTTTCGTCGGAACTGATATTAACCAAACCCTCTTGCACACACATCCAAACGTCGGGATCATCGCCTATTTCCGCCCCGTAAGCCATAAAAAACTGGGTCCCCCTCACTCCGGCCACAACCGAACCTGCAGACAAACGCACATCAGGTTTTCCCGCGAGTTGGCCGACTACGCGCACAAAAGCCCCTCCCAAATCTACCCGGGAACTCAAAGGGCCCGACCCCTGACTCCAGGTCCAGATCGTGTTCTCCCTGAGTTTTATTTCAACACCTCTGGAAAGCTGAAGGATCACAGTTGATTTTTCTTTTGTCGCAAACTTATCCCCCCTCTGGATGGGGTACCCGATATCAATATCAAGTAAACTTCCATTCCTGGTCCACTCGACTTCACCTTCAAAATGGACAACGACGCTTTCCTGTGAAAAAAGTGCCGTTGAACCCGCCAATATAACTAGAAATATGAGGTATTAGTTCATTTATCTAATGTATGGTTACTTTTTTCTTCCGTCAAGGGTAGAATCCCCTCCATGGATCTTTTTTCGGCAGGTTCCGGTTGGGAACCCCTTGCTTCACGCATGCGTCCCCGCACTCTTGAAGAGTTTATAGGTCAGGAACATATTCTCGGCGAAGGCCGGCTTTTAAGAAGGGCTATAGCCCTCGACCAATTAAGCTCCATCATCCTCTCAGGCCCACCGGGAACGGGGAAAACCACTCTAGCCCAAGTGATTGCCCAAAGCACCGAGAGCAAGTTTTTTAATATCAATGCAGTACTATCAGGCGTAAAGGAAGTCAGGGAAATCCTTTCCGTAGCTGAGGAAACACGAAACCTCCAGGGACGAAAAAGCGTGCTTTTCGTCGACGAAGTCCACCGGTGGAATAAGGCCCAACAGGACGCACTCCTTCCCTGGGTTGAAAACGGCACCTTGATTCTTATCGGTGCCACGACCGAAAACCCCTTTTTCGAGGTGAACAGGGCCCTCGTCAGCCGTAGCAGGGTCTTCCAACTGAAGGGTCTCGAGGAAAGGGACTTGAGACGCATCGCGGAAAGGGCACTTTCCGACAGGGTTCACGGTTACGGGAAATGGGAGGTGGTCCTCGAGACCGGCGTCCTTGAACACCTTACCGGTAAGGCGGGAGGCGACGCCCGCAACCTTCTCAACGCCCTCGAACTTGCTGTAGAAACGCGGCTGAGACCGCCCCCCCCAGATGGGACAATCATTCATATCTCGCTTTCCGATGCCGAAGAAAGCATCCAGGAAAGGGTCGCTCTCTATGATAAAGACGGGGACTACCATTACGACGCCGCCTCAGCTTTTATTAAAAGTCTCCGAGGTTCCGACCCGGACGCGGCACTGTATTGGCTGGCGGTGATGATCCGTGCCGGGGAAGACCCCTCGTTTCTTTTTCGCCGGATGTTGATCACCGCCTGCGAGGATGTGGGACTCGCCGACCCCGAGGCACTCTCGGCTGTTACGGCAGCCGCAGCCGCCTTTGACAGGGTAGGTATGCCGGAAGGCCAGTACCACCTGAGTTTCGCAGCGCTCAGGCTTGCCCTGGCCCCGAAAAGCAACAGCACCATAGGGTATTTTGACGCCATGAAGACCCTCGACACCCAGGGAGCGGGGGACGTCCCAGCCAACCTCAAAGATGCAAGCCGAGATAAAGACGCCTTCGGGCACGGCAAGGGTTACGCCTACCCCCACGCTTTTCGTGACCACTGGACAGCCCAGAATTACCTGCCTTCCGGACAAAAGGGCCGTGTATTCTACCAGCCTGGGAGCCTCGGCTGGGAGAAGGAACCAGCAGAAATCTGGCAGAGCCGGAGGGAGCTTGTCGAAGCGTCCCTCCCCCACTCTGAAACAGATTCTGAAAACTTCAGCTGGTCCCCGGCACATCCAATCAACGACGCTTCTTCACCTACGCATTTTTGGGAAAGTATACGGCTCGGTACGCTCCGGGAACTCGGCCTGCACAGAACAAGCAGGGTTTGGATAGCACGGGACCGCCAGGGTCTGATGACCATGGAGTGTCTCCGCAGGTGCACCGAGGGCTTAATTATCATAACTGGAAACGAACAGGACCTGGCTTCTGTGGATTACTGGACCAGAAACCTTCCCCTACTTGAAAAACCCTTTAAACTTTCCGGGCCGCCCGAGCCCAGCCAACCCCTCGACGCCGCGCTTTTTCTTCTGGAAAACGGCGGGGACACAAGGGATTTTCTGATAGCCCTAAAGAATCTCACCTGGAGTGAGGGTGCCAAGGCCGCGCTGATCATCGTTATTCCACCAGATCCGAAACTCGCCGGTCTTTTCCCCTCAGGGAGTTTGAACGAAGGAACACTTCGGCTTTTAAAAGAATCGGAGAAAAATTTTCCTGATCCAGAACCCATTCCAGGTCCCGAAGGCTGGAAATCTATCAAGATTCATTCCAACATTCCTCTTTTATGGAACGATGAACGAAAAAAAGAATGGCTTGATACCCGTCGGATCGGGAAATGGGCTGCCAAGGTTTCCCGTGATGTTCCGGAACTCTGGCCCAGCCTCAGAGATTCCTTAATGAAGACTCCCGATTGCGAGGTTCTCTTTAAAAGGGAGGCCTATGTTTTTTTTTCGCCTGCACTGTGAAAAAATCTTAAGTACGGGTATACTCTTTTTATATGACAGACGAACTGATTTGCGGATACTGCGGGCAGCCCTACCTCGAAAGTGAAAATCACGATAAGGCGTGCAGTTACCACCCTCAATTCTACTTTCCGTACGACATTGATACGGAAGGGAACCACCAGAAGGGGTGGCAATGCTGTAATAACGAGAACTCCGATGCTGAAGGCTGCGTCTTCTCGCGTCACCGCAGCGACGTCCGAAGGGTCTATGAAAGACTATCCATCGCTTTTCATTATGAGGTGATCGACCCCGATGCCGAAAGACGCGCTGAAGAGGAGAGGGAGAAAAGGGCCCAGGCGAGAAAGGTTTGGATCAGGGACCCTGCTATCCAAGCTAAAGTGGGGAGAATCAAGGCCTTTAAAGACCGAACATTAGAAGTACTCGAGAATTTGGTAGGGAAACCGGTGATAACTCGGAATTGTTACAACGGTTCAAGCGGGTTTGTTTATCATAGTTTAGCCAATTTCTACGCGTGGGACGGACTCTTTTTTCAAGTGGATACTCCTTCCCTATCTTCCATTGAAAAGGTGGAATATGCCGAACGAACCGTGGAAACACTCGCCTTCTACACCGACCGGGACGAGATGACCCTTGCCAACGATGAGCTCATTACAGATCTGAGTTAAGAGCCCGGTAGAGTCCAGCGTACTAAATTCATCGCACCGCTCAAGCCAAGGACTCCGAGTTCACCTTTGCCCCTAAGGGCCAGGGAAACGACGGGTTCGCCGATATGCATAACTTTACCCAAACTTTCAAGACCAGGAAGTACCCAAATCCTCACCTCGCCTTCTTGCCCTCCTGAAAATACAAAAAAACCATCTGGTGAAAGAACCGCACAGTTGACCCCGCCTTTATGGGCACCGACTTCCCAGTATCCTCCCCTTCCTGGCAAGTTCCAAACTCGCAGGACATTGCCGCCATCCCAACCTATAACCGTACGTGCAGTCGCCACTAGCCCTTTCAAGGGTTTTCTATCATTCTTCATCACCTCGACAGGCGTCATCTTCCAGGGATTCCAGAGAAAGAGCTTTCCGTCTTCCCCCGTCGTCACTAATGTCCCCGGAGTTTGGGCCCCTGGACCGCTGTAAAGATGATCCACCCAGGCGATATGTGTCACCGGCCCCTCGTGCCATGCTTCGGAGAAAAGCCATCCGGAGCTCTCGCGGTAAGCTATTTTTCCATGGCCCGTACCTGCAAAAAAAATCCCTTCACCTGCCTCGCAGGAGCAGTTGACCCAGTCGCCATCCTGGGAAAATTCCACTTCCTTACGGGTCTCTATTTCGATGATTTTCCCCGTCTTGCATGCCCACGTTTTTTCTCCAAGATTGATAAGTCCGAAAACAGGGGGTGGTAGCCAGGGTTTCCATTCTGATTTTGAGTACAGCTTGCCCCCGGCTGACAAGGCAAGGACTGAATCTTTGCGTTGGATAACCCCTGCAAGAATCTCGCCATTCGAAATCAAGGAGGCACCCGTACCCTCCATTTCCATCGGTTCAAACCAGGCAAGCCCTCGTGAAACCCATCCTTCTCCTGTTGCCGTCAGCTCCAATGCATGGGTCTGACCCCAAGCCTTTTCGAGTACATTTCCGGCAAGGTTCCAACAGGCAACCGACCCGTCGAGCGAAGCTGTGTAGAGTTTGAACCGGGTTTTGTCCCATGCCATCGAATTCACCCAGTCACGATGGAACCGGAGTACGCTGTCTTCACCAGGCTTAATCCCGTAGAGACGAACCGCCCATTCGCTGTCCCCCACCGCCAAACGCCCCGAACACCAAGCTAGGGTTTGGACCCCGGAACAAGAAATCTCCCGAACAGGCTGATCTTTTTTGTACATGACAATCGCCTTGCCATCCGAAAAGGCCGAGAGTAGTCCTTCGACAGAAGCCATAACAGGAAGCCAGGGTAACTCCGCCGACCATTCTGCTTGAATCCCGGACGGTGATCTGGAATATGCTTTTACTATTTTTCCCGAAACAAGTTGGAGCCGTTTACCGTCCACGTTTACAAGATCGGGTTTTCCCTTATGGGGAAAGGGGGAAACATCCCCCTCCTCATCCACAAGAAACGCTGCGGAGGCGTCCCAAGCCAGAAACAGATTGTCCCAGAAAACTATACCTTCAAGAGGGCGCTTGGTTACCTGAACCTTTCCGCAAAAAAAACCCTTCTCGTCGACCCAGGCGATTTCTTTTCCCCAGGCCAAAGCCGAGGGACGGTACAAAGGCTGGAGCCATTCTTCGTTTGTCTTGGTTCTCAATTCTATCCTTTTTCCCCGACCGTCGCGGATCTGTGCAAATCTGTCCATGGAAGGGGAGTAAGACCAGAGCCTCGAGGCACCCGAAGGCCCCAATTTTTTATCAGGAGATTCCCAGCTGCCGTCGCTTGTGATCCAACTGATTTCTCCTTCGTTCGAAAGGAAAACAGACCTTATCCCCCCTCTTCCAACTTCATTTTTCCTGAAAATGATGGTAAATGCCGGTGCCGCCGGTGGTTTAAACCACGATTCATCTGGAAAAGCAGGACCAACCTGGCCGAGGAGTTTTCCTAGGGCTTTTTCATGGTCAGCTGCCAGTGATCCCCACCAGGAACGGCAGTACCCCCGTTCCTCCAAGGTTAGGGAACACCAAACCTGGGAAAGGATTCTCGGGTCTTCCTTGCTTCCGAACCATGACCGCATCATAGCCAAATACCGGGTATCTTCGTCAAAGGGCCAGGGGGCGTTCATCGAGGCTTCCCAGAGGATTTTCTGCACACTTGGGAACAATGAATTTCTATAGGTCTCAAAAGCTCTCCGGATCAAAGGACTCTCCGGGGGGGGAAGGTCCTCCAACCATGCGAGATTACGCAAAGCCCGGATTTTCGCCCTGTCCAGCCATTCATCGTGCCCGGTTTCCCAATCGATAACAGCCTGCCAGTCCCCGCGAGATTTTTCGTGCTTATCAAGGCGATAATTCACGATACCCCGGTTGATCAGGGCGCGGAAGATCTGGAAGATTTCACCGGGTTCCTTCGCCTTTTTCTGTTGTTGTAGGATTTCGGTATACTTTGCCAGGGCTTCAGTGTCCATTTCATTCTGAGAAAAGGTCTTGGCAGCCTCGATTTCTTCCTTGAGTTTCTGTTCCAATGCGCTCATAGGCACCATTGTATCGAGGAAGGCTGCTTCATTCCACGTTGACAGACTGCGAAAATCAGTATATTCCAATGGTTATGGCTAAAACTATAAAAGATACCCCAGAAAAAAAGGACCCCAAGTCAAACCGGGTCAATATTGCCAGTACACTCGTCCTGGCCTTTATAGCAATCACGTTTATCGGAGCTCCCGCTATTTCGAGTGTCCTTTCCCTGGGAGCCGTCAGTTTCGGTTCCTACGCAGGAAAATCGATCGACTATACAAATTCAAACTTCTTCGGAAACCAGGTAAGCGAGATCAGCCGCAGCCAACAGACTGAAACCACCTCGATGGCGCAAACCCAGTCCATCTGGCGCCAAGCTTTCGAAGCTGCGGCTCTTAGAACCGCCATCGAGGTCGAGGCCGAGGCGTCCGGGGTTCTAATCAGCACTCCCATAATTGACAACGCTGTAAGAAACTATCCCACCTACGTGGTCGACGGACAATTCAGCCCCGAACGTTTTCGTGAAACACCTGAGGCCGAGAGATCGGAGAACCGCAGAGATATCAGTACGAGTCTCCTCCAGTCCGAATGGATTCAAACCCAGGTCTACGGCCCCGAATTAAGCGACACCGTCGTATCCTTTATCCAGAATATGGCCTACCCCCAGAGAAAATTCGACTATGTAGTCTTTACCGACGAGGATTACCCGGATTCCGAGGCTGAAACCTTCGGCAAGGCCAACCCCAACCTTTTCCAGTCGATGGTTCTCAGCAGGATCACGATTACCACGAGTGCGCAGGACGCGGCTCAGGTCTTAAGCGAAATCCAGAAGGGTGATAGAACTTTCGAAAACCTTGCGAAAACCTATTCCAAAGATTCCTACGCCCAGCAAGGGGGTTCAATGGGCCGGTTGAGGTATTACGAACTGCGTGGTGATTTTGAAAACGGGACAGAACTCGAGCAGCTCTTCGGCCTCCAGCAGAGTGCTGTTTCCCCGGTTTATAAAACCCCGCTCGGCTGGTCCATCTACCGTGTCCAGGAGCCGTCCCAGAGTGCCGACTTCACCCAACCTGAGACCGTACAGGTAGTCAAACAGTACCTTCTTAAAAACGAAAGGGAACTTGTGGACGACTATTTGAAACTCAGGGCAACGGAATTTCAAACTCAAGCCGAAGCAGGTTCCCTGCAAGTAGCGGCAAGACCCTTGGGAAAGACTCCCCAGACCACAGGTTTTTTCGCTATTAACTTCGGAAACAACGAGCTTCTTCCTTCTGTCGTCACTGCCGGCACACAGGATCTCGGGGGTCTGAGCAACTCGGAAGAATTCTACCGGGCTACCTTTTCGCTTAAACCCGGCGAAGTCAGCACCCCCATCGTCGGCGACCGCCGAATATTGGTTTTCACCCTCAACGAGGAAAAGACAGGTCCGGACGCAGACGCAGTGCCTCCCGAGTTTATGCTCCAACAGTATAAAAATTACCTTATTGGAAAAAGGCTCCAGGCTTACCAGGATGGGGTTTTCCGTTCCTACAAGTTTAAAGATAACTTTGAAGAGGGTTTCAAGACACTGTTTTCCCAAAGACAGCAGTAAAAGAGGAGCGCGGTCCTGACCTACCAAGGCCGCAGGCTCCTGCCTGAAAATGATGCAGAGAGGGCACTTCGATCGAAGGCCCTCAAGTTCCCGTTAAAACCCAACACACTCTACATTGTACCTTCTCCTGTCTACGGCTGGGGACTGGATATACTTTTGGAACGCCTCCCCGAAAAAAACATCCTGCTTTGGGTCGAACGTGAAGGCCCGCTCCGTCAGCTATTTACTATGGACACGGTACCACAAAAACTCCTTCCCAGGCTCCGGGAATGGGACGGTGAAACCCCCCTCCAGGAGCTTCCGATCCAACTGGAAAATTTCCGTGATGTCCAGCTAATAACACTTTCCGGAGGCTACGTACTCCACCGTGAGTTCTATGACAAATGTGTGGATAGTGCGAGGGGTTTCCTAAGTACTTTTTGGAAAAATAAACTTACACTGAACTTCTTCGGGCCGCTATGGGGCAGGAACCTTTGGCGCAACCTTGAATACCTGGGGAAAAATTCCTCCTGCCTTACCCTTCATTCATTGAGACTTACCCTTGCCGGCAGGAGTGTTCTGGTGCTCGGTGCGGGACCCGGGCTCGAATCCATCCTGGAGTCTCTCAAAATTCATCGGGACCGGTTTTTCATAATAGCTGTCGACACAGCCCTCGGTGTCCTTTTGGACTGCGGGATAAGACCTGATCTTATAGCCGTTCTTGAAGGCCAGGTTCATAACTTAGCCGACTTTCATGATGCCGCGGGGTCGGGAATTCCCGTGGCAGTGGACCTGAGCGCCCACCCCCACTCATCTCGAATTACCGGAGGCCCTGTCCTCTGGACTGCGACACACTTTGCCCCCCTTTCTTTATGGGACAGACTTGAGACCGAGGGTTTCCCCGCCCTACCCCTGGAACCCATGGGGTCGGTTGGAAATTATGCTGTGGAATTCGCCCTCCTTCTATCCGGCTCCGAAGTTTGGTACGCGGGCCTGGATTTCAGTTACCCGGAAGGTAAAACCCACGCAAGGGGAAGCCCCCACCATAAAAGGCTTCTAGCGAGGCAAGACAGGCTCCATCCCGTACTGACCACGGCGTATAGCTACCCTTCCCAGGCGCATACCAAAAAAGGCTGGAGGACTACATCAGTACTTCAAGGGTACGCGGCGAACATGCACGCAAGATCACAGAACCGCCTCCGATTATTTTCACAGACCGTACCGCCCTCCAGGGTATCGACCCTCCGCGTGCCCATATCTTTTTCCCCTGGAACATGGGAACCTAAGGAGTTTTTTCTAGGTGAGAAAGAATTGCTCCTTAAATTAAAAAAATGTATTCAGGATATCCGGGCAGGAGTGGTTCCGGAAAACTGGGACAAACTTATCCGTGACGCCGATCATCTCTGGTATTGGTTCCCGAATACAGAATTGCCGTCACTTGAGACTTCGTTTCTGAATCGTGTCCTCGTCCAAATTGAGAAGCTCTTGATCACATTCGGAAGTATTTAACTTTCAAACCACTCATTTTTAAGGGCTGTGAGGCTCTCCTGGTTTTCTGGTTCCCAAATGTCTTTCAAATGTTTTTCCACCAGCTCTTTACGCGGCAGAAAATGAACAAGTTTTCCCTGTCGCAAACCCGCTACCCAATCGGCACGGATATACCCGAAGTGTTCGTGCAGGGCGACCACGATGATTTTCCCCCTCGCCGCGTGGGCGTGAAGAAGCCTGATCACCCGGAGGCGATGGTTCCAGTCGAGGTGCGCCAAGGGTTCGTCGAGGAGAAGGACGGGCGTGTCGCGCCACATCACCCGGGCAAGATGGGTTAGGGTCTGATAGCCCAAACTCAGTTTTGAGAAAGGATGCTTTTCCATCCCGGCAAGCCCCAGTTCCTGCACAAGGGTGTTCTTCCAGTCAAAGTCGGCGCCCTCACCCATTTCGAGGGTTTCACCGAGGGTCCAAGGTAAATCGTGTGCTTCCTGTCCGCCGACGAAGGAAGTGATCCAACTTCTCTCGACCGGTGCTCGGCTGAGTTCTATTCCGCCCCAGAGGACCCGCCCCTCGCATTTGGTCAGGCCTGCGGAAAGTCTTAGCAGGCTGGATTTTCCGCCTCCATTCGGTCCCACCAGTGCCGTGATCCCTTTTTCCTGAAGGGACAATGAGAGCGGCCCAAGAACAAGCCGGCCTTGGGGAGACCACGAAACATTTTCAAGCGAGAAACCGCGGTTATCCACGGAGTTGCCTCGATGTCAGTAAAAGCAGGAGGAAGATAGGGGCTCCCACGAGTGCTAAAAGTATTCCTGTCCTTAACTCGAAGGGTGAACTCAAGATCCTGCTCAAGGTATCCGCTGCCACAAGTAAAAGCGAGCCCACGAGGGCCGAAGCAGGAACCAATTCCTTAGTCCTGGATCCAAAGAATCTCCGCGTCAGGTGGGGGCCGAGAAGACCGAGAAACGGGAGAGGGCCAGCGACACTGACAGAAGCCGAGGTGAGGAGTACAGCCGTTCCTAACGACCTCAGGCGGGTTTGCCTTACATCGATTCCCATCACCCTGGCACCGTCATCACCCAAAAGGAAATAATCCAGCTTCCGGTTTCCCGTGAGTCCCAGGACGAGGCCGAAGATTAAAAAGGGAACCGCTGCCGAGAGCGTATCCCAGCCCCTCATTTCAAGCCCGCCGAGCGTCCAGAAAAAAAATTGACGAACCTCCACTTCCCTGCTGAGAAAAAGTAAGAGGCTAATCAAAGCACCCCCCAGGGATCCCAAACCGAGACCGGCAAGCAGGAGCAGGGACTTGCCCCCGCCCTGCCTGCTGACGAGAAATAAAACCAAGGCTATGACCATACCGCCGAAGAAAGCCCCAGCGGGCATGTGCAGGGGGGCCAATGTAGCAAGCCCGGCTCGGATAACGAGGAAGGCGCCGATGCCCGCCCCCGTTGTTACACCGAGGATATCCGGCGAGGCCAGGGGGTTTTGGAGTGTTGTCTGGGTCAATGTTCCAGCTAAGCTCAGGCTTGCTCCCACGAAAAGGGCCGCCGTCAACCTTGGGAGACGGAGAAAAAAGAAGATTCCAGCGTCCCTTCCGGCGTTCCCTCCCCCGTTCAACATTCCATACCAATCAATGCTAACCGCCCCAAGAACGAGATGGAGCACGGAAGCAAAGATTAAAAGAAAAACCAATATGAAGATTTGGAAACCATAACCTGTGGATACACCTTTTGAGTTAACGAGTTTCATTCTTTTATTTCGGGGTAGGCGGCAAGGGAAAGCTCCAGGGCACCGAGCCAGAATCCCAAACCTGGGCTTGAACGGTGAGCTTCGGGAATCGTAAGAAACCGCTGCTCTTTCACCGCCTCAAGACGAGAAAAAACAGGGTCACTGACAACACTATCATTCCACGTATTCCCCGGAGATTCGGCTAGGTAAACCAGATCGGGTTGCCAGAGCAAAAGCATTTCTGAACTAATCTGGGCCATCCCCCACTTGTCGCTTTCCTGTTCTGCAGCCAAGTTCCGTAACCCCGCCAGATTGCACATTTCATTCCAGAGGCTTCCGCGTCCGCCGCTCGTACCCCATTCAGAAATCTCGGCAAGAGTTTTACTCTGTGAAATTTTTAAGTTGCGCAAAAGAAGCCGCTCCTTCATTGAATTCATATCCTCTACAAGTTCACCAGCTTGTTCTTCCGCCCTCAGAAAGGTTCCCAGTTCCAAGGTTTGGGAGATTATTTGCCCGGCAGTCTGCGGAATAGGTACAACTTCGATACGCAACCCCATCTGCCTGAGAAACTCAACCTTTTCAGGCGCTACCCAGGCTGAGGCTAAGACCAGGTCCGGGCCGAGTGCCATAATGGCCTCGGGCTCCGCAGGGGTTCTGAGCGCCACCGCTTGAGCCTTTTCACCCAAAGGGGAGAAATAATCATCATCCGCAAGACTGCTTAGAGAAAGAATGCGTGAGGGATGAACAAGATGAACCAGGAGTTCGTCGGTATGGAGGGTGGTGCTTACAATCTTATTAAAGTGAACTGCGGAGTGATCTTCTCTTGTGCAGGAAATGGCAAGAAAGCTGGCAACAATCCAATAAAACACTAGTCGGCGCCAAGCCGAAGAAAACGGCATTCGCCCCTCCGCGTTACAGACCTGGAGATAAGGGGAGTCGAACCCCTGACCTACTGATTGCGAACCAGTCGCTCTACCAACTGAGCTATATCCCCGCAACCAAGATTTTATGCTAGCCATCCGTCTTTGTCCAGGGCCGGAGCTCCCTGGGAGGCGGCTTTAACCTTGGGGTTGAGGACAAAAACCGGACAGTGCCTTCCCGTGGCAATAAAAACTTCCTGGGCCGGCATCCTCTTGCCCTGGACCTCGAATTCATCGCAGGCGTAAGGAAAAGCGGGGTCGTGGGTGATATGGAAATGAATGCAATGCAAACAGTTCGGGGCGCGGTCCGGTGTCACACGTCGCCCCGTTTAAGCCCGAACCTCTCACTCTCGCGGTTTCCCCTGGGTTCAATGTGAAGCATAATATCGTAGACCTCGGGTATGGCCTTTCGAATCTCGGCTTCAACCCGTTCACCGAGTGCATGGGCTTCCTTTAAACTCAGGGTGGATTCCATCTCCACATCGAGGTCTATCAAAAACCTGTCGGCAAATCTCCGAATACGAACACGGTGGGGATTATTGGCACCCTCGATACCGTCTACTGCGGAAAAAACTTTTTGATAAAGCCCCGTATCTTTAAGGCCGTCCATAAGCTCGAGGTTTGTGGAATTAAAACTTCTTACCGCCCCCGCCATAATCCACAGGCTGACTAGAAGCGCTGTCACAACATCGATCATGCCGTAGCCGAAAAAGATAGAAAGCCCGACCCCGACCAGGACGCTGATGCTGAGAATCACGTCGTTGCGCATATTTAATGCATTTGTTACAAGCATGGTGGAACCTGTTTTTTTTCCTATCTTCGAAAGCACATGGGAAAGAAACATTTTCCCTATAACGCTGAATCCCACCAGAACCAATCCCCAACTGTTGGGAACGGTGTAGACATGTGGCTGGAGAAGAATTTCCAGGCTCCTTGCAAAAAGCTGGGCCCCGAAAAAAAACATAACGAAGGTTAAAAACTTGGTGGCAATCGTATCTGCGCGGTTGTGTCCCCAGGGGTGGTCTTTATCCGGCGGGCGGCTCATAATGCCGACGGCGACCAGCGTGGTAATTGTCGCAAGCACGTCGCCCATGCTGTCCATTCCATCACCGAGGATGCTCAGGCTTTGGAATACCAGCCCGGCGCCCACCTTGAGGACACCAAGAAAAATATTCCCCGCTAGTACTAGGGCGGATACCCTTCCGAGAGTCTTATTTCTCTGTAAATCCACCTCGACGTTCAGCATGTTTTTTGATTATATTAAGTTGCCACAGAGAAACAAGGAGAAGCCATGAGATTTTTTGCAGTATTGCTAATTTTATCCCCGATTTTAACGGCCCAAGTCAGGCTTGAAGAGCTCCGAGTTTCCGGCCCCCAAATGGTTCAGTTATTTCCGGAATCCGAAACCCTGGCGTACCATTCGGATAATGCTATCCAGGGCGAGGACAGCAGGAGGTCGCTCACAGGTTCAACTACCATTTCCCGAACCGCTGGAACCCTTGTTTATAGGAGCTCGAATCAAACCACCAACCAGACTATTTCCCTCACAGGAAATCTTCGCCACGGGGATAGCACCTCGGAATACCTTGATAATCGCATGGTGGAAAGGTTGGGTTATTCAAGGGCTGAAACACTGCTGAGGGCCAATCAGGTCACAACCAGAAAAACGCTCGGTGGCTCGGTCACGGCGGCACCTACGAAATGGAGTTTAAACTCGAACCTTTAGCACGTGTGCTTCAGCGGGAAAAAGACTTTGCCTATCCAACCCCCATGAAGATACTCCTGGCTGACGGAATAGGGCTTATATTTCCGAGATTCGCCCGCTCCCCATACAGATTTCTCCGTCATAAAACACAGTAAACTGACCAGGAGCGAGGCCAAGATCGGACACTGCAAGATCCACTGAAGCCCTGCTTTCGATTCCAAACCTCTCCCTGGACAACCATTCAAACTTTGCCGCTATCAGCTGAGGACCGTGCCGAACCTTCACATGAAGGTCAAGGAAGTGTCGAGGAGGCTCATCCGCCAACCACTGAAGGTCATTGACAACGAGGCGGGACTTTCGGGCTGGATCTAGAGCGTCAGCGTGGGCCAGAATCAAGGTGTTTCCAAGTAAATCTTTTCCGGAAACGTACCAAGGACCACCTGAAAGGCCGAGACCGCTTCGCTGCCCCAGGGTATAAAACCATAACCCCTTATGTTTCCCCAAGAGTTCACCGCTGCCAGCGTCACGAATGGGACCGGGGTTTTCTCCCAGGTAGTGCCGGACAAAATCCCTGTATGGGATTTTCCCTAAGAAACAAATTCCCTGGCTATCGGGCCTGTTGCGGTTTGGTAACTGAATATTTTCCGCATATTTTCGGACATCGGACTTTTTCATCGGTCCCAGTGGAAATTCCGCACGTTCGAGCTGGTTTGGTGTCATCCTGCTGAGAAAATACGTCTGGTCTTTTACTGGGTCGGGACTTCTCACAAGCACTTTTTGCTCCCCCATAGTTTCGATCCTTGCGTAGTGTCCGGATGCAATCTTCTCCCATTCGGACCCGACTTTCTCGGCGAAGGCTCCAAACTTAATCAGACGGTTGCAAAAAAGGTCGGGGCTCGGAGTCGCTCCCCGCCGGAGCTCCTCAATAACGTAGGAGACAACCCTGTCGTGGTATTCCCTCTGGAGCGGGAGGATTTCCAAGGGGACTTTGAGTTGTTCGCATACGGCGCGTGCGTAGGAAAGGTCTTCCTCCCAGGGGCATGAGCCGAGGTAAGATGTTTCGTCTTCGAGCCAGATTTTCAAGTAGAAAGCCGTTACATCTCTCCCTTGGGATTTGAGAAGGGCGAGTGCTACAGAGCTGTCTACCCCGCCGCTGAGAAGGAGTGCCGTCTTCATCCTCACGAGTATACTCGAAACTCTTTTTATTGCATCACTAAAAGATCAATCCTTGGCCCCCTCTAAAAACCTAACGGCTACGGGACTTGGGCCTTTCCTCCCAGGTTTAGGCTCGGTGGAGTCTCGTCGTCGTTACCGTACCCCAGGTACGGCGCCTCGACTCGCTCCATTCGCCTACACCTGGAAGAAAATACCCTTCGTCCGGAATTCCCCAAAAGCCTCAAATTGATTAAAATTCTTTTCGGGGGGAATTATGAAACTTTTTTATACCGATGAGGATTTGGAAAAAAATAAAAATAAGCGCAAAGCGATCAAGGATACACTCACGGAAC
>DYOB01000246.1 GCA_020720765.1 Borreliella garinii
CATTTCAAAAAATCGAGACAACAAATGAATATAAAAAATCTGAAAATTGGTAATCGATTGGCAGGCGGATTCGGCATGATTTGTTTGCTGTTGATGGGAATTGCCGCCATCGCTTGGATTGGCATGGACAAGGTGCGAATCGTCATGGCCGATGCGCAGCAATACAGCGACCGCGTTGCGTCAGCCCAGGTAATGGCGGACGCCTTGAATAAAGTATACAATATTCAAGGCGCAGATATGTTGTGCGTGAACAGCGCCGAACATGATGCCAATAAAATAAAAATAGGAAAATACCGGGAACTGGCCCAAAAACAGCTCGATACATTGAAAGCGGGTCTCAATACCGAGCATGGAAAAGAAAAGGTTCTTCAACTGGAAAAGATACTGACAAGCATTCACCAGGAAAATAAGCAGTCCCTTGAAATGGCTCAGGATTTTCAGGGCGGCGATGGGCTTCGGGTGTATAATGAACAATTTGGCCCAAGCCTGATCAAGCTGGATCAAGAGTTGGAGAACTTTTTAAACTATCTCAATGAAAAAAAGGAAGAAATAAACAAAAAGGCCGACAATACGATCGATTCAGTTCGCCTTACTCTGATCATCACCATGGTGGCAGGATTGGCGATCGCAATTCTATCCGGCTTTATCATCACTCGCAGCATCAGCAGGCCACTCTCTGAAGGCATCACCTTACTGAACGATATTGCTGGTGGTGACCTATCCCATGATGTTCCTCGGGCATTATTAACCCAGCGCGACGAGATTGGAGATCTGGCCAGGGCCCTGCAGATCATGGGCGAAAAACTGCGGACAGTGGTAGGGGATGTGAACGGCGGGGTACAGACTCTGCTCGTCTCGGCCTCGGGGCTGATGGAAATATCCTCCCGGACAGCCAATGGCGTCAAGCACGTCTCCGACAAAGCCCTTGGGGTATCGGCCGCCGCTGAAGAGGCCAGCGCAAACACCCAATCCGTGGCGGCAGGGATGGAACAAGCCGCCACCAATTTGCACACTGTCGCCGACTCCACCCGTGAAATGACAGCCACCATTACAGAGATCGCCACAAATTCTGAAAAGGCCCGCTCAATCAGTGAATTGGCAGGGACAAGCGCCCATGGCCTATCGGCCCAGATGCAGCAGTTCGAAAAGGCTGCGCAGGAAATTGGACAGGTGACGGAAGCCATCACTCAAATTTCCTCACAGACGAATTTACTGGCATTAAACGCCACCATTGAGGCTGCCCGGGCAGGTGAAGCCGGCAAAGGCTTTGCAGTCGTTGCCAACGAAATTAAAGAACTGGCGCGACAAACGGCAACGGCCACGGAGGATATTAAGGGAAAAATTTCCGGGGTGCAGAATATGGCCGAAACCTCCATGGCGGATATTGAAAAAATAACCGGAATTATCAGTGAGGTGGGCGCCATCGTCACAAGTATTGCAGCCGCGATCGAAGAACAGGCTACCATTACTAAAGATGTGGCGGAAAACATTCATCAGGCCTCGACGGGCGTACAAGACGCGAATGAACAGGTTGCCCAGGTTGCCATGGTTTCCGGGGAAATAGCACGAGACATTTCAGTACTGAATACCGAGGTCGATGAAATCCGCAATGCCGGCGAACAGTCTCAGACCAGCGCCGAAGAATTATCTAAACTGGCAGCCCAGCTCAAAGAGCTGATGGAAAGGTTCCGGCTCTCTTGAAAATCTCTGCCATCACCATAACAACAGACATGATATTTTTCCGGGATAGAAACAGAGAACAAAAAAATAGTAATTCAAGGGAGGTATAGAATACATGCGGTTTCATTTCAAAAAATGGCTGTAAAGATTAGAGAAAACGTTCCGATACTTCTTTTTATCGTAAGAAAACTTTTGGAAGAAACATTTTATCAAACGTCCTTAACCCACAACACTTCAATGGAGGAAACACAATGGGCATAAAAGCATGGCAGAATTGGAGCAAGTTACTGATAGTACTTTTTGCTACAGGCTTTTTTATAATGGGGGCAGCTCCAACCAGAGCAGAAACCCAATTTAGCGCTGATGTAAAAAAAGCCATTATTGACATGAAAAGCGAGGCTGCCAAATTAGGCGAACCCAAAGTGGATGGCACCCAGCTCTTCTTCGGCGGCACCAAAATCAATGGCAATTATGAATTGGTTGATGCCCTCAAAACAAAGTACAACTGTACAGCCACTTTTTTTGTAAAAAAAGCAGACGGTTTTGTCCGTATCAGCACCAACGTGATGAAAGACGGCAACCGTGCCATTGGCACGGTACTGGATCCTAATGGCAAAGCCATTGTCGCAATTCGCAAGGGCGAGGCATTTTACGGGGTCGTTGATATTTTAGGCAAACAATATGATACCGGTTACGAGCCGATTAAGAGTGCGACTGGAGAAGTCATCGGCATTTATTATGTCGGTTATCCTCTATGATCAAGATACTCAACTGACACACAACCTAAACAAAGGGCCTTTGTTTTTGACAAAGGCCCTTTGTTTTTTTGCTCATCA
>DYOB01000247.1 GCA_020720765.1 Borreliella garinii
GGTTACCGGGGCTGACAAGAAACTGCGTCTTACCGATCCCAATAAACACATTTTCATTCCTTCATTTATGACTCTTCCTCTTCAGATAACCACCTTATAAGAACTGAGTGATTTGAGCAAGTTCATCTGAAGCATAACAAAACTACGAAACCTATTTCGAATAGAGTCCTTGAAAACCACTCCCTACTGATATATCCTTCAAAAGATGAAACTGATAAAAAGATTTGGTAGTCTGTGTTTTCTTTTTGGGTTTATTTCCTGTGCTTCCGGGCCGGCTTCCGGAGTCGGTGGAGGCCAAGAGGATCTGGCTTACGAAGCCGCCGTCCGTGTTTGTTTTCAGGACGCAAAAAATATTGATAAACTTAAGTTACAGTACATCGGTACAAGCTATTACAACCCCTACGAAACACGGGATGAAGTTATGGCTATTCAAAGGCTTATGGTTTCCAATAAAGTCGACGAGGCTATCGTAGCGATAGAAAGCCAGCTTATCAAGCACTTCTTCAGCATGGAATTCCACCAAACGGCTTTTTCCGTGTATATTCTGAAGGACAACCAGGAAGCAGGTCTGCGCCACCGGAACCTAGTTCTTGCGATGTTGGAAGATCTCGATAAATCCGGCGACGGGAAGACCGCAGAAACAGCTCTGCACGTACTCTCGGTTCACGACGAATACTTTTTCATGCGCTTCAGAAATATAGAATATAAAGGTCGCCGCCTTGAACAGGTTGGGGAGTCTTTATTCGACGTTTTCGAGGTGGTTCCTGGTGAAAACTTTTCCGGAAATCACTTCTATTTTAATGTGGATCTGCCAATGGGAAAGCTTGCACAGGATTCTCAGGGAAGGTAAAAACCTATCCTTCGAGTTCCGAGGCCTTGTCGCTTGCCTCTGTCACAGCGTCCATAACGAGACCTTTGAGGCCGCCGTTTTCAAGAACGTGGATTCCCTCGATGGTCGTACCAGCGGGCGAGCAGACCCGTGAAATCATTTCCTCCGGGTGAACTGCGTTTTCTTGAAGGAGGCGGGCGGCCCCGGCGCAGGTAGAAATGGCAAAATCCAAAGCTTGCTTGTACGGTAATCCTTGGCGTACTCCTCCGAGTGCAAGACCGTTGATAAAGGAAAAGACGAATGCTATCCCCGACCCAGATATTCCGGTCACGGCGTTCATCAGACGTTCCGGAACGACTGTGCCCTTCCCGATGGCTTTAGCCAATTCCAGGCTGTCAATGGCATCCTGTTCTGAAAGCCCGTCAGTTTGGGCAATCCCCACCAAACTCTCTCCGACCGAGGCCGCAAGGTTGGGCATCCAACGGACTAGACGCTGGGTTTGGAGCCATTTTTCAAGGTTCCCGAGTGTTACGCCGGCAGCAATCGATATAACGAGTTTATTTTCAAGAAAGGGTTGGAGGTTTTTTCCCACGGTTACCAAGTCTTGGGGTTTGACCGCAAGGATGATGATGTCCGAATGAGTGCATAGTGCTTCAAGGCTTGGGAACACCTGACCCCCGAGGGATCTGGCATTTTCGGCGTTTGAATGGATTTTTTCAAAAACCCCCCAGCCTCTCTGGGATTGGCCCCTGAGAATCCCTGCCCCTATCGCGCTGCCCATTTGGCCGAAACCCACTATGCCGACTGTTTTCATACTTTCTTTCATGCGCTAACTTGGCCGAAAAGTCAACCCGCAGTGCTGTGTTAAAAAGCCTAAAAGACTTATCCCGAACGCTACTGCAAGCACCGGCAGATAACTGTTCATACTACCATGAAGCCATCCGCCGAGGGGTGGTCCTAAAATTGCAGCCAGACCGTAAGAGATAAAAACCAGGGGGTAGACTTCGTCCAGCCCGCTTTTTCCATAAATCCTTGTGGTATAGGAAGCGTAGATGACAAGACTCCCACCAAAACCTAGACCGATGAGGAATGCGAAGAGGAGAAAAAAAGAGACTGCTCGCCAGAATGACAATGTAGCCAATTACACCCATCCAGAAGAAAAATTGGAGGATATCGACACCTTGGATAAGGTAATTTTTGACGAGGCTTGCTGTAAGCATGCTCCAGGCCCCGAAACCGAAGACAGCGATTCCTGTGACGAATCCTTTGTGTTGAGGAAACCAGCGGACTGCAGTATTGAGGGGGGTAACATAACCGAACCCGATAGCAAGGCCCATGACGAAACCCAACGCGGAAAATAAGATGCCAAAGGGTCCTTGGCTCTGGGATGCAAGGAAAAATACCGCAAAATAGAGCAGAAAACTAAGGATAGCCAAAGGTAGCGGACCGGTTTTCTTGATCAACCTACCTGAAAACACCATGGTAAAGGCAAAGATCCCGATGCTGAAACCGTAGATCATTTCAGTTTGAAAACTCGTCAAGCCATAGAAATCCTTCAAGGGTTTTCCAAGGGTGTTCCATGCATATACTCCACCCAGGACTATTTAAATACATATCGATGGAGCCTCTTTCAAAACTACTGTGGAGGGGTTATCAGTTCGCAAAAAACTTGCTCAAA
>DYOB01000248.1 GCA_020720765.1 Borreliella garinii
GCCCGAAAAAGCCCATTAAAGACCGGAAAAACCCGGTTTTTTCTCAAACTACGTGCAACTTTTTCTCATTTTGCGTGACGGGGTACATCCATAACCGATGATCACTGTCTAAATTATGTGTATGACAAGGTCATTCTCGACAAATTCCGCCGTTTTTATGATGACGCTACTGCCGATGGAATTTCTGAAAAAGATATCCCTATGCGTTTCCAGGAAAAGGAAAACATTCGAAGACTGAGGTACGCACCTAAAAACCAAACTCCCGTGACAATTCCCAGTGCCTTCTACAAAGCCTACGTTCCGGCAGATTATTTGTACGCAGACGTTTGGGCGATTCCCCCCGGTAAAAAAGGAGGAAAGACTCGGTACGAAGGACAGTTTGTGAGCCGTTGGGAAGCAGTGCGACTGGCTGCAGGGAGAATGCAAGAAAGCGGGAAACCCCACCCTGCGGCGAAACGGGTCATGAGAGTCTTTAAAGGCGATCTGCTGGAATTATCCATGGAAAACAGTGAGAGGCACATTGCGATCGCCAAAGGATTTTCAACAACAGAAAATAAATTGGACGTATACTCCATTTTCAGTTCTGGTGCGCTGGAAGATTGGCTGACAAACACAAGCGAACCAATGCTCGATCCCTACTGGCCCAAAAAGAAAGGCCATAATTTCGTTAGTATCAATGTTATTTTTTCGCAGTTTACTGTTAAAAAAATCAACCTGGATGTTGATGGTCAGCCTAAAATGCCGATAAGGAGAAGGTGACCGGCAGAGTTGTTGAAGTAGCCCAACAGGGTTCCTATCTCTCCTTGTTCCGCGGATTCCTGATAGTCAGCCGCAATAAGGAAGAAGTAGGCAGGGTTCCATTGGACGACTGTGAAACACTGGTACTTTCTGCACCCGACACGGTTATCAGCAAACCCTTACTCGAAGAACTCTCGGAACGAAAGGCCGTTGTACTGGTGAGCGGTAGAAACCACCTGCCCATTGGAATTTACACACCTTTAGCGGGAAACCAGCGTTTGGGTGAGCGACAGCGCGCCCAAGCAGGCGCATCCAAGCCGCTTGAAAAAAACCTGTGGGCATCCCTGGTAAAAGGGAAGATCCGATTTCAAGAACACCTCCTGAACCTGCATGGAAAAACAGACACTTCAGAAAAACTCGCCTACCTCAGACGAACGACTTTAAGCGGAGATACTACAAATAGAGAAGCCCAGGCCGCACGCGTGTACTGGACGGCTCTCTTCGGAGAAGACTTCCGGAGGGACCAGGAAAAAGAAGATGTTAACGCCCTCCTTAATTACGGCTACGCTATCCTCCGCGCTGCAACGGCTAGGGCTTTAGCCGGGGCCGGACTTCTTATGGCTTGGGGTGTTGGCCACACCCGGCAAGACAACCCCTACGCCTTATGTGACGACGTTATGGAACCCTTCCGTCCGAGTGTAGACCGGGTAATTCTAGAAATTAAAGACCACTGGGAAAAAGGGGTCACCCCTGAAAATAAAAAGGCTCTCGCAAAGGTTCTCTGGTTGGATTTCGTCCTTGAAGGGGAAACCGTTCCTTTATCCAACGCCATAACCCGACTTGTTCAGGGTATCACCCAGTCTTTTCTTCAGAAAAAAAACCTGATTGATCCCCAGACTTGGGGTTGGAGTAACGAACCATGTACCTTAACGGATACCATTTAATGTGGGCCTTCGTCATGTTTGATTTGCCGGTTATGTCGCCCCCTCAAAGAAAAGCTGCCGCAGACTTCCGGAACGACCTTCTGGACAAGGGTTTCTTTATGGCTCAATATTCGGTATACTACAAACCTATTTCGGGAAAGCAGGAAATGGAGGCTCTCCGACGGTATGTGGAGTCGACTTTACCAAACGAAGGACACGTGGAGGTTGTATGGATAACGGACAAACAGTACGAGAATATTCTCTCTTATCACAGCAGTTGTCGCGATCCGGCGTTCAAAAACCCCGAACAACTCACCCTCTTTTAGGCTTTTCTAGCCATTTTTTTCGAGCAAATACCCTATATAACTCTTTTACGGGAAAGGGGTTATATAGGGATCTACCCTAACACTAATTCTTTATCGCTCCGCCCGCAACGGACTATTCACGCGCCGGATATCCTCAGGGACCCTAACACTAATTCTTTATCGCTCCGCCCGCAACAACAGTCAAAGTTGATGACGGAAAACGCTTACCCTAACACTAATTCTTTATCGCTCCGCCCGCAACTAAGGATATTCAAGGATTTTCTATTTTAATACCCTAACACTAATTCTTTATCGCTCCGCCCGCAACGAAGGCGGTACTTTTCAACGAGATTCAAGTACCCTAACACTAATTCTTTATCGCTCCGCCCGCAACGGAGTTCACCATAACGATTGCTTTCAGCGAACCCTAACACTAATTCTTTATCGCTCCGCCCGCAACAGCGGCGGGACAGTCGATCGACCTTAACATACCCTAACACTAATTCTTTATCGCTCCGCCCGCAACT
>DYOB01000249.1 GCA_020720765.1 Borreliella garinii
AGCCCGATCGGAGTCAGGCTGCAGGACCGTTGGGGTGTTGTTGTACGGATTCAGGATGCTGTTTTGTCGAGAGAAGGAATAGAGGGACGAACCATAGTTTTTGAAGATGATAAATAAATTTTAATTTAGTAAAGTCTTACTTGACGCAAGTCTTATCATAAGATATACTATTATGAGAATATTTTAGGAGGTCACTATGGATAGGCAAATTTTAAACAAAACCCCTTTTTGGATTTTGTTAGTAGGATTTTGTTTTTTTCTCATTTCCTGTTTTTCGATACCAAAGTGGGGGACGCCCAAATTGGAGTCTGATCTTCGAGCTTATCAACATGGTATTGATATTGTTGAAATTGATAATGGAATGTATTGGGCGATTTGGTCTAGTTCGGGTATCCCACCCACGGGGATTGATAAAGATGGCAGCTGGCCGCATGATATTTATGCTTCATTTTTTTCTAAACAAAGCCAGATTTTACGCCCAGAAGTGATCATATCAAACCCCGAAGCACAGGAACCTGCGAGTAGTGCTATCAATTCAGCGGGGAACATCATGATCACCATGGAGGACGGTTGGAATAATCAAACTCAGGTGACCCAGCGATATGGTGTGTATGATCGTTTTTTAAAGCCGATTAATCCGTATCCACTTGAGGTTTATCCTGGTGGACATTCTGCACACGTTGCTGCTTGTGGAGAACATTTTGTCATCTTTACTTCAGAAGATTGGGTCAATGGCGGTGGCGTCGATGAGCTTGGTTCTGGCGATGATGTTTTTGCCCACATTTATTCTTCGACCGGCGATTTTCTTGCCAAATCAGAGACTGCGGTGGGTGATGAAACCCGAGATTGGTGGCCACTTATTGCCGGTAGTGAAAACAGAGCTGCCCTTTTGTGGCAACGATTTGTTGATGATCGCGAGTATGCTGATCTGTTTTTTAGTGTAATCGAAGTCCCTTCTGGCAAGACTATCATTAAGCCATTTCGTATAGAAAACCAGGTTGAGTATTACACTTATGATGTCGCTTATCTCAAATCTTTGAACGCTTTTCTTGTAACCGGGACCTACGAAGTTGGTGGCGGTTTTGCCATTTTGTTCGATGTAAATGGAAAAGAATTAGCACGAAGTGAAACAGTTGAAGCGATTGTGAGGGAGTCAAAAGCCATCATTTACAGTGCTGGGGATACAGTACAAGTTGCATATCCGACCGCCCCCACCGGCCTGATGGTGATGGAAGTGACTAATGGCAAAATAGTTTTAAAAGATACATTTGCAGATGATTTTGCTTGGGAGTATATCGGGACATCGGGTGTTTATATTGATCCCCATACTGTTTTTATTCTCACTCTTTCTCACCAAGGGTTAGTGGATAAGTATTTTGATGTGACCCCCAAGCTACGAGGCCAATTGCTATCAGAAGGGAAACCAGCGTTTTCTTCTTCCAATGAAGATGATACAGTAACCCCGGAAAAGGCTTTTGATGGGAATAAGGATACACGTTGGGGAAGTCTTGAAAAACATGATCCGGAATGGATTTACGTTGATTTGGGGCAAAAAGTTACCCTCGATTTCATAAAGCTCTCCTGGGATTCTATTGCAAGTGAGTTCGAAATCCAGGTTTCAGATGATGCCAAAAATTGGACAAAGATCTTTACTGGTGTTGATCGTCCCTGGGAGGATGAAATTGTTGGCCTGAAAGGGTCCGGGCGTTACGTAAGAATGTATGGAACTGCTCGAGAAGATCATCAGTATGGTTACTCGTTGATTGAATTTCAGGTATATGGATTCGTTGAACAGTAAATAATCGATACTAAGTTGAGGCTCTTTCAAAAAGCAGGAGGCGCTTTTATTTTCGATAGGAAGCGGGGGCATTTTCCTGTAGGATAGGGTTGTCCAGACTCGAATCCAAAAGGAAGGGAGCCCCCGCGATGAAGACCGTATCAGAAATGCTTGGTGGAGCGCAATGATGGGGATTTCGTTCAATCTCCAGGATTCCTTCGAGGAATATCTGACTGCCGAGCACCGCTGCTTGCTCCAAATGCTCAGGCTGATTGAGGAATCGCAGCCCAGCATCGCGATGCGGATACAACCCCGCGGCCGGAAACCCTTTGCGAATGAGCCGATCATGCGTGCACTTTTCGCCCGAAGCTTTTTCAGGATAGCGACCATCGAAGGACTGCGGAACCGCCTTCTGAACGATCCGAACCTCAGGACCATCTGCGGATTCCTGGACGGCGTTCCGAGTGCGCCGACTTTTTCCCGCCGTAACGCGGAGTTCTGTTCCCAGCCGCTGATGACCCAGACCCTGAACGGATTGATCGAGGATTACCAGAAGGGAAGACTGGTCGGCCACATAAACCGCGATTCGACGGCGATTCCGGTCCGCGAGACGCCGGTCAACAAGAAAGCGGATGCAGTGCCTCCCAAGAAGGCGAAACGGAAACGGGGACGTCCCCGAAAGGGTGAGGTCCGCCCGG
>DYOB01000056.1 GCA_020720765.1 Borreliella garinii
GGTTTTAGCTGGGTGTGGGAGTGTGGACGAAAGTCAAATTTCCTTGGTTGCCTTATCGACTTGGTTGGATTGAAAACTCTCTAAGGGCACAAGCTGGGCTGCCTCGACGCTTTTGTATCGTGTCGCAATGGGCAACAAAGTATCACACAGTTCAACCTCAAGTAAATTCCTGCGGTCTCAAGCGCAACAGGCTCCTAGTCAATCTATCCTTTGCACGATCAATTAACAGGGGCAAAGAATTCGCTATCGCATTTCAAAAGTACGGACAAGGGAGGTGTCTTCATTGTTCAATCCAACGACCTTCACCATCCAGGTTAAACGATCCTACATTGTCTTCGTTCCTTGAAGTGTTACCTCAAAAGAAGGTTCGGGTAGGAGTTTTTGTTCTTCTACCTGGGGTTGCGCAACGACGGCCCCCTGAACCTCGGGGGGGGCGGATTGGCAGGAAGAAACAATGGACACGCAAGTCATGGTAAGACACAGAAGAAAAATTAGACTTAATTTCATAGAGACTCCTCGTGAGAAGGTATAATAAAAGCCAAGTTTACTTCATAAGTTCCTGCAAAAGTTTTTCAACCGCCTGATCAATTAACGGTGGTAAAATATTTAATATAGCATTTCTCGCCGCAAGTTCTCGGGCAAAATTCAAATCATCTTGAAATGAATAGGTTCTTAGTCCGGGAAACCGCGAACTCGCCAAAATCAAACCATCAGATGATCGAATTATTCTAGTATTAACTTCTGCACGAGCATTTACCCCCCGGGAATTCTCCGCCCTTTCCGCCGTCGTACGAATTTCCACCGTTAATAGGATATTGGAAAGAGGCCGGTTGGCCATTCTTCTCAAACTCTGCTCACTTGCCCCCCCCTGTTTAGCCATTTCAATTTGATTCTTCCGCTCAATCTCGGAATATTCGGAGTCCAATATTTGTAAATACTTTTGACTCAAGGACACTAAAACGTTTTTTTCAAAAGACGAAACGAGAGAAGGATTCTCATTTCCCAACGTCACAATTTTTACCATCCAAGTATATCGATCTACTATGTCCTTGGCTTCCTGGCGGGTCATGGCCGGAACGGGTTCGGGTCTTGGTCCTAATTGTTCCGGGGGGGGTTGCGTTATGACCGCTCCTTGTTCCATAGCTGGAGTGGTCGTACAGGCAACAAGAAGAGGTAGACATAGTAGCATTAAAACACAACGTTTTAAGATAAGAGATTTCATTTGGACTCCTTATGGGAAATATATCACAAAAGGTAAGCTTTTAAACAAATCAGGCTCTTGGAAACGTCCTCATTTTTATTTAATATTTGAATATTATGTATTAATATTCATTGAAATGAATAAATATTTTTATTTTGCTTTATATCAATGATTTATATTTGGAAAAAAAATTAAGAATTTTAAAAATTTCCTCTTGCGCGTTTTGAAATCTGGGTGTAGGCTATATGTATAGAAACGTTTCCATGGAGGAGAAAGTTATGCGAAATTTAATAAAAACCTTTTCCGTCCTATCAGCATTGGTGCTGATAGGCGTCTTTTTTTCCTGTTCTAACCCAACAGTTGAAACAGCCCCCCCGGTGGTTCTGCCCATCGTACCCGGCACCCTGGATCTGACCGTCAACGAACCTTCTGAGGCAATTGGCCTAACAGATACCGTTGTCGTCACCATGGAGCACCCGAGTTACAGTACGCAGATAAAAACTTTGACTAGCTGGTCTTCGGCTGTAAAGTTCTCCAGTCTTGTTCCCGGCCTCTGGACCGTAAAAGTCCAGGGATATGACGGAGGCACCACAGGGACCCAGCTTTTCAGCGCCCAGGTCACCGTTGATGTCAAATCCGGCAATTCATCCCTGCCTGTTGAACCGGTCATGGGCACAGTATCTCCTGTTGTTTTTTCCCCTGCGAATGGAAACGTTCCCGTAGGCCAGCTTATCGGATTGAGTTCACTCACCCAAGACGCTGAAATCTACTTCACGACAAACGGCAACGACCCCTCCAAGACTTCATCCCTCTATTCAGCACCAATAGCTCTCAATACCCCGGGAGCAGTTATTATTAAAGCCCGTGCGTACTTTGGTGAACGAAGCCCCAGTCCTGTGACCCAGGCTCTCTTTACTGTTTCTGCCAGCGGTGTCAGCGCTGCTCCTTCGATTACCCCTGACTCCGGGAACTACGAAGAATCGGTTCAAGTAACAATTAGTTCGCCCGATGCAAGTATCTATTACACTACCGACGGGTCGACACCATCAGAATCTTCTACCCCTTATAGCACTCCTTTTACTTTAACGACAGAAGGCACTCTTACCGTGAAGTCTGTCGCAAAAGAAACTGGAAAAGCTCTTTCTGCGGTAGTGGAGAAAACCTATACCATCTCAGCCGAGGAAATTGAAACTGTAGCAACCCCCGTGATCGCACCGGCCGGACCTACTATTCAGATCACGACTTCCATTTCCATCACTACTAGCACCGCGGATGCAACTATTTATTACACAGTTGACGGAAGCGATCCCACCAGTTCGGCTACTAAAACCGCTTATACAAATACTTTCAACCTTCCCCTAGGATCCCAGACCGTTAAAGCTTACGCAATAAAAACCGGAGCCACGTCCTCTTTAGTAGCCTCGAAAACCTATACGGTTACCGACGCAACGACGGGGATTCTTGTACACGCTTACGGTTTCACCAAGATTCACTATTGGATCGTTCTCCCCGCCGGTGCCTACGCCCAGACAACTTGGCCCGGTGTCGCCATGAACGCCACAGGCGGAAACTGGTTCAGTTTCTCACTCCCGAATGCCACCAGCACAAGTTTGATCTTTAATACACCCATAGCCGGCCTGGGCCAACCCGCTCAAACCATCGACCTCAGCCGCACCACCGGAGAATGGTGGTACAAGGACGGCGTTTGGTACGACTACGACATCGATATCCCGCCCGTACCCGTCATCACCAGCTCCCCTGACACCACGCTAAAATATAACACTGCCCAGCAGATCACCCTGACGAGCACCCGATCCGACGACGATATTTGGTACACAACTAACGGCTCTACCCCAACTACTTCGAGCACAGTTTACAGTGGACCTTTTACCCTAAACTCTTCAAGCTCACCCCAGACTGTAAAAGCAACAGGCCGCAACGTTTTGGATCAGGTCGGTTCTGTCTATAGTTTCACCTACGATATCAACTCAAGCTACGACCTTACTGCTCCCGGCATCACTGCAAGCAAGGCTCCTGGCGGTTATCCCAGTGCAACCACGGTCAGATTTACCCTTACGGATAATGTAGGCGGAATCACGGCTTATTACACAACCAACGGTACAACCCCCACCACAGGCAGCCCAATCTACGCAACAACAGCTGGAGCAAACGTACAGGGTGCAGAACTTAACATTGCCGCCACCACAAGGCTCCGTTTCCTTGTAAAAGATACAGCGGGCAACACCTATGAAAAAGGATTTAACTACTATATCGGCCAACAGCCACGCGGCGACTTCCGTGAAGAGACTGTATACTTTCTGATGACCACACGTTTCTACGACGGCGACACCTTGAACAACATCCACTGCTGGGACGATGCAAAAGCCGGCAACCCTGACTCCGATCCTGCATGGAGAGGCGATTTCAAGGGATTGATCCAAAAACTGGATTACATTAAAGCCCTCGGGTTCAGCGCAGTCTGGGTCACACCAGTCGTGAAAAACATGTCCGGCTACGACTACCACGGCTACCACGCGGTGGATCATAGCGAAGTCGACCCCCGTTATCTCAGCGCCGACACCGACTACCAGGATTTGATTGACGCCGTTCATGCCCGTGATATGCGCATCATCCAGGACATAGTTCTGAACCACACAGGGAACTTCGGCGAGGAAAACCTTCACTCCCTCTTCCAGTCCGACGCCAACGGTAACTACCTCAACTGGCAATCTCCTGATGACCTCATGGCCAATTCATTCCTTGAACAGGGTGCGGCCGCCATGGGTGGTACCTACGCCAGTTTGACCCCTGGAAATCAATTCCAGGCCCGTATCAAGGCAAGCCGCCAACCCTTGGACACAGCACACCACTACCACAGCTGGGACTTCAAAGGCGGTTGGGAAACCTACGAGGTTCAGATCGGCTCCATCGCTGGCGACTGCCAGGATTTGGACACGGAAAACCCCAACGTCACCGAATATTTGAGGGACAGCTACATCAACTTCATCAACATGGGTGTGGATTCCTTCCGCATCGATACGGTTAAGCACATTGCACGGTTGGTCTTCAACAAGGAGTTTATACCTCAGTTCAAACAGGCTGGCGGAGACAACTTCTTTATCTTCGGCGAGGCCTGCGTACGCCGCAATGGAGAAATCTGGAACGCAGGCATACCCGCTATTTCAGTACCTTTCTATACTTGGAAGGAGACCGTGAACTATCCTTGGTCCACGACGGGTAATCCGGCCATCGACCGCCCCATCAACGGAGAAATCAACCCCTCAACCAGCGGATCGGTCTGCCAACAGTACCTCGACAACGATGACGCTAACGGCCAGCCGAGCAGCACGAACGCTTTTCTGAATGGCAACAACTACCACACACCCGACTGGAGCATGCGTTCCGGACTCGATGTCATCGACTTCACCATGCACTGGGCATTTAACAGTGTTGGCAGCGCTTGGGGTATGGCTTTAGCTGAAGATCCTTGGATCAACGACTCCACCTTCAACGTGACCTACATCGACAGCCACGACTACGCGCCCGACCAGTCTCCCGAGAACCAACGCTACACCGGAAGTTGGCCCGAGAAGCTCAGTTTGATTTTCACCTTCCGCGGAATCCCGACCATCTATTACGGTTCGGAGATCGAGTTCAAGAAAGGTGCAGTGATCGACGTCGGTCCCAATGCTCCCTTGAGCGCAACGGGCCGCGCTTACTTCGGAGACCATATTGAAGGCAGTGTGACAGTAAGCGACTTCGGCAAGTATTCCAACGCCACGGGCGCCATGGCTACTACGCTGAACCACGACCTGGCCAAACATATCAGGGCCCTCAACCTGATCCGCCGAGCAGTTCCTGCTCTCCAGAAGGGACAGTATTCGACAGCCGACGTAAGCGGCTCGATGGCTTTCCGCCGCCGCTTCACTGGAACCATGAACGACGGACGCACCGTGGATAGCTTCGCCTTGGTCGCCCTGGACGGAACTGCTACCTTCACGAATGTTCCCAACGGAACTTACCGCGATGTGGTGACCGGCCAAACCCACAATGTCAGCGGCGGCAGCGCAACACTGAGCGCCGGCGGCACAGGCAACCTTCGTGTCTGGGTCCTCATCGGTGGGACTAACCAGGAAGATCCAGGTCACGTCCTGACCGGTATGTTCCCCTTGGCTTACATCAAGTAAGAGTTAATAGTATGATTGGAACCGCCCTCTAGGGGGCGGTTTTTTTTTCTGTAAGGCGCCTGGGAAATCTCAAAGTAAAAGTTGTTCCTTCTCCAAGCTGGCTTCTGCAGTTGATGGTCCCGCCCAGAGTTCCCGTGACAAGGTTGTAGACGACATGCAGCCCCAGACCTGTACCACCCTGTCCGCGTTTAGTCGTGAAAAAGGGATCGAATATTTGTGAAAGATTCCGGCTGTCTATTCCTTCACCGTCATCCTGGAAAACCCAACGTACGTAATCGTACTCTTCATGAATATAAGATTTTATATTTCCTGATCTTGCGTTCGGAAAGGCGTGATTGAGACTGTTGATAAGTAGATTGGTAAAGACCTGCGAGATCACTCCTGGATAACCCAAAATTGTTAAGGCATCGGATCCGGATATCTCAACTGTGATGGGCCGGTGTTTCCATTGGGGTGCCAAACTTAATAAGATTTTATCCATATAGGCCTTTAAGGGAAATTCTATAAGGTAGTCGCTACCCTGGTCGCTGGCAATTTGCCGAAAGCTCTGGACAAGGGCCGAAGCCCTCTCGAGGTTTACAGTGATAAGGTTTGAACCCACTCTGATATCATCCAGCACATGTTCAAGCTCGCTACGGGTCATTTTCCCCTGCTGGAAATGGAGGGCTAAATCTTCGATTTGTTCTTGTGAAAAGGTAGAGGCAGTGAGAGCGACACCCAATGGGGTATTGATCTCGTGCGCTACTCCAGCGACAAGGGCACCCAAACCTGCGAGTTTTTCCTGTTGGATCAGCTGGTCCTGGTTTTTTCTCAGAGTTTCTATCAACCTGACGTTATGCAGTGCGCTGCTGATTTGAGTTCGAAGAGCTCCGCAGATAAGACTTCCTGAGAGGGTTGTGCCTATAAGAACAAATCCAAGTCTTTCATTTTTCGAATAGATGGCTTCGATAACCGTTAGTTCAGCCTGGGAAAACATGAGGCGAGTATCCAAAGGATGAAGGCGCTGCGAGGGAAACACCTTACCAAGACTATTCGTAATCTTATGCCCCTCTCTATCAATTTCCAAAACCAGGTTTGAATCATGAAAGGGTTTTAAGGTGTCCTCAAAAAGTGCAAGTGAAAGCCAGGAAACACCAAGCATGGGCAGATGGTCGACGATCACCTCATACACATCCTCCGGTGTAAAGCAAGTGATAAATGCCTCGGTGACATCACGCATACGGTTCATACGGTTTTCTGCACTAAGTCTTAGTCTGGCCTCCCGTAAATGCTGAATGGAGAAAAACCTCGAAGATGCCAATTTGAAAATATCCGCTGCCAGTTGCCTTTCAAAATCTTCTAAAATATAGGACAGCGACTCCAGAACACATTCTGCGTCACGAAAGGAAGTAATTTTTGATATGGATTCATCCCAGAGTTTCAGAAATGCAGGCAGAACAACTTTTTTATCCGGAATCGCAAGAGTTTCTTTGAATTTCTTAATATCAAAATTCAACCCTCCTGAATTTTCATCCTTACAACTTCCGCTGACTACAGGTGTTCCGCAAGATTCTCTGACTATGAGTACCGAAGGTAGAAGGATATTCGCGCAAGGCTTTTTATTATAAAGTTCTGAAGCCAGTTTCACTGCATGATAAGCGAGGACCTCGGGTTCGGGTTGTCGAACAGAGGTCAAAGACGGCGAAAAAACAGCCCCCTCTTCCATGTCGTCGAACCCCGTCACACAAATCTGTCCGGGAATTTTTATTCCGGCACCCAAAAATTCTTCCATTGCCCCGAGGGCCATGCTATCATTTGCACAAACGAGGACTTTTAAATTCTTCAGGCCGCCATCAAGAAGAATTTGCTTTGCCGTCAACTTCCCTGATTCCCACGTGAAGTCCCCGGTATAAACCGGAATTGACCCTCGGTCTACTCCCGTCGCTTCTAAGGAATCGAGAAAGATTTTTTTTCGGATTTCGGACTCCATCTGACCCGAGGGGCCAGAGATGAATGCCATTTCAACGGGACCGTGAAGATCAAGGATGTGTTTCATCATATCTTGCATTCCCGGAGTATTATCAGTCATCACTGAATATGCCCCCGGAATTGGCACCGAAATGCTCACGGAAGGTGCAGGCTGAAAGCGTTCGATAATCTTGGACATTTCCTCCACTGATACAGAATGCGTCAGACTTCCGGCCAGAACAAAAGCATCGAATGATTCTGGTCCTGCGAGGTCATAAAGCACATTCCTCTGGGCCTCGTTGCCATGAAAGCTATTGATAGTCCCGCTTGAAAAGACAACGAGCTGGGCATTAATCTCTTTAGCGGCATTCAAAGCACCGCTTAAAAGGGCATGCCCGTAAGAATCCTCGGTAGTCCCAACAAAGAGACCGAGGCACAGAGGTCTCTTAGAGTTCATTTTCCGATAAGACAATGAGACGGTCACCCGACTCAGGTTGGATCAATGTACCTTTAAGAGGGTTGATTTCTACGCCGAAATTATTCTCCATCTGCGTTTCCCGGAGTTTGTACCGATAGCCGATAAGAATCTCACCCCGCTTCTCCGCAAGACCCATAAGGTCTGCGAAACTTAGCTCTGGAGGCAGGTCCTTCAGGTAGAGTTCAATGGGTTTTAAATAAATCTCTGCACCCTCCTCTGAAAATAAATCTTCGTACACTTCAAGCACCCTTGGATTCTCGCCAACCTGTGCAAGAACTTTTGAAACCATTTGATAAGAAATAATCGAATCATTGACGCCGGTGCGCGAGATCAGCTCAAGGTTTTCCGAATTCATCACCTCGGTGATCACCTGGGTTTTCACAGGACTCCGGGACCTATGACGAATCTCTTCTAGTACCGTTTTAATCATAAGAAGAATAGTAATGGTATGCGAGTCGATCCTTTCAGCATCTTCATCATTGGGGTTGAGAATGATGACATTGTGGTACATATCGAGATCAGCCGTTCTTAACTCCTCGATATTTAATGGATTTATGTCGAGGATGCTGATTTGGATTTGAGGGTAGGTTCGAGCAAGTTCTAGCGCCTGCTGGCGGTCTTCCTCCGAGGTGAGAACTAAATCAATCACCGAGCCTTCGAGAATATATTTATGGTATTCCTCGATGATTGTCGGTGCTTTCGTATTCCAACCGATGATGAGTTCTTTTTCCAGGGTCTTTTCCACTTTTGAGTTATTCAGCTGTAGTGCCACAGGTGAAAAGAGAGGTTTTTTAGAAACCCGGATGGTCGAGTCGTCTTCTGCGATGACCACAAGCTCATCGTTATCGCCCATACGGTAGTCACCCGGAGGGTTGAGCATCAAACCCTTATCCGGAGTACGAACTCCCATAGGGATACCGTCCTCGAGTCGATATTTGATATCCGCAAATTTAATCTGGTCCCAGGGTTGTTTGTAAAAATACATTTCACTGCCGGAAAAACCCACAAGGCTGTTATAGACATAAGCAAGCCCGGAGGTTCTCGATGTTTGGACTATGATTTTTGCTATCATCCGTCCGGTTTCCACCATCGTGATATTATCGGGATCAAGCGCCTGCATAACTTCCTTTTTAACCGGGTCGAAAATTTCAGCGACGATATGGGGTTTGACGGGATCGTCCGTTGTTGAGGCTATACAAGCCAGAAGCGTTTTAAGAACACGTGAATCCGAGATGCTCTTTTCCTCTTCGTCGGCAGAATCCGAACAAAGAGGCAGAACGATGACGGACTTACAGGTAAGTATACCCACCCTCCGGAGGCTCTCCATCGAGCTCGTATTTCCGCTGCGTGTCACTATGCGTGTAGTCTTTCTTACCGGAAGGTGTTCGGCAAAGTAGTCGTCCATCTCTTCTTTTGCAAGTTCTGAAAGAACAACGACTGCGGCTCTTTTTTCACTTTCATGCGCTATGATGAGTTCCTTGATGATCTCGACAACTGTATTGCCCCAACCAAGGATAAGAACGTGGTCCTTTTCCGCTACTGCACTTCGTCCCTTTCTCAGGTCGATAATCTTGGCATCAAGCTGCGTGGTGATAAAAGCTACCAGGGCACTGAAAAAAATCAATCCTATCACCATGGTAAGAATCCCCACTACCTTCATGGCAAAAGGACTCTCGGTGTTCTCAGCGATGGCGCCGGCGTCGGTTATCTGGAGGAAGTTCAGCCAAAGATTTCCGAAGACCTCCTCAAGTGGTGTTCCTTGGAGAAAGAAATCGACACCCATCCTTAAAATTGCCGTAAAGACAAAAAACAAGATAAACGTCACAAAGAGGGCTAAAAAAATCGCCCTCGGCCCACCCGACATAAAGTTATCAAATTTGTATGCTAAAACCGACTCGGTTTTTTTTCGTTTTTCCGGCATCATTCCTCCATAAGACCATTTTATACCTAATTGTCCCTTTTCGAAATAGGGGATGGGGATTTTCCTAACAAAATAAGTGTTTACAAAATCTCCATTTGGTACGATAATTAAATACCGAATTCATGGTTTTAAAGGTGGTTTTTATGAAACGCGGCCTCATTCTCATTGTCTTTCTAGGGTTTCTTACCAGTTTATCCGCTGAAGTGATCTTTCTTCGAAGCGGCGAAATTCTTTTCGGTGACATAGTTTCTGCGGGTTCGGGTACAATCACTATCAGTACTTTTGGGCAGGAAAAACAAATCTTATCAACGGATATCGTTCGAACGGAACCCTCACTTTCTGCATTAGCGGACCTGGTAGTCCAGGTGATTCTCAAGGATGGGACGATCATAAAAGGGAAAATCGTCGATTTTGACGAGGAAATCGGTGTTTTTGTCGATATCAGCTTCGGTAACCTTGCCGTTCCTTCCGCAGCAGTCGAGAAAATAGTTGATCCTGCACGCGCTGCTTCGTCAGCCCCCGCCTCCCAATGGCTTGGTGTCGGTGGCGGGGTTTCATTTCCGCTTTCAAAAGATTTTGGAATGTCGTGGGGGGCCGGTGTCGGTTGGGAATTCCACACACCGTGGCTTACGGGGTTGAACGCCGGGCTGACGCTGACTTACGACAGTTTGGCCTACACCACTAACTCGCAAATCTCCTTTGCAAACATAGGTTTGAGCGCCTACACCGTTTATATCTTTAACGGACTTCTTCAAGGTATGGATCTTTTTGCCCCCTATGCGGGTTTGGGTGCAGGTGCTGTGATAGTCCAGGCTTTCGACAAACGTCCGGATGCTGCCGTAGATCAGCGAGGTCTCCTCACAGGTTTCCTCAGCGCTCACCTGGGCCTTGAATGGCGGCTTCCTGCGCGTTTCCTTTTGCGGACCGGAGGGGGGTTAGACATGGTTCTACAGACGGACGGAGTTTTCTTGGTTCCTAAAGCGGGACTCGGCTTTTATTTTGGATTTTAAGGAGTATACTCGATGAAACATATCCTAACCCTCTTGGCTATCGCATCACTCACAACTTGTAACGGTAACTTGCTTCTTGACTACGAAGGAAGTTCCAGAGAAGCCAGCTTACAAGAAATTTACCTGAGAAGTTTATGGGTGGTGGGGGGGCAACAAACGACTTTTAATCCTCCAACACCCACTGTCACAATGGCCTCGCAAATTGATGTCTTTGATCCCATTACCGAAACTTGGTATCCCAATGTAACCACGATCCCGACACCCGTCACCTTCGCTGGTGTGGTAGGTGTCAATGGAAAGATTTATATTGCAGGAGGATTCAGTACTACGGGAGCTAACCAAAATATAACCCAAATTTATGACATTGCCACGAACACATGGTCAACTGGAGGTAATCTTGTTGAGGCAAGATCAAACGCAGAACTCTTTGTCATAGGTAACTATCTATACCTGACACAAGGTGTTTTACTGAACTGGAATGGCGCATTTGCAAACAGAAACACCTTTCAAAGATATGATTTAGCTACTGGATTATGGGCAAATAGGAGTGTAGTTGGATATGAAAATAGTGCAAGTTTTTTTTATAACGGCATCATCCATACAGTTGGAGGAAGAAGCAGTGCAACCAATTTAGGGAGTTTCCATGATGGCTATTATCCAATTCCCACAGGTACCGATACCACAGATACAGGAGTAACACAAGTAGCAGTGACAAGAATAGGTTCGGTCATAGATGTTTATACTAACAGTTATGGAGAATCCTATATGCTTCTCTTTGGTGGACTAGGTGCTAACTTGACTGGTACTCCGTTGGCCTTTCCCTTTCAAGGTCTAACCACCGCAACCGGTAGTCTATTATCAACCACTTACTACCTCAAAGCTCCATTTACTTTACCTGCGGCCTGGACACTACATGCCGCTCCACTCCCTCTAGCAGCAGCATTTGCAGCTGGCAAAGTTTATGGGAATAAATTCTACCATTTTGGAGGAACTAAGACTTTGCCTACACCAAGTCCTACAAATGAATTATTAATCCTTAACCTTACTGGTTATCCTACAGCCCCAGCTTCCTTTTATATTGGTCCAGCTATGCCAGTCCCACGCATCGGGCACCGAGTCGTTAGAATTTTAAGCAACTAAGGAGATCCTATGAAAAAGATTTTTGCCTCGGTCCTTATTCTCCTTGCTGTTTTTCCAGCGGTCGCCCAGTCTAGCCAGGAGCTGATACGCCAGGGTCGTTCCCTGCTTGAAGTCAACGATTACGCAGGAGCCGACGCTAAGTTGGCTCAGATTCCCGCGGGTGAAGCACGCACAGCCGCTGATGCTTATACAGAGTTTGGTGTGATCGAATACAACAGAAAAAATTATAGAAATGCCTACTCGGCTTTCCGTTCAGCCTTGAAACTCCAGGCCACGAATCAAACAGCGACCCAGTACTACCTTCGGATAAGAAGGGAAATGGATGTGGCAAACCTCAGAAATGAATACGTCCCGCCTGTTGCTGTTATTCCTCCCGAAACGATTCCCGCTACCCCGACTGTTCCTGCAACCGATACAGCCTCTACCACCCAGAATGCAACCCCCAGGGCAGAGACCCCCCAGGAACGCAGCGAAGACCTTCAGATACTGATAGCCCAGCTCAAGGCCGCCGAGGACAGGCTCAACTCGGCCCAGACCTCGGTCAGTTCAACCCAGGGTGAAAATTCCACCTTGCGGACCCAGCTAGAATCCCAGCGTGTTATGGTGGAACGTATGCTTGCCAACCAGCGCAACACCCCTGTCGTCACTAATTCAACCGCCGAGAATGCTCAATTGGCACAAACTATCAAGATCCTCTCTGAACTTGCGGAACGTCCGGTTATAGTCCAGTCCGACCCTGCTATTCAATCTTTAATTACCGAATTGAACGAAGACAGAAAAGCAGACTTTGACCCCTTCAGCAGTAGGAACCTTTTTACAACCGTAATGCTTATCGCTATCAGCCTCTTGATGATTTCTGTCATTACCTTTTTTATCCTAGCCCTCGTTAGGTCGAGAAAAAATGTTCAAGGGACTCCATCTGAACCCTACCGCGGGTCTTACGGGATACTACCCGTAGGGTTAGAAAACACGGGAGGAAGCGCCTTTTTCCCCGGTCCTCGCAACGCTGGGCTTCTGGAGTATAACCAAGGTTCTTCCCGGAGCGGTACGGACGAAATGGACATCACACGTTCCCTCGTACGGGCAGACCATCTCCAAAAGATGTACGAAGATATGCGCAAGGGTAACCTCAGCTGGGAAACCATCCGCACATACATTGACGACCTCGAGAAATCGCTTCGGACGGATATCCTCAAGGTTGTCGAAACCAAACTAGAAACCGGAGCACTTTTAAATGGTGAGGCCGCACTACCCGTGCTCTTCCCCTTCCTTACCGACTTCGATGATTATTTGAGCGATAAGGCCCAGGAACTCGCCAAGAACGCTGTTCTCACTTCGCGCACTTCACGGGGTTCCAACGAGGAAGACAACCTTTTCTCCATTGCCGCTCTTTCAGATATTCCCAAGAAACTCGCAGAAGTAACACAAAACAAAGACCGCTCCATGGTCACCGCCCAACTGGCATTTGGCATAGCAAAGAAAATAGGACTGTCAAAGATCGAAAGCGAGGATGTTTATAAAGGTGCCATCGCACACGACGCCGGTTACCTCATGTTGGATGCTGGAAAACTCCAGCGGATCATAACAAAAGAAGAAATCACGGAAGATGAATGGAAGTACATTCAAAGCCACGTTTCGAAAGGCATCGAGTATTTTGGGGGAGCGGAGGTACCTGAGCTTATCCGCGACGCCATCCTCCACCACCACGAACGCAACGACGGAAGTGGATACCCTAAGGGTCTAAAAAAAGAACGGATTCCATTATCAGCACAGATTGTGGGAATTTCAGAAACCTTCGCCACCTTGATAAGCCCACGTGCCTACCGTGACCGCCACGAAGTGGGGCATGCACTCGCCATTATCCGCGACGGAGCGAGGCGTAAGTTTGATAATGAACTCGTGACAGCCCTCCAGGAAGTGGTTAAGGCCCATGGGGGAATCGTATGAGCCCATCGCAGGTGGTAGCCGTCTTCAGCAACCTTGACCCTGGCAGCACAGTTCTCGTTCTGGAGGAACTTTCTAACACTGCTCAACGTGAAGGTTTTTTTGAACCAATGATCCTTGACTCGCAGGACAATTATCCTTATCACACGGCGGAATGGACAGACAGTTTTAATCATCCATGGAGGAAATACATCAAGCGTACTGTTTGGGGTCACGTTCCTTTTCTACCCTTGGACCAATGGGGTGCCGTGCTTAAAAATTTGAAAACAAAAGATACTTTGGCTACACTTGAAAATGCGAGGTTTTTTCTCATCTGTAACGAGCGAAACATACAGGATATCCATGCACACCAACCTACCCTTGCATTTTTTATTCGGCCTGACTCGGGAGCCGCTTCGTTCACTTATAACATTCTTCAAAAGATGAAAGTCCATTTTGGACAGATTCCAAAGATTAACTTCATGATCTTCGGTCATCCGCATATCGAAGAAGCCGCAATGCAGTTTGATAAACTCACTAAGGAAATAGAATCCATTTTGGGTTCGTTTCCCCCCCTGAAATTCTGCGCCCACATATGCCCAAGCGATGAAAAGATCCGCGCCTCTAGCTATCCTTCGAGGCTCAGCCTCGTGGAATCCTTCCCTGAGGATGCTTTTCACGGGCAAATGAAAAAAATTGCAAAAATCTGCCGCGATTCCCATCAAGATAAAAGTGGCGATGAATCCTTTTCTGCCCTGGTCAATACACTCAGTCCTGTCAAATAGTTTAGACTTCTTGACAGAAGAACCCAAATCCCTTTTAATTTCCCTA
>DYOB01000250.1 GCA_020720765.1 Borreliella garinii
GCCCTCCTTGCCAGGGACCGTATTCGTAGGCACTGTAGTATTCCTGTTCAGGAAGCCACAACCTGTTTACGGCCGCCTGCGCTTGGTCGGCCCAAGTTTTCCATTGCGCTATCTCCGCCCGTCCTACCCCCTTCTCCGTTCCCATTCTCTCAAGGATGCGCAATGTTTGAATATGAAGGAGCGTCGTCCCCAATGCCTTGGACTCAGCAATATCAACGGGTGTCATCCACTTAGGATAGGTTTGTTCACGCCAGTCCATAAAACTTGTTTCACCCCGGTAGAGTCCGCTAGGAGCGTCCCAGGCGAAGGTCCTGTCGCGGCTTGCTGTATTCTTTAGAACTTCATAGGCGTAATCAAGCCAAGGCCGATTTCCTGTGGAAAGGTAAATTTCCCAAGCAGCAAGACTCCACACAGTTCTATCGGTACTGACTGGCCATGAACCTCCAGTTCCCGTATCCTGTATCACTTCGGGCAAAGTGTTTACTTTTACCCGAAGACTTTTTTCACTGGCCCCAGGCAATATCATGGCGAGAGAGAGGTGGATACTGTAACTGATATCGCGGGTCCATGTCCCTGGCCACTTTTCACCGGCCATAAACGCACCTGTGTTAGTCCCTGAAGGGATGATATTTTTCAAGGACTCTTCCAGGGCAAGGTTGGTCACTGCTTCAACGATGGGCATATTAGGTGCACTAAAGACAGGAAGACCGCTGAGGTCTTTCGTCAGTGTCCAAGTATGTTCTACTTGGGAATAGGTGGAATGAATCTCGTTCCGGTTTACTGCCCAGGCGGACTTGTCAGTCCCTTGGTTGACCCTGTCACCGAGAATTTCAAAAGGTTCATTCAAAGGATACTCCTTTTGGGGGGCTGCCTGGGGATAATCTTGCGTTGTGTCTGACCCAGCGCAAGAGGCCAGGAACACAAAAAAGGATAGGATAAAATATTTATTTTTCATATAGCAATCCTAACAGGTTTTCCGTCTAGGTCAAGTTGGAGTTAAGGTTTTTCTATTAGAACCGAAATTTATAGTATGATGGAGGGAATCATGAAAAACTTTGCTATTAAAAGTTCGCCGGCCCAGCCAGCTTTCCTTGAGGTTCTTAAAGAAAACCCTACAGGTTACTTTGTGAAAATCTGCCGCCAAAACCAGGATTACACAAAAGAGAGCGAAGAATTTATCAGCCGCCAGCTCTTTGAAGTTTGCCTGAGGACGGGATACTTCACTGAGCTTCAGGGAGCATAAATCCAAGGGGACTTTGTCCCCTTTTTTATTAGGGTTTCTCGCTCTCCTTTCGTGTAGCCCGGATTTTCCCCTTGAAACCCTTGAGACCTTTGAAGCGGGAACCGCTTCAACCTTCGGTTTTCGTTCTTCCGGATTTTGGACCCTTATAGCAGCTGGTGATCTGATGCCGGGCCGTGGTAGCGAACCATTATTGCTGCAGAAAGATTTCAAAGATGTTTTTAACGACACTCTCCCCCTAATACTTCAGGCCGACCTGGCACTAGCGAACCTGGAAACGACCGTCACACTGTGGCAAGTTCCCTGGTTAAAAAGTTATAACTTTAAGGTGAGTCCAGAAATTGTATCCATACTGAAAAAAGCAGGTTGGGATGTCCTCACGATAGCTAATAATCATTCTTGGGATTATGGTGAAACTGGATTTCTCGACACTCTCCAAGCCATGGAAGAAAATGGCATTCCGGCGCCAGGTGCAGGAAGGGATGGCGAGGAGTCCTCGCTTCCTTTTGTTACGAGTTTCAGTGGACAACCTGTTCGGGTGCTTTCCCTGGGGGGCTTCCCTGTCGAGCGTTCAGGTTTTAGTGGACGAATGGTGATGAAATCGGGAGTCGAAAGACCTGGGATCCTTTGGGCTGATGAGGATGGTCTTTCAACGGTTCGCCAGGCAATGTCGGATCACCAGGCCTTCGACATTGTGATGCTACACGCAGGTTATGAAAACACCAAGGATACTGCGGCAGACATCAAAATACTTTTCCGTTCCGTCATTGATGCAGGAGCAGATCTAGTCATCGGACACCATCCCCACGTAGTCCATTCTTGGGAACAATATCACGGCAGTTATATTCTCTACAGCCTAGGCGATTTCTTGTTCGACGGGATGTGGGATAATCCGGCTGCGCTTGACGGCGTCTTTTTCCGCGCCTTGTTAAAGGGGTCTAAAATCCATAGCTTCCAATGGATTCCCACCATTATCGAAGGTCCGCGAGTCCGTCTACGACGCGAAGGTGATGGAATTGAGAATTACCCAGAAATTGTATCGGAACATTTCAAATTCGATTAACACTTTTAAACCGTATTGGTGGCCCTGTCTAAGCCTTTTATTCCCACTTGAAAAGCCTCGATCCGATAAAAAGCATCACTAGGAGCCTGTTGCGCTTGAGACTGCTGGAATTTACATGAGGTTGAACTGTGTGATACTTTGTTGCCCATGGCGACACGATA
>DYOB01000251.1 GCA_020720765.1 Borreliella garinii
ACAGGCTCCTAAAAACTAAAAGCATTAAGAGACCAAAGAGGTGTATTCTTTTCAAACCTTTGAATGCGAAAGTCCGTGAACCTTATCGTGGTCTCCCTGTGTTTCGAGGTGGGAAATAACACGGGAATCTGGCCAGAGTCCTTGAAGGTGTTGTTCAAGTTTAGTGGCCAGGGAATGAGCATCGCGAAGCAGGATGTGATCTTGGAATATCAAATGAAACTGGATCCACAGCCTCGTGCCGCTGTTGCGGCATTTTATCTCGTGGCATGTGATAGAGTTTTTTTCGCAAAACTCTTCTACTATTTTCCTTATGGCAATGGATTCCTGTGGGTCTTCGTTGTCCATCAAACCCAGGAAACCTTTTCTCACGAGAATGAAACCCTCGCGTAAAATATTGAGACCGGCAAGACCTGCCAATAAAGGATCGAACCAGAAGATGCCGGTCAATCCCGCCAGCCCTAAACCTGCAAGGGCACCGATGCTTGTAAATGAATCCGTTAAAACGTGCTTTCCGTCTGCCTCGATGATTAGGCTTCCGCTTTTCTTACCCACACTAATGAGATAAAGTCCAAGTAGTCCATTTACGATGATCACAAGGCCGGTCAGCATCGAACCTGGACCGATTTCATCCGGCATCCTTTGAGCCACAAAGGCCCTGGTTGCTTCAAAAAGGATGACGATGGAAGCGATGACAATAAGTGCGCCTTCGATACCAGCTGAAAAAAAACTGATCCTGTCGTAACCGAAGGGAAAGGTATGGCTTGGTTGTTTTCTTGCGAGTCTGAGGCTGAAACTGGCAAAGGTGATGGCGATGACGTGCACTACACTTTCCGCTGAGTCAGAGAAAATAGCGGCGCTTCCAGTAAGGGAATAAGCCGTGAATTTGATCACTAAAAGCGAGAACCCGATGATAAGACTCAGGTTCATGGCAAAGGATTGTCTTTTTTCGTTTAGTGAAGTGTTAATATGCCACCTCGCTGACCTTCCATCCTCTTTCAACGAGCATGACCGGTATAGAATTGGGACCAATCACGTGCATGGCACCAACAGCGATAAAGAGCTTGTCCCCATTCTTAGAGGCTTGAATGATGGCCTCGGTCATACGGGGATTGCGCTCTTCGATAAGCCGGCGCAGCTGCTCGGGTTCTTCAGCCGATGCCTCAGCAAGGCGGTCCAGGAGTCTGGCTGTATCGCGCCTTTCATAGGCTTCGCGGAGACCGTTGAGTTCAAGAGGGATAGTTTCCCATTCTCTGACTAAGGCTTCCAGGTCGCGGATCTGCTCCTCGATCGGCGCCCTTGAAAAAGCAGAAAACTGTTCGTCAAGGGTTTCCAGCCCGCCGATCATTTTATTCAAGGCCCGTGCCTGGCCGGCCAGCGTGGTATCCAGACCGTACTCAGGTCGAAAACCTTCCCTGAGAATAAGCGCTGTGGTAGCGGTTACACTAACAAACCAAGGCTGGTAGACTTCAAGGACGCGGATATCAAGGCCGAGAGAACCCAGTCTCCGGGAAAGAGTTAAAAAGAGTTCGGGGGGTATTGTAGCGCTAAGTTTCTGGTTGTTAGGGAGTACTGCGTGCGCGTTGAGAGCCCTGACGAGATTTCCGGAACGGGCCATTTCATCAGGGTTGATCTCAAGAAAAAGGACGTCCGATTTTTCAAAAGCGTTTAAAAGGCCGCCGCTTAGTCCGGGGTCTCCCTGCTTGCGTACGTGGATTGTACCAACAAGGTGGGAAACATTGCCATCTGGGGAAATAAGTTCGTAAGCGAGGTAGTCGCGTGAGAGACGGATCTCCTCGCCATCTTTGACCAGGGGGATTCCACCCGAACACGCCGTGAGAAAAGACAAATGCCCCACGAGAAGGAGAATGTTATACTTCATGTTACAAATATTGACATATTTCCGCCCTTGTGTTAAGTTCCTGCAATCGGGCTATAGCGCAGTGGTTTAGCGTACAAGTCTGGGGGACTTGGGGTCGGGGGTTCAAATCCCCCTAGCCCGACTGAATAAAACGTTGAGGGGTAATAACCTAGGTTGTTACCCCTTTTCTTTTCTGAATAAGATCACAGTCCTCGAATCACCTCTACGGAAAACAGTTAGCTGTAGGTAACCTCTAAAAATATATTTATAGGCATGCTAAGATTTATCTTTTCAAAGAATTATCTTAATTATTATGTCAAGAATTTTAATTCTTGAAGTTTTCATATTGCATTTCGATATTTGCACTTATATTTTTCCTGTTTCAGGATATTCCTCGTAATGTCTTGCTTCAGATGAACTTGCTCAAATCACTCAGTTCTTATAAGGTGGTTATCTGAAGAGGAAGAGTCATAAATGAAGGAAAGAAAAAGGTATCGCCCAGAGCAGAAAGTAGATATTCTGATTGAGCTACTCAGAGATGGAAAGAAGGTAAGCGAGCTGGCAGAAAAATATTCTGTGCACCCCAACTTGATCTTGAAC
>DYOB01000252.1 GCA_020720765.1 Borreliella garinii
CCGCTTAGGCAAGCTTAAAAAGGGCAAAAATAGGTATTGACAAAGGGGTCCATTACACCTAACAATGAGTTCGAGTGCGACAAGCCTATGTCACCTAATCACAAAATCGAAGATTTTGTGGTAAGCCAATAACGGCTCGCAGGTTAGGGCAATGTTCGACGGACGGTGCGTTGCGCCGCTAAATAGTTTATATTACAGGAGAGTGTGAAATGAGTTTAAAAGGAAAACAGATGATTCTGTGTTGTAAAATGCTTGGTTTTGCAATTTTATTTTCTTTCTTTATGTCAGGTTGTGCAACTGTATCAACAGATGAACAAATGGAAAATAAATGGAGAATTAATATGGTAGCAATACCAAGTGGGGCTTTTCGGCTATTTGACTCAATTCAAAGGCCTCCGCCAATGAAGCAAACGGTATCATCATTTTATCTCAGCCAATATGAAATCACACAAGAAGATTACAAAGAAGTTGTAGGAATTGATCGAGCAATATTTGGTGGGAATTTAAAACCTGTTACTGTTTCATGGTATGAAGCAATAGTGTTTTGTAATCTTTTAAGTATTAAGGAATCAAGAGATCCTGTTTATAAAATTAATGGAAGTACAAATCCTAAAGATTGGGGAATTGTACCTCCCACAGAAGCAAGAAATGATCTCGTTTGGGATTCAGTTGTTGCCGACTGGTCTAAGAATGGATATAGACTGCCAACAGATATGGAATGGAGATTAGCTGCTCTTGGTGGGCAAGATGTACCAAATAAAGAATTTGCTGGTGATCCAAATCCGAATATCTCTGGGGATGATCCAGGTGCATATGCAGTTTTAGATACTGAAAAATTTGGCGAAGGTCATGTGGACTATGGTCCTCATCAAGTAGGTAGTAAAAAACCGAATGAATTCAATTTATTTGATATGACTGGAAATTTGTCCGAATGGGTTTGGGATTGGTCAACATCAAATGGATATTATCTTAATGATGAAATTAACTATAGAGGGCCAGAAACACCAGGAGTTGGTACGACAAGGTATTCGAAGCTAGTACGTGGAACAGATTGGACCATGCAAAATACGAATACTTATGCTATGGCCGTAGCTGATTTTCCAGCAACAAAATCCTTAAACTATGGTTTCAGGGTTGCTTATTATAATTATTAAGATTCATCTAACAACTGCTTCAACTTGACATTTCCTGTTGTCTGTCATCACCGGTGATAAAGTTCCTATAATCACCGGTTTCCAGGTTCCGCCTTTGACATAAGAAGGGGCGGTCCTTTATGGTGTTGTTACCAAACAATACCAAAGGAAAACCGCCCCATGTGTCAAAAGGAGTATAAGTTGCTCAAAGCCCGTTTTTTAAGAGAACAAGGCTTGAACCAGCAGGAAATCGCCGATCACGTCGGTGTTTCAACCAGGATGGTCCGCAAGTATTTGAAACCGGACTACCAGCCCAAAACCTGCAACTTGGCGAAGCCGGGTTGTCAGGTTGATCCGCTAATTAGGCTCCTCAAATGAAGACCAATCTGCGATGTCATCAACCACCGATTTCATCCAAGCCCAAATATTTTCGCAACGATTAACTATCACATAGCCTTCTTCGGTCCAGCCATGAATAATGACTATTTCTGCTGTGTCAGACTCCGCTCCCTCAAAGCAAGCTATATCGTCGGAATCTTGCCGACGTGCAAAGGTGATAAGGCTTTTTGTACTTGTCCCATTGGGCCATCGTTCTTTTGCGTCAAAAATATCCTTCTTAGGCATTAGATACCAAGGTTCAATCCCTGAAAAGGGCTCATAACCAGCAATGCCTTTTTTTGAAATCCATTCAAGAGCTTTAGATGAACCGTTTTTCATAATATTTACCTCGGTAACCGTGGTGGCGTTGTCGTTCCAGTGGGCTGCAATGGCGGTCGTTGCATGCTCGCTCTATAGGTCGCCACCTCGCCCCAAGTTGTTGCGGTGCCAAACCTGCTGGCCATGGATTCTGGCAATAAGTCCGTTGCCAAACGAATATTTGCTGGAATTCTCGTTATCCCAGCTTCAAGCGCGAGAGCCGCACGAGTGTGATCGAGCGTCACTAATCCGTCAGCAGTCTTTACAACATCAATTGGACCAAAAACATAACCCTCTTCAGCAATGACTTGTCTATACGCACTAGCACGACCACCACCACCCGCCGTTGTCTGAGTCCACCTCAGTTCGGCAGGATTTACATAAGTTCCCCCACTCCCAGCGGCTACCACTCCGGAATCACCTAATTCATGTCCGGCAATAGGAATAGACTGTTCCAGAACATTCGCTTGGAGGGCCAGGGGGGCGAGGAAGGCCAATAAAACAAGGGCAATACTCAGTTTCTTCACGGTTCGACCATCTTAGCCAAGATTTTCCATTTCCGCAACAATTCGGCCTTGAGTCCTGCCACCGCCGCCCGGTAGTCGTCGTCAACTTCCCGGTAGAGTTC
>DYOB01000253.1 GCA_020720765.1 Borreliella garinii
AGAACGAAACCGTTCTTGATGTATTGATGGGGGCGGATCAGCTTAACTATCGAGTGTGGTTGCATGGGTATTACTTATTAGATGGTGTTATCGTAATAAATTTGAAGGCTATGGATATATGTCTCGGGTCGTTAGGGCTTGGCTGTCCTGCATCTGGGTGTTCGATATGAATGGCATTTATTCCTGATTTCAACTCGAAAACTTTCGTGGTTAAAGTGGAAGGTGAGTTGATACTGCCTTCGTAAATATTTAAATCATTTGCATACATAAGCAACTTCTGATCTCCCTGCGGGGATATATCCATGGATGCGACTACATTCATTGATGGCCCGTCATGATAAAAAGAAATAGTAGAATTTTTTCCGAGGGACCATGTGTGATTCGTCTCTGGGAATGACCATCCCAAAAATAGAAGGCTATTGTCGTTGTGGGCGACAGGTTTTCCAAGTTTGATAGGTTGGCTTGGTCTATTGTTTGAAATCTGAATGCCTCCATTTTGTGCGCACAAACCATAATCTTGTACGCCAAGAAGAGTGGGGCAGAGAATGGTTCTGGTCCATTCCTTGTGTTTTGGGATGTTAATTATGGTGGTGAATTCATCGCCTTTTATCATTGGGTTATCGATGGGAGTGAGAGACTCGCTAACGATTTTTCCGTCATTCATAAGCGTAGTTGCTTTTATATAAACGCCCCCCCCTTCAAGGTGCTGTGATGATTGGTTTAGCCATATCCCATCGCCTGTTTTTCTAAGCGTGACTTCAATCTGTTCTGGTAATTTCTTGCGTGCGGTTAAGTCGGCATCGAAGTAGGTGTCAAGAAATGTGTGGTCTAGAGCTTTTTCTCTTCTTACGAAAAGATGGGGCACGGGGGATTTGGTGTCGCGCATATACCAGCGCTGGAACTCTTGAGTGTAGAAAAGAACCAAGGATCCTCTGAATGCCTCTGTAGGGGCGACATCACCTTTGTCATTAATGTATTTGGTGTGGAATTGAATGATTTCTGGCTTTTGTGCAAGCACATAATCATTGTCATATTTTTGGAGGAATCCGCCGGGGAGCTTGGATAGGTAGCTGTCGTTGAGTCCGATCATGTCGATGGTGGGGAGACCTGCGTAGTAGGGAATGGCTCCGGCATCGATGACGGCGATCTGTGTTGATGGCGAGAGGTTGAGCGATTGTATGTATTGGCCCATTAGAATATCTCCCTTGTCTGATTCGACTTGTTTGGAAGATAGGGTGTGGAGTTCTATGGTTTGAGTTAGCAGGGATATAACCACTGCCGCTAAGATCAAGGGGCTTATGCGCGAATTGATTTTCCCGAGTGTAATACCTATGGTTAGTGCAATAAATGGAATAATCGGTGTGATGAACCGCCAGCCAAGCATCCAGTCTCCGCCGACAAGCCAGTTGAATGCGATATAACCAAAGACAAGTATGGTCAGAAACCACACTAAAAAATATTGATTAGGATTGGATTTTCTGATCCGTGCAGCCGCATAAGCAAGAGAACCTGCGTACACGACGATCAATACATAATGATGCTTTAGGAAGTCGATAATATATGCGCTTCCAAGTTGCATCTGCCATGACAGGTTGCCTGTTTTTGCACCCACAGTGGTTGGGAACCATTGGTCGTATATGACCCACCGACCGATGAACATCGCGGCCGTGATGGTGGCCCAAGTAAAGCAAGTGATGGCCGCGCCCGTCAGTTCCCATTTTCGGTGATGAAGAAAAAGGATTAACTCAAATGCAAGTACCGATCCGACCAATGCGAAACCTTCGGGTCGTGTCAGGGAAACTAATCCGAACAACACTCCAGAGATTAAATAAAGGCGGTTGGATGGGGTGATCAATCGTGCATAAAAATATGTAAATGCCGCTGCCGCCAAGAACATTGAGAATAATACTGCTTCCATGGCGCCTGATGCCCACATGGCGATTGATGGAGCTGCGAAGTAGATGCTGATTGAAAATAGGGGGGCATATAGCTTGTCGGTTACGCCGCGATGGATCCATGCAAGCAGTAAGGCAAGTGCAAGATAAGCGCTCCAGCCAAGTGCTTTTGCTGCCATCAAGGGATCCATGCCAAACCAGGATATGGCTGTAACCAAGACTGTCCACAACACAGATGAGTAGCCTTCTACCAGTGCACCATTGAAAGTCAGGCCATGCCCGTCCAAGAAGTTTTTGGCGTAGACGAGATAAATAAAAGCATCATCTGGTTGATAGTGTTTGTACAATACGGTGTGGATCAGGCCTAAAAGGAATATTATTAACAAGCCAATCGCTGCGATAGCTCGTGGTTGGTTTGGGTTGGTGATGGCTGTTGAGAAGGGTTTTGAGTTCATTTGAGAATCCTTTTCGTTAGTTGTGAGCTGCTTTCTTTCCATGTAAGCCAGGGCATCGCGGCAGATTTTGGGTGTGTATCAGGCTTGTAAAGCGCTAACCATGCGCC
>DYOB01000057.1 GCA_020720765.1 Borreliella garinii
ATCGGCGGCGGGACAACCCTGGGCAACATCATCATTTCAGCCAACGACATCGGCTTGTCGGGTATTGGCGCGGCTGGAACAGGTGCCGGAATTTTATCAGTAACCGCTACCGATAATGGTCCTGATACGGCATCGATTACACTTGAAGCGAATGATTATCGAACAACAGGCGACCAGAACTGGGAGACCGGTATAGCTAGCGATGGCGTGCGAATTATTGCCACAGGTGCTGGCGGCACATGGGCCTCTGGTGGTCTAAATGGTATTCGGTTACTCAACAACACCGACCTCTACCTGGACTTTAACGGGCTGACGCTGACGTTAGGGTCGAAACTTACGGTGCGTGATTTTATCTTTTACCGCGGCACACTGAACCCGAACGGGGGGACGGTCACGATCAGCCGCAATTATGCGGCTTTCGGGGCAGCCTACAACCCTTTTGATTCCGACAGGAATGTTACCAATCCTGGGAACATCTTCTTCGCGAGCCCAGAAGCCGCAAGCTACAGGTATTATCCTGGAGGTGGCGCCTATAATGCTGGTACTGGTGTCTTTGCAACTCTACCCTCAGCGGTTTTTGGAAATATGGACGGAAGCATCTGGAATATTACCAGCAACTGGTACCATCATGGAACGAATTTGCCGGCCACTGCTAACTGGACTCTTCAAATCCCGGACAACAGCCAGGCTGATCCCATAGCCTCGCCTCCCTTTGGGGCTCCCTACGCCAGGATGTTCCGCTCCGGGGTCGCGTTCGGGCAAATAACATCCCCTGCTGGCAGCGTCGTCGGGGCTGCTACCGCAGGAAATGAAGGAAATGCCAACAATGGCAACAACGATGTCTATAACGACACTACAGGGGACGCCGGGTGGAATTTTACTAGATTAGAAATTCTTTCGGCCCGCACCCTCTACGACGACTTGCTGGAGGTGACGTTCAACCAGAAGGTGGCCAATATCGGCAACGCCCTTGGTAATAATACGTTGGCCCTCAGTGTCGGGAACATTTCGCACACCAGCGGTACCAGGGCCTTTGAGGCGGTGATTGTCGATTTTTCTGACCCTGCGGTACCCGTTTACAGTCACCAAGGCGCCCAGCCGGATACCAATATTCTCTACCTGCGAGTCACAACACCTGCGCGCCGCTGGAACACCGACGCTACCGGCAACACCCTTGTTAACGCTTCCAGCTCCGACAGATATGGCGTTCATCGCGACAGCATTCCTAATCTTACCTTGGTCAAAGGAACCCTCTACGCCTCCGGCGGAAAAGGGTTGATCGCCAATTACGGACAGAACGGCGCCGGTGTCTATACAGGAGCTACCGACGTCACTCGTCCCGTGCTTGTCTCTGTAGCCGCCGGGCGTGCGGAGCATAATGCCGGCGGGGCCTATACTCCTTACGATGCCCACAATTACCTATACATAAGGTATAGTGAACCGGTTACCCTGACTGCAGGACCAGCAGTTGGCGCAGCCAACCTGGCATCCAGTTCTACATGGGGAGATGCCAGTGGGAGCGGTACTGTAACAGTCTCGGGATTCTTCACCTACCCGGGAACCCTGGAGCGTTTTGCTCGCGTTGGCGCCCATGACATTATCCACAGCATTTATCGTGCGGCTCCCACACCTTCGGGATCACACTCTCTGCTTTTGTTTATGGCCGGACGCTCGAACGGGGTGTTGTGGGACGGCTACTTGAGGGATGTTACAAACCCCGTGGGTCAAACGATTACCGTCCTTGCCAACACCAATGTTGTCGATACCGCAGCCAATGCTCTGGAACCCACAGCCGATACCTATATTGGTGCCAAACCTTCGGTAGTCATTGGAAACGAGGACACACTCGTTGGTGTTGCTGGTAACGATCTTACAACACCTGGAGTTCTTCAGCTCCCCATCCCCGGCTACCCCGGGTGGGATATCGATGCACCGCAGATCACACCCAACTTCCCAGCATTTACCGCAAACCCCTTTGATCCTGCAGTTCTTGTTACTGCTTTGAATTTCGAGATTGTGACCGAAGATAATATTGGCGTCGACAACCGGGTGGATCAATTGGAATTCCATTTTACCGATAACCCTAGTCCGGGCAATACTCCGAACTGGCAGTCTATCTTTGGGGCTCCCTACCATACTCAAACATCCACCAATATCGCCCCCAAGGGTATACGACTCAGTTCCGCGGCAACTGCACTAGATGATTTTGGAATTCGGGTCGAGGGTGCGGGAGTCTTTTCAAGCATTGAAAATAATTCCTTTAATACCTCGATCAGCAACAGTCTTTTCTCTAATTTAGTGAATATTGGGACCGTGGACGATCCCTATTTCAGCCTCATCCTTGATAATGCCGGTTACGACTTCAAACCGACGGATACCTTGGAGATCCAATACAATGAAACAGGAATGATTACCGATTTAGCTGGTAACCTCCTGCGAAGTTTTGGTCCGGTGAAGACCATCGAGAGGACTCCACCGCGAATAGCTTATACCCTTGCAGGCGTCGGTATGACCCAGCTTTTTGTCAAATTTACTGAAGCGGTGTTCGATGGCACCACCTTTGGCTCGCCGATTGTGCCTGCTGCCTTTGACCTCACCGTCCCCTCTGGTGCCATTGTCAGTGGGGTGACGAACACGGATGGCACCTGGGCGGGCGGAGTTACGGAATTGATGTTGACTTTAAGTGCTCCGCTTACGGCAGATGATATTTTTATTGGAACATTGAATGGAATTGCCCTTCAAATCAGCGATGCTTCGGCCAATGATTTAGACCCTATGGTGACCTATCCCGCCACAAACATCGGTATCGGCCTTGTGACACCCCTCTGGGCATCCGACGGCAGCGGCGGGGAACAGAACCAAACAGGCATTAACCGCGTGATGCGAAACTTCGACGGCTCCGAGTCGCTTACTCCGGTCACCATCGACCTGCAAGCCCGGATTATGTCTGCAGCAGCGGTCGGGTCGGCGTTCCGGCTCCTATACGACATCGACCGAAACGACGCACTCTTGGGCGACCGTTGGCTTCCTCAACAAATCTTCAGACTAACGGCGTCGGGTAATCCGGAAGCGCGCAGCGTGGTCCCTTACCAGGATTCCTTGCCCACTCCCTTGTTCAATTTCAGCCTGCCCGGCTCTGACCCCGAGTTCCAAGCTGGGAAGACGGTAGAGTTTGTATTCACACTTGGCGGACTTCCCGTGGCACGGGCCGCAAGTGCCAACGACCCACGGCAGTGGGACCTGTTCCGGATATCGCTGCGTGCTGTGACGCGGCAAAAGGGCGGCGTCACAATCCTGAACAACGTCATCAACCCTGAACTTGGTGAACAAACAGTTGTGTTGTACCAGATGACAGACAGCGGTATTGCCACGGTACAGGTCTTCGCACTCGACGGAAGCTCAGTAAAAGTTTTACAGCGCGGCCGCCAGGCCTTGGGTGAATATCAAGCTATCTGGGATGGACGAAACGAAGCCGGAAATGTGGTAGCCCGTGGCCCCTACTTTATCAGGGTCATCGCGCCAGGCATTGACGAAGTCCGTAGCCTGATGGTGGTCAAGTAATAAGCCTAGGGTGGTTACTCCCATCAATCCATGACTATAGAAAGGGTTTATGTATAGAGGAGCCCTCTCGAACCACATCAGCCAGAGGTGTGGCAATGATTCCATCGGCCATGGGCCAACTATGGGAACCACCATGGATGACCGTGAGACTTTCCAATTCTAGGTCCTCTTTGGAAATGCGCATAGAGGGTGATAGGCGCGGAGAATCGTTCAGCTTAATTTCAAAACCGAGTCGGCGGCCATCTTTAATCAAAAGAAGGTCAAGTTCCGCCCCGTTATGGGTGGCCCAAAACCACGATTCCTGTGGCTTGAAATGGTGGATGAGTTCTTCGATAACAAAACCTTCCCAAAGAGCGCCTCCTTTTGGGTGGGCGACCAGTTCGTCAAAATTTCGGATCCCCAGAGCCGCGGCGCAAAGTCCAGAATCCCTAAGGTAGATTTTAGGGCGTTTGACCTGCCTCTTCCCTGAATTACTATGCCATGGACGGAGTTGTCGTAAAAAGTACATACCTTCCAGAAAATCTGTTAACCGGTGAATCGTGGTCTCGGAAATACCTAATGTTCGGGATGGGTCGGAAGAATTCCAGATTTGGCCGTGCCAATGGACGAGCATTGACCATAAACGTTGAAGAGTTGGCAGCGGTAACTGCACTCCTAGATTTGGCAAATCTCTCCCTAAAATTGTAGCTGTAAACTGACGCCTCCATTCTAGACTATCTTCATCTGTAGCAGCCAGCCAAGAGCGCGGAAACCCTCCCCGGATTAACAGTTCTTGCCAACGCGAATTTTCGATTTCGCTCAGGCTTAACCCACTTAACTCCACCAATTCCACTCGGCCAGCAAGGGACTCGGCAACCCCTTTGTAGACCCCCGGGGCAGCACTGCCCAAAATCAGCCACTGGGTTTTTCGATCAGGGGAGTCGGACAGAACCCTTAATAGAGGAAAGAAATCAGGCCGAAGCTGAATCTCATCAAAAACTCTCTGGCTAAGGTCGTTTTTCCTACTTGGCGGGGCCCGGCCAAGTAGCATATAGGGGCACGGCTTAAAGCTTTTTTGATGTCTTGGTATTTATCACGGAGAATCATAAATCAGTTTACCATGAAATTCTAACATTGAAAAGTGCTTTATCATGGTAGAAACCAATTAAAAGGGTTTTTACTGAGGTGGATCAGAATTCCGGAAGGGGAATAGACTGAATATTTAAGAGATCCTCATGAAAATTCAGCCAACACTCCGAGGAAGCGCCTAGGTCCTTGGGGTGGATAACCGCGTCCTCGGTGGATCGGGGTTGGAAGGTCTGGGCGTGTTCTCGGCCTAGAAAGAGTTTGTAGTCGAACTTGGGCACCCCGGCCATCACATAACCCGGGTAATACCACCGGATTCCTTGTTCGCGGCAGAAGTCAAAAGTCAGTAAAACCATATACCTGCCTAGGCTGAATCGTGAAAAAGAATGGTCGTAGAAATGGAGAATGGAAGCGCATGCGTTTTCCCCAACGTGGAAGATGCCGCAGGCAACGAGCTGATCATCCTTGCGTATGAACCAGGCTCTCGAATCGTAGATATTGTTTCGACCCTCGGGAAAGGTTGCGGCTTCCACACTTTCGTAGCCGTGAAAATCTATTCCGCTTTGGTATCGGGAATAGAGTGCTGCGACTTCCGGTGTATGTTGAAAAGGAATTTGAAGGCTAACCTCGAAATGGGAATTTTTCGACCTCAGGCGTCGGTGGCTCGTGCGGTCCGGCAGGGAAAGGGTGTCAAACCTCAGCCACCAAACCTTTCTAAGCAGGAGGGCTTCTTCGTCGAGAAAATGGGTGATGGTGAAAATAGACTGGTGCATGGGGTACCAGCCCCTGCTAAGGTAGGTATCAAAAAGAACCCCCCGCATAGAATTCGGGGTATGAAATCCGTCGTAGATCAGAGGAGACAAAGGACGTTTACCGCTCGAGAAAGAAAAGTTCAGGACGGGATATTAAAAGACTGCCGGCGTCGATTCCGTTGCCCGTTGTCATGTCTGTAGGGGAAATGCGAAGGCGTAATGCGGGTTGTGTCGGAGTCAAACCTTCCGAAGAAAACTGGACGTTTTCGCAACGCAATGTCAGTTGGGTCCAGCCGGCCCAAGGACCGGTAAAGGTTTGGGTTTTCACATAATCGGCAAACCCTTGGTTTGCGGTAAAGGTAAGTGTAATTTTACTTGAAGGGAAACGGTTAGGTGTCAAAGGAGTGACATCTGCAAGTGCTTCGTCGCGAACCCATACAGAAAATTCGTAAATGCCAGGCAACAAAGTCAAGGATGAACTCTGCAAGTCGGGCAGGGTCATTTCCAACATAAGTTCGCCTAATCCGTCGTCTGTGCGTACCAGCCGGATGTTGTCTACCATTGTCACTTGGTTATTGTTAGGGGGAGCCGAAGGAGGAGATGTGGCGGGATTGAATCCCCAAACTAGAAAATGGTTGCTCCCTGAGATTAGATTGAATTGTACAAATAAATTCGAACCTGGAAGGCTGCCTAAATCATCAAGAGTAAGGTCGTTCTTCGGACCACCGCTTGAAAGAAATCCTTTATTGATAGTCTGTTGATCGTAAAAAATTCCGGTGTTTTCACGGTAATAGTGCATAATCAGGTTGCCGTATGTTCGATAATCGACCCTTAACTCGTAGGTACCGGTAGGAATTGCCGCTGCGGTTACAGGTAAAGTGAAAGTACTGAGATTGACTGATACTCGATCAGAATTGACCATGGATAAATCTTGGGTGATAATTTTCAGAGTATTGCCGGATATGAGTCTTGTGGATGAAAAAGAGTCAGCACCAGGAAAGGCATCCGCCACTTCTATTTCACTGTAGGTGTTGACATCCGGCGTACCTATTAAATTATTATCTACCCACACCCCACCCAAACCCGCCTGAAAATCCCCGTTGGGGAACAGATTTTTGATTTCCAGGCGAAAGGATTCGGAGCCGGAGGGGCCGGCACCGACGCCGACCTGTTGAAACTGCATATAGTTATCGTTGAAAATGAGTGGACCCGCGTTTGAGAGGAGGGACCAGGTACCTGTGAGGTTCAGGTCGTAAGCAGAAATCAGGTTGAGGTTCTCGTAGTCTGCGAAATAAGAAGTATCAAGGTTGCAGGATGTCAATCCGGGAACACTCAAAAGAATTACTGGGATTAAGAAATAATTTTTCCACCTCATACTGTATTATACGGCATTTATCGTTAAAAAACCAGAGGAAAATCCTGTCAGGACAGAACTTTAAGAGCCGACGACGCGGTTTCTCCCTGCTTCCTTGGCCGAGTAGAGGCGGGTATCGGCCAGGTTGATAAGGGCTTCCGAGGTCAGCCCTTCCTTGAGATCCCTTGTGCTGGCGAGTCCCGTGCTGAAGGTAAATTTTAAGGGGGTACCGTGGAAATGGTAGGTTTCGGCCTCGATGAGTTGGCGGATTCTTTCAAATTTCATCAGGGAAAGTTCCATGCTGATGTTTTGGATGAGAATGACGAATTCCTCGCCCCCGTAGCGCCCGACTATATCGTTGGGACGGAATTGACACTGTAAAAACTGGGCAAATTCCAGGAGTATCATATCCCCGGCCAGGTGCCCGTGTTCGTCGTTGATATGTTTAAAAAAATCGATGTCGATTAAAGCCACGGTGAAATCGGCTTTATTACGAGGGAATATCCGCACGAGAATTTGGAGCTGATCCAAGGTGTAACGTCTGTTGTAAAGCCCTGTAAGTCCGTCATGGACCGCTAAACGGTACATCTCGTCCTCTGACATCTTTCGCACAAGGAACATTCCCGTGGCCTCGACGACGATGCGCAGGAGGTCTACCTCGTCGCTGGACCACAGCCGGTTTTTATTGCAGTCCACAAAACTCATAAACCCCCAGAACTCAGAGCCGCGAAAAAGGGGGAGAACCAGGACGCTCTGGACTTTTAACGAGGCGAGACCTCCCTTTTCTGGTTCGGGAAGATTTTCCAGGGTTCCCTGGAAGGCTTTTCCCTGTGTGAGGGTTTCTTGGAGGTTGGGTGCGTGCTTTCTGTAGGATGCGTGCTGGAGTTTGGGGAGTGAAAGGTGGGGGTCCAGCCCTGGTGCGCACGCTTCGCTGAGAAGACTCATGCAGAGTTCCCTTTCGTAGTTGAATTCATTTTTAAAAACGTGGACCCTGCTTAGCTCCGCTGCTTTCAGGAGAATTCCCGTTATGATGGTCATTATGGGACCTATTTCTCCGCCAGGCAGAAGCACCTGGGTCGCTTCGGATACAGCCCTCTGAAAGGCGAGTTGTTTGGTTATCGTCTTAGCTTGCTGGCTTTTAGTCAGGCAGGAGCGGACTCTGAGAATACTGATGGAGGGTTCGATGGGTTTGGAAATGTAATCATTGGCACCGAGACTCAAGGCTTGGATCATATCAGGGTTTTGAGTGAGGGCTGAAACGACGATAACCGGAAGTTCCATGGGGGTGTACATTTCACGAAGTTTTTTAAGGGTTTCCAGCCCGTTCATTTGGGGCATCATGATATCCAGAAGGATGAGATCGGGTAAATTCCTCTCGATTTCGACCATGCACTCTTGTCCGGTTCCGACCCATTTTGAGGAAATACCGTTTTTCTCAAGAATTTTCATTAAAAGAAGTCGGTCGATTTCACTGTCTTCGACGACAAGCACCAGCGGTTCCATAACTGGATTATAATCCAAAGGCTTCCCCTTGTGTGATTTTTTCCTTATTCTTTTCCTCAAAGAAGGAGAATGTATGGAAATTTCCGCATTAAAAGCATTGGCGAAATCCAGCCGGGCTTTGAGCATGGACGCTATTCAGAAAGCGAACTCCGGGCATCCGGGGCTTCCCCTGGGTATGGCTGATTTTGGAGCCTTTTTATTTGGGGAAATTCTCAAGCATAACCCGTCAGATCCCCATTGGCCCGACAGAGACAGATTTATTCTCAGTGCGGGACACGGTTCCATGTTCCTCTATTCTTACCTCCACCTCACGGGTTACGACCTTACCTTGGATGACTTGAAGTCCTTTCGCGTGATAGGCAGCCGTACACCGGGACACCCCGAGTATGGAATAACGGCTGGAGTGGAAACAACGACCGGTCCTCTGGGTCAGGGTTTTGCAAACGCCGTGGGTTTTGCCATGGCAGAGAAAAAACTCGCCGCTGAATTTAACGAACCCGGATTCGGGGTGGTGGACCACTATACTTATGTGTTATGCGGTGACGGCGATATTCAGGAAGGACTCAGCGCGGAGGCGGCGGCTCTAGCGGCCCACTGGGGATTGAATAAACTTATCGTATTTTACGACAGCAACGACGTCACCCTCGACGGGCCAGCTGATAAGAGCATGAGCGAAGACGTCGGTATGCGTTTTGAGGGTCACGGCTGGAAGGTCCTTAAAGGCGACGCATACGACTACGAAAAAATGCTCGCACTTACCCAGGAAGCTAAAAAGTCCGACAAGCCGGTCCTGGTCATTCTCAAAAGCGTCATCGGGTTTGGTTCTCCCAACAAGGCTGGCAGTTTCAAGTCGCACGGCAGCCCGCTCGGGGCCGAGGAGATAGCCCTGACCCGCGATAAACTCGGGATACCCCAGACGGACTTTTTTGTTGCTGAGGAGGTAGGACCATTTATCCAGGACAGAAAAAAACTTTGGGCTCAAAACCAGAAAGACTGGGAGAAGATGTTTTCGGAGTGGTCGACCAAATTTCCTTCTAAGCGGGCCCTCTGGAACGAGATGTTCGGTCCCATATCTGATTCGCTAAAAAAACTTCAATTACCCCCTGCACCGCTGGGTGAATCTCTAGCCACCAGGTCGGCATCGGGGAAGGTTCTCCAGGCTCTGGCCGCGGCAGTACCAACGCTGGTGGGAGGAAGCGCCGACCTCAGCCATTCGACCATGACCGATATGCCCGGGGGAATTTTCGGCAAGACCGATCCCAAGGGGAGGATACTGAATTACGGTATCCGCGAACACGCCATGGGTGCGGCTGTTAACGGCATAGTCCTTCATGGGGGACTGAGGGCTTTCGGGGCTACCTTCCTTACTTTTTCCGACTATATGCGCACACCCATCCGTCTGTCGGCGCTGATGAAAATACCGAGTATCTTCCTCTACACCCACGATTCTGTTTTTCTCGGTGAAGACGGCCCGACCCACCAGAGCGTGGAACATATCACCCTTCTTAGGGCCATTCCCGACCTTGTCGTCACCCGACCCGCCGATGCCCAGGAAACCGCAGAGGCGTGGAAACTCATTCTGGAAAGGGAAAATGGGCCAAGCGTTCTTATACTCTCGCGGCAAAATCTTACGACCTTTCCCAAACCCGCAGGTTGGGAGTTGGATTTCCGCAAGGGCGGGTACATTGCCCATGAAAGCAGCGGCCCACCCGAAACTGTCCTGCTTTCGACCGGTAGCGAGGTGAATCTCGCTCTTTCAGCGCTAGCTCTCACTCAGAAAAAAGTCCGGGTTGTCAGTATTTCGAGTCTGGAACTTTTAAAAGCCAACCCCGACCACGTAAAGAAACTGATACCCGATGGCGTCCGAGTGGCCGCCTGCGAGGCAGGGCTTTCCATGAGTTGGGATAAATGGATAACCCGCGGTGCTTTTCTCGGCGTGGAGAGGTTCGGCGAATCCGGTCCCGGTCCTGAAGTCGCCAAGCACCTCGGCCTGACCGCAGAAAACCTGGCGAAACTTCTTTAATGCCCGAACACCCCCAGCTGAGGGCCGTAGCCTTTGACTTAGATGGAACCCTGTACCCGAGTTCGGAAGTTGTGCTTCCCAGCCTTGGTCTGGCTTTCTCCCAGCTCAACCTTTTCCGTGCCATGCAGAAAGTCCGGCACGAGCTCAGACTCAAGGGTGTGCTTAAAAATTTCCACAAAACCCAGGGTGAACTTTTAGCTTCAAAATTACGGATCAGTGCCGCTGATGCCGAAGCCCTTGTGGAACAGAAAATCTACAACGAATGGTTTTCCCTCTTCCGTCGGTTCCGTGTCTATAAGGGTGTAAAAAGCCTGGTCGAGACTATCCGGAACCGGGGCCTGAAAACCGCGGTGCTCAGCGATTTTCCCATAAAGAATAGACTGAAAGACCTGGGGCTGGACGGGCTTTGGGACCTTTCCTTTTCCTCCGAGGACGTCGGAGCCCTCAAACCCCATGTCCATAGTTTTCAGGAGTTGGCCCGAAGGCTCGCCTTAGCACCCGACACGATTTTATACGTGGGGAATGACTACCAGTACGACATCATAGGTGCTAAAAATGCGGGTTTCCGGACGGCCCACCTGACTAAAAGGCCTGTTTCGGGCACTTTAGCCGATTTTTCCTTCTCTCGATACGAAGATTTGCAGAAATGGCTGGGTTCGGCCCTTTTCCCAAAGGCTGCAATGGGTTAAAATAGCAGAAAATCCCTGGGGGGGGAAAACATGGACTTTACAATGGGCAATTTTCTTGCCATAGGCTTGTCTGTAGGATTTGTTCTGGTTTACCGGATCCTGGACAAAAACAATCGTTCCCTTGAGAAAGTACGCAAGTATGTTCAAACGGCTCAAAAAGAACTTGACGCATTTCTCGACGCGCGTACCCAGGGCTTAAAAGACTTTACAGTGGACCTTCAGGTCCACGAGGCGACGAGCAAACAAATTATTCAAAGGGTGAAAACCGCCGAGGACGAACTTCAAGCCAAGGCCCAGAACCTCGAAGAACTCGCCAAGCGCCTGGAAAAATTGACGCTGGAGGTCGGGAACCTGGAGTCGATGTCGTTCAAGGTCGACGACAACCTCACACGGCTCAAAGAGGAAAGCGAGTTTGTAGATAAAGTTGGGCGTAGGATTAAAACCGCGTCCGAGCAAATGCAGGCTATAGAAACCGAACTTCCCGCCATGGTCGACCATTTCGCCCAAAAGAATGAAGAGGTCCTTGGAAATCTTCTGAACAAATACCGCCATTTTACCGAGGCTGAAAAAGCCAAGGTGGACCAGAACGTCCACGAGGCCCAGACACGTTTTGAGCAGTTCCAAAAATTCCTCCACGGCTTGGATGCGAAAAAGCAGGCTTATATCCAGGAAGCACAGAAAACCTTACAGGACACTGTCAGCAAGGCCCAAGCCTTGGCAGCCGCCGGGGTCAAGACGCTTGAGAAGGAATGGCAGGGACTGGAAAAGGGATTTCTCCAGACTCTAAAAACCCACGCCATCTCGGTGGATAAACTCGCCGATGAAAGCCTGGGCCACGCTATGAAAGAGACACGGGAGAAGATCAAGAAGGCTGAAGATAAGGTGTCGGTTGAATTCGGAAAGTTGGAAGCAAGGCTTTCGGACTTTGAAAATGATTTTAGGTACAGAGCCACGAAACTCGAGGATGTGGGTAAGGATTTTTCCCAACTCGAATCCAACCTGCGAGCCCAGATGGTTCGGACAGGAGAATTGATCAAGGAAGAATTTGAGGTTAGCACAGAGAGTCACCGCCAGCAAGCCTTGAAGGCACTTGCGGAACAGAAGGCGCAGGCCGACGCACTTCACGCTTCCATGGCCTCGCTTGAAAGCGAACTTGAAGTTCTGAAAGCTAAGGCTTACGACAACGTCAGCGAAAAGCTCCAGGTGTTCGAGGATGATTTTTTTGTGGACCTTCAGAAACGCGACGCAGCGATGACCCAGTCTTTTGAGGAACTCCAGTTGAAGATCGTTAGCCGTTTGACGCAGTCGGACCAGGAAGTTCAGAGAAACCTTGCTTCATCGACCAAATCCTGGCAGGATAAACTTAAAGAAAGCCTGTCCATTCTTCAGTCAGGCGCTTCAGAACAGGTGAAAAAAATAGAAACGGGCCTGGAAGATTACCAGGAAAAACTGAACGCCCAAATCCAGCAGTCCCAGGTTGTTCTGGATACGACTACCAAGAATTTTACCGCTGACCTGGCCCACGCCTCCGAGGATTTCCAGAAACGCGTGGATAATGAAACAGGACGGAGGGAGATAGCCCTGAAAGAAGGTTTGACTAAAGTTGAACGCGAACTCGATATTAAACTCAAGGTAGTCTACGACCTCGTGGAGAACGGAAGGTCCGACCTTGTGAACCGCATCGAGACGACTAAGAGCGATATAGGCGTCTGGCAGAGCCGGCTCGCCCAGATGTTCAAGGAAACCCAGACCGAGCAGACGGACCAGTATCAGAACTTTAAGACATTTATCCAGGAAAAAATCTCAGGGCTGAAGGAAGAGTTTACCCGCCAGAGGGATGATCTGATTTTCTCGACCCAGGAAGAAAGATTGACACTGAAATCAGAACTTAAAGAACTCCAGGATGAGTTGGGCGAGCTGACCACCGCGGTTCAGAATAAGGCCGACACAGCCCTCGAAGCTAGCCGGAAAGACTACGACGCTTTTATGATGGAATTCACCCGCAAGGTGAGGGCACTCCAGGCGGAACAGGACGTCGTGATAAAAGATTTCAGGACAGCGTTGGCTGATAATAAAGATAAGTCCGATGTCCTGCAGAAAAAACTCTTCGGGAAGATCGAGGATCAATACAACCTCCTCGTCGTCAATCTGGATGAAATCGATAAGCGCATGAAGGGCTTTCTTTCCCAGACCAAACTTTTCGAGCGCTCAGATGCCCTGAAAAATGACCTCACAGAGTCTATTGAAGATATTAAAACGCAGATAGAAAAGGTTGCACTCCAGCGCAAGGATCTGTTCGAGATGGAAAACCAGATGGGACGCATCCGTAAGATACACGAAGAGAGCGGTGATAGACTCAATAAATTTGTAGCGGAGAAGAAGAAGCTCGAGGCCATGGACGGGGATTTCCAAAAGGTGGTCAACCTCAGCCAGAGCATGGAATTGCGCCTCCAACAGGTCACAAACAGCCACGATACCCTCCAGCAGATCCAGTTCGAAATACGAAAACTCGAAGACTACACCAAGGAAATGGACGCACAACTCGAACGTCTCGACCGAAAACGGCAAATTCTTGATTCCACTACAGAGGGAGTTGACCGGAATTTCAACCTGATTCAACAGATTGAGAGGACAATAAAGACCATTCAAGCTGAAAGTTCACCCTTGCCAGGTCAGATCGAGGATATGCACAAGAAGATTAAAAATCTGGTTTTATCGAAAGGTGAAACCGAAGAGGCCATCCAGAGGTCTTCCAAACTCGGTTCCATCCTGAAGGATATCGAGGACAGAATCCAGAAGATGGAGAAGGCTCGCGAATGGCTGGCAGGAACGGAGACCCGTTTAATGGAAGTCGGCCGACAAGCCGAAGACCATGTCAAAGTTCTCGGAACACTGACTAAAGTTTCAGACCCTAAGGGAAAGGGAAAAGACGGAGCGCCGGGAGCTGATGTGAGGCAGGTCGTCCTAAAGCTGGCGCACCAGGGCTGGGCAAAGGGCGAAATAGCCAGGGTTACCAAGCTCAGCGTCGGCGAGATCGAGCTCATTCTCGAGATGGGGACGGCTGGATAAAAACGAAGCCTTGAAGCCCTGTTTTACACAACCGAAACCGGGAGGCCTTCTTTTTTCTTGCTCCGGGCAATTGCTTTTCCCACGGTGACCAAGAAAATAAAATTTCCAGCAATAGCGGCGCCGACTATGATAAGTGCAGGCCATTGTAACTGGCCGATGAGCACGTAGACCGGGCCGGGGCAAGCTCCGGTGATATACCAACCGACGCCGAAAATAAGCCCGCCTGCAACGTTGCCTGTTTGGATAGGGTAAGGTCTCCATTCGACCTGTTCGCCTGATATATCTTTTGTCCTGCTACGGTTTAGGAGCAGGTGGAAAATTGCACCTGTAGCAACTGCTGCGGCAATTGTTAGAAACATGTGCGTATCCTGGAATGCAAACATTCTTCTGACCTGATAAAGAGATATGACCTGGGATTCTGAAAGTACCCAGCCGAAGATGACACCGAGGATCAGTACAAGGAAGTATTTCCAAGTTTTCAAGGAACACCTCCGCCAAGAAGAAACTTATGCAGTAGGCTGGCTAGGGTTCCCCCCGCAAAAAA
>DYOB01000254.1 GCA_020720765.1 Borreliella garinii
TTGAACTGTGTGATACTTTGTTGCCCATGGCGACACGATACAAAAGCGTCGAGGCGGCCGAACTTGTACCCTTGGAGAGTTTTCAATCCAACCAAGCCAGTACAGGGGATGAGCAGTACCACCCACATGTGATGACAGTTAGCCTTGCTTCTCTACTGCTGCTCGCATGGCATTTTCTCCAGCCGACGCATTGAAAGGCAGAACTTTGAAACCGGTGTTGACACTTTAAGGTTCTCCACTCCGAACATGTCGAGGTTGAGCAGGTTGAAACTGGCTTCCCCGGTCAGAGCGTACTTGAGTCCTTCGGAGGCGAGGCCGCTGAGGGTACTCAGAATCAAAGCCATCCTGGCGGGGTAGCAGCTTAGGGGTCCTGGCAGCTCGGCTCGAAGACTCTGCGGTCTTCGCCCGACTGCCACCCCCTTCGACGGTACATACCGCCAGGAGAGGTCTTTGGTTCTGTTCCGTTTGGCCATGCTGGCGTACCTTCCTTTCCCAGGTTAGTCGAGAACACCTGCAACCTTCAAGGGCAGAGACGCGGTAGAGCCAGGGATATTATCAGGAACATGATAAAATCCTTTATCTCCATTATCTCCACCCTGTTGCAACCCGTAAGCAGCCCGTTTGCCGCTGGTTAGATGCGGTGGGTTGCTGGTCAGGTGGGAGCACTGGTCAGGTTGGGAGCAGGGCTGAATTCACTATTATTATTCCTCATCAAAATTCACATCGGCTGGGTTGGCAACTCCCTGTTTCTGCATAAGACGGTACAAAGGCTGGTCATATTTTCTGTCGATAGTATGAGAGAAAAATATCGATAAACTTTTCAAACTTTGGTTTTCGAATTGAAAAAAAGAAACTTGTGCATCAAAACCTTTGAGATCGTTAATGTTTTCATCTGAACCAATAAAAAAGGTAACTCCATGATCACTATTAGAAAATTCATCGTAGTAGAACTTATTTTGCTGCACGATGGAAAGCATTTGTGAAATCTTTTGTTTGATATCAGCGATAGTATCTGATTCCTCTATTTTTAATTTCGTGTTAAAAAGATTCAAAACAATATTGGGGAAACGCTCTTCTTTCCATTCGATCGCAACCTCTGCCACTTCATCATCAACGAGGTGCATATATAAATCAGCGTTCGTACCAAAAGCATCTCTAACATCTATATTGAAGAAGTCCCTCTTATCATAGGGAAAGGCCGTTCCTCCCCGCGAGTCAATACTAGTAGGGAAAAGCTGTTTTATCGCATCGGAATGACTGTAAAGATTAATTTCCCGCCCCTCAAGATTCACACTCCCAGTGGCTGAAAGACTGAATGCAATGTAGCTTTTATTTTGAGCGGTAGAATTGTCGGCGCACCCCAACACGAAAATTGCGATCACCAACTTAATTATTAAAGTGTGTCCTTTCATCGATCCCTCCTTGGAATTCTACGAATTATTTGTGCTTTTGAATACTCTTCAAATGACATCTCGCTAGTTCTTCCCCTAATAGCAGAGAAGTAGGTACTAATATTTGGATTCCCAGCTCTTCCCGTTTCGATCATTGTTCCATTGTAAAAACTAATAGCATGACCTGCGTTTCCGCGGTTTGAATTCCAGAACCTGCTCCCATCTTTATAAAAGATTACAACCGGATTCCCTCCAGCTTGTCTGGTCATTTCAGATATGGAAAGGTTTCTAGGCAAAGAGTCTAATTCAATATCATAACCAGAATATATATTAGCAAGCCATTCTGTGATTGGGTGCGCTCCATAATTCCAACCATTGTCAAGTTGTTGTTCAACATAGGACTTACTTTTATTATGCTCCCAACCTGCTTCTTGTGTTGCGTTATATATACTTATCATTTTACAGTTAGTTAGTCCGGGGTCAGTTTTATAATCACTTTGATTTATTAAGAAATCCCTAACTGTTCCCGTCTGGATATTTGCATCATTTTGTCCTGTTACAGCTCTAGCAATATTTCCTGGTAGATTCCATAGGTTCCCAGGTAAGTCCCAAACAAATTTTCCCGTGGCAACAGCACCTTCCCAGGCCTTTTCACCAGCCCAAACAGCTCCTTCGACAGCTTTCCCGCCAACCCAGACGGCCCCTTCACCAACCCATGCTGCCCCAGAAGCCAAACCACCTAAAATTCCCGAATACCAAGGCTCCCCGCCGTTTATTTGGAAATAATCAGATTGTAACCTTTTAAATGCCTCAGTATCAGTTTGCGGAATGTTTAATAAGGTTTGTCTTGCTATTACGGTTGCATCCTCTGGCCTATCTCTTCTTCCGTTGTGCCGCATTAATTCGCGGTAATCCATCCCATACTTCCTTGCAAGCACTGTGAAAGTGTCCCCCGCTTCTGCCATTACTTCGATACTATCAGGCCGACCCCGCCCCGTCGGCTTATCATTATAGCTCCCATCCTCCGTGGCCCCGTTCTTCCCTTGGTTTATGGCCTC
>DYOB01000255.1 GCA_020720765.1 Borreliella garinii
TTACATGTGCTTCGTCTTTGGTCGTTCTTTGCAATTTCATGAAGATTTTGATTTACAACCGATCAAGTTCGCGCGGCTCAAGAAACAATTGAATTCCATCAAGAATTTGATAAACACGTTTTTGTGAAAGTGTTCCAATATATTCGCCAAGTTGTGATTTATCAATTGTCAGGATTTGAGACACATTAACAACGCTTGCTTTTGCCAAACTTGCTTCGCCTTTTTCCAGTAAAACATTGCCTGATACTTTGGCGTACTTTAGATTGGATGTCAACATACATATAATGACCGTGTTGATTTTGCTTTGATTGTACAAATTGTTTTGGATTACGACGCCTGGATGAGAATAGCCAGGCTCCGATCCAAATGGATCGCTTAAATCCATCCAGTAAATATCGCCCTGATTGATTACCATTTCCCCTCGACAAGACGGTGGGACGATTTGCGCATTCTGCGAAGCAACTCCTGCTCTTCGTCACTCGGTCCATCGGCATATACAGCATTGACCTCTTCCAGTAATTTGCGATTTTCCTGCTGGCGCATGTAATTCTCCAGCGCAATTACAAACAAGCGGCTGCGCGAAACTTTCATTTTGCGGGCAAGGGCATTTGCCTGAGTAAAGAGAGATTTATCAATTGATATTGCGGTTTTTACGCTTTCCATTTTATACCTTTCGTTATACTGAAAGTATAACTCTGAAGTACTTCCTGGTCAATATCCTACTTCCCAAATATCCATGCAGATAAAACCAAAATATCCGCGCCAATCACAGCCCCAAATCCGATCACACTAAAAATTTTCTGCTCCACTTCCCAGCGCTTGCGGTTTTCCAGCCGTTTCAAAAAGAAATTCTTGAACGGGTAAGGGGTTTTCTCATTGGTAAGGCTGTTGTAAATATCCTGATAGTACGAGTCTGTTTTGAACCACAATTTATAAGTATTCGAGAGGAACAGAAAACTGAAAGCCAGAAAAACGAGCGCAAATCCAAAGGGGGGGTTGTTGAAATTTTGCATAAATCCTTTTTACTGTAGCCGCGTAAAACTGATCAATTTTCCTGTCCGCAACTCAAATTCACAGGCATGACCGCCCAGGGTATAGGCTGAAAAAGTTTCGCCGTCTTCGTTCAATTTGACGCGGGAAAAGGAGGTGAAAGGCTCGGGCTTTTCAGCCTTCCAAAGTATCTCGCCGCGTTGACTGATCAAGTACAGGTTGGTTTCGTTGCGTGGAAATCCACCTGGATTTTCCAATACAATGATGCCAGCGTTGATTTGGATCGTTTTTTCAATATGCGTGTAAAGGGACACAACATCCATGGGTTACCTATCCTTATTTCTCCTGCTCATTGCGCAACGGCTTGTCTGTCCGCTGGCTGAGGACACAATTATTGCCCGCATTTCCGAACAGCCTTATACTTTTGCGCTATTTGATGTTCTTGAGTGAGGGAGTAGTCCATGAGTTTTTCCCGTTTTTTCGGTGAATAATTGCATTATATCTTAAAATAATCCAGCCAACCGTTCGGTAGGGAAGGGAGGTTCTTGGGCAAAATTCATATATGTCATTAACATTGCTTGTGTAACTTATCTTTGCTGTTTGCATCTATCCATTAAATCTAAATCAAATTTTGGAGGTCTTCAGATGACAGACGAAAAAGTTCAACCCAAAGTAATTGTGTTCAGTACGCCAACCTGCTCTTATTGCAGCATGGCCAAAAGTTATTTCCGTGAAAAGGGCATCAAATTCACCGATATTGACGTAAGCCGCGACCAATCCGCGGCGCGTGATATGGTGCGTCGTTCAGGGCAAATGGGCGTGCCAGTCATTGATATTGGCGGGAAGATTGTGGTGGGATTCAATCGCCCGCAGGTTAATGCATTGTTGGGGATCAAATAACATGGCAAAGATCAACATTCAACCGCTTGGAACGCGTATCCTCATCCGCCCGTTGGCGCAGGAATCCAAGACCACTTCAGGGTTGTATCTGCCTGAGTCAGCCAAGGAAAAACCGCAGACCGGGGAAGTCGTTGCAATTGGGGACGACGAGTCGATTAAGCTTAAAGTCAAAGACAAGGTGCTGTTTGCCAAATATAGCGGCGCGGAATTCAAGTTTGATAATACGGAATATCTTCTGCTCGAAGCAAATGACGTTCTTGCCCGCCTGAATTAAATAAAAAAAAGCCCGGCGCGTCTTTCGATTTGCGTCGGGCTAGGGGATGGGGCGGTCGTCCATCATCTTTCCTGGACTCCCATGTTGCTAAGTTCGTCCGGGTTGTACTGGGCGACGAACAGGTCTGCGCCAGCCAGAACAAGCAACAACAAAACGACTACTACTGCAAGTATCAACAACATGCGCAACTCCTTTCTCTATGATACATAATATAACGAGTTTCGAGGCAAAAAGATACATCCCCTAACAGTACTGTAATGAGTTGGCAATACAATTTTG
>DYOB01000058.1 GCA_020720765.1 Borreliella garinii
ACTTCGAGTTCGCAGCAAACGAAGCGGACATAGAGAATATGATCTCCACCGCTGTTCTCGAATAAAGGTTTTGCCCGCTTTTCAGGAAGCGGGTGAAACCTATGATATCAGATTTGCATTGATGTGAAAAGTATAGACTGCCCATTCCCCAGATTCCTGTAGAAACCTTACTTCCAGAAGATGTTGTCCAGGAATAAGTGGAAAATTGAAATTAAAGCCATCTGAATCAGGTTCTTTTTCCCAAGACCCCCTGTTAACTCGGAATTCAATTTCGGAAAAAGCAAAGGTTGAAGAGTAAAAGGTATAGAAGTTATTTCCAAAATAACCATTCATTTTATACTCGAAAACGTCTTCCCGAAAGTTATTCCCAGCAGGTAAATTACCACCACTAAATCCCCATCCGAGAACAAGACGGATGGAATTCGTCCCGGGTCCGGTGAAAAACTGATGGGTGGCAAAACCTATTACAAAATTATTTCCATTTCTGGCAACAGCCGTAGCCCTGTACATCCGTCCCGGTTCGAGAGCCAGGGAGAGGGAGAAGTCCGACGCATCATAGGGGAAGGTTTTTTCTTGGATAAGATTTCCCTTTTGATCGTCCACCCTTAAAGTAACAGAAGATCCAGCGGTCAATTCTTTAACGCTAAGACTTCTCGCCGATCCATTTCCAAGGCCAATGACGACATTGGCATCCATAGATTCGAAATACAGGGCGCATCCGCCCAAGAGTGAAAGCAGAACGAAACTTAAAGAAATGTTCTTCATAGAAATCTCCTCATTTTAATCCTTAAAAAGTTTTAACCATACACCGTAACCCTCTTTCTCCATTTCCGCCCTAGGTACAAATCTCAAGGAAGCCGAGTTGATGCAGTAACGTAGGCCTTCAGGCCCCGGACCGTCGTCGAAAACGTGTCCGAGATGGGATTGGGCCTGACTCGAACGCACCTCGGTCCTGACCATCCCGTGGGAATTGTCGCTGATTTCGACCACCGAAGCCTCTTGAAGAGGCTGGGTGAAACTCGGCCAGCCCGTGCCCGAATCAAACTTGTGGACGCTCGAAAAAAGAGCTTCCCCGCTCACTACGTCCACGTAGATACCCTCTTCTTTATGGTCCCAGTAGGCGTTCTGAAAGGGTGGTTCCGTGCCGCACTGTTGGGTAACAAAGTAGGTCATGTTGTCGAGTGAGGTAATTTTACCCTGAAATGTTGGATTTGCCAAGGGACGAACTCCTTCCGCTGCTGTACCGCAAGAAGCAAACGCTCCTAACGCGATGGCCGCAAGTGCAATATATTTGAATTTCATAGGCAAAACATACAACAATTCCTCAAGAGAATCCAATGAAATTCCATAAAAATCACATCTTCCCTGGACAACCCCGCAAGTTTTTTCTAAACTCGCTCATGGAGGATCTATGTTTCTAAACTGGATAGTAAAAATCCTTAAGGCCATCAACGCCAACCAGCGCCCCGGAGAAATAGCGGCGGCTGTGGCAATCGCATGGCATTTGGCACTTATGCCCGCAGGAAGCGGTATGTGGTGGCTGATCTTTCTAATCAGCTTTTTTCTGCGTATTAACTCCGGGGTCCAAGCGGTCGCCTTGGTTGTTTTCAACCTTTTTACCTTTCTTTTCGACCCCTTCCTACACTCCCTGGGTTTTGCCCTTCTGTCTGCCCCCTTTCTCCAGGACTTCTGGCTTGGGCTCTGGAATACCCCACCTTTCGCCATGTTGGGTTTTCAGAACACCCTGGTACTCGGAGGGTTTATGGCGGGTGTCCTTCTCTGGGTTCCAGTGTTTATCCTCTCTGAAAAACTCGTCACCGCATACAGGGAAAAATTCCGCGAGGCTTTCACTAACCACCCTCTAGTGAAAGGATTTTTCCAGCTTCCGCTGATAAAAACGCTGGCAGAAGCCTATAACAAGTCCACGCGGATTATGGATAACCTTTAAGGAGACATCATGGCACAAAAATTTCCAAAACTTTTCAAACCTCTTTTTACAGAAAAGGATTTCGAGAAAAAAATCTTGAAAAGAATCTTTCTTCCGGAAGCGCGGAAGCTCGTCCTCAGTCTTTACATTCAGAAAGAAGATGGCGCCTACGAACTCAAACCCGAGTACCTGGTACCTAAACTTGAGATAGATAAAAAAATCTTCAAATCCATCGAGACCCTTTCTAAGGAAATCGCAAAAAACAGCGGCTGGATTGATTTTTCAAAACTCGGACTCGTTGGCGTGGTCGTTGCGGTAGTCGTGATTTTCTATACCGTTTTTCTGGACTCGATCGTCAATAATTTTGTGGTCAATACCCTCCAGCAAGTATTCGGCGCACGGGTCGAAATAGGCGGTCTCCACCTCCGCCCCTTAGAGGGAAAGGTGTATTTCAGCGACCTTCGAATCGCAGATAAAGAATCTCCTATGAATAACCTTGTCACCATAAAGGATGGACAGGTTGATATCAATATCGGTGCCATATTCGGCGGGTCTTTTCTCTTCAATAAAGTCGTCGCCAGAGAAATGGAATTCGGAACACCCCGCGAATATTCCGGAGCGCTTTCTTCCATTCCCCCCCACCTACAGGCATTGGCGGAAATAGTGCCCACTGCCGGAACTACAGAACCTGCGCCGGAAAAAGATCTTTTTGACATTCCTCTCACAGAACTCCCTTTTGCCAATCTTTTGACTTTAACGAGCCAGTCTCCGAAGGAGCTCTTCGCAGCGGAGGTTTCAAAACTCAAGGCTGTCCAAGTGATTCAAGCCGCGACCGAGACATTCAGGGAAAGGGTAGGTTTTTGGCAGAAACGCGCTTCAGATGTCCAGCGTGAAGTAACCGGGTTCGGTACCAATGTGCGTTCGATAGCCGGCAGGGACGTCCGAGCCATTGCCACCCTGCCTGAACTCAATACCTTTCTCCAGCAGATAAAAACCGCAGCTGACCTGGCGCGGACCCTGGGTACGACCGTGAGTTCCAGCGTCACAGAAATACGCGTCGATTCGGAACGTGTCAGCACCCTGAAAAAGGATGTGACGGACGCTGTTGAAGCCGACTGGACTATGATCAGCAACCTCGTAAAACTCCCCGAAGGGGGTCCCGTCAGTTGGGTGAGCTCGCTCGTCATGCCTGAAATCAACCGTCGTTACGGTGGCCAGGTGAGGCTCGCCCGACAGGTTTGGGATATAGCCCAGGCTATACAAGCGTCGAGTGATAAAAAAGAAGTTACTCCCAAGCCCGCCAGGGTCGGACAGGATTTTCCTTTTCCGAAGGCCGTCTACCCAAGGTTTCTTTTAGGAAAATTGGAAGTCTCCCTCGGTTCAAGGGAGGCAAAAAACCTGTTTGAGTTCATCCTCACAGATGTCAGCACACAGCCGGACATCACGAGTGAACCGTACGTCCTCACTTTTACCCGGCTCGATCAAGGCCAGGATCTGATGGTCAGGGCCCAAGCCGACCTTAGAACCGGTGCCCCCGAACCCTTTACAGCAAGCACCGAGATCTCCAACGAACCCTTTGCCATATCCGGGCCACTGGAAAGTGCGGGTATCACCTCCTTTGAAGGCACAGCCAGCTGGAAGGCCTCGCTTGGTTTCCCTTCTGGGGGCGGCCTGAGGCTTGATGTTGAAACACAGATTGCAAGACCGACCCTCGTCTGGAAGGAAAAAGGGGAAATCACCGACCTGGTCGATAGGATTCTCGGCTCTGTTAACCCCATGGTTGTTTCTCTGAACTTCCTTTCCTCGGGGGATAAAACCGAGTTTGCGGCGGCTACCAACCTGGATGAACCTGCCAGAAGGGAAATCACCAACTGGGCACTGGGAAAAATCAGGGTTTTCGAGGCCGGTCTACGTTCCGAGCTGGACTCCTACCTTGGAACCCACCTGCGTGACAACCAATCGACCTTGGGTGATTTTACGCGCACCGAAACCTTGGTAAACCAGAACGGAACGAACCTGGAAGGTTATAAGACGGAATTGGAGAAGAAACAGAAGGAAGTGGAAGAGCGGATAGCAAACTTCGCCAGGGACCAGGTTCAACAGCGTTTACCCGGGTTACCGAGTTTGCCGTTTTAACCTGACTGGACGACGAAAGAGCCTTCGTAGCCTTCGAGATTCCGGACTCTATTAAGGAATTGCACCGCGTCGGTACGCACAGCCCAAGGTCCGATTCTTACACGGTACATCATATTTGTGCCACTTTTTACTGTTGTTATCGACCCGCGGACACCCTGGGTTTCTAACCTTTGGGCTGCGGTTTCAGCCTGGGTCGTTGAATGATAGGCTCCCACCTGTACCCAAAACATGGGTCCAGGTGGGACAGCGGGAGCAACGGTCCTGACCGGAGCCGGAGCAGTTGTTCTTGCCGCTGGTGTCCTAACGGGTACGGGTACTGGAGTTGATGGGGCGGGGGTGTTTTCCGCAGGCCTTCTGGTCCACTCCGGCGCAGAAGTAACCGGGATAGGGGAAGCAGGCGCCGCCACAGGTGTTACCTGAGGTAAGAGGCCGTTTGGTGCATTGACTTCATCGAGTGCTGTTTCTACAGGGGTAAGAGTTGGAACCGGCGTAGACGGGGTTTCCTGAGCAGGGGTTACAACTACGGGTTCGACATTCAGGCTGAAAACGCTGGGTGTCCCTGTGGCCGCCACAGTTGTACGGGACGCATCTTTCGGATAGAGAAAAACAACACCGAGAACGATCGCTAGGATCAAAACACCGGTTGTCGTCAGAATAACAATGAGACCTTTATTCGCGGCCATACCTTATCTCCCATTGGTTCCGAAGGGCCTGGAGGCTTTCCTCCAGGTCTCCCCGGTTTTCCACAACTATAATATCGGCTTTTTTGGAAAGTGCTTGAGACCAAAGATTCTTCTGGGAGGAAATGCGCCGGAATGCCTCAATCCACGAAAGACGGTCGCGCTTCAATGCACGGAAAAAACGCCTGCAAGTGGATGCCTTGATAAAAACTATCTCGTCGCATAATTTGTCGAGTTCCATAGGGAAAAGGATTGCTGCGTTGATAACCCATCTTCTTTCGTTGTTTTTGCTCAAAGCCTGGACAGCCCTTACCTTCATTTCAGGATGAACCAAGGATTCTAAAATTCGAATAAGTTTCTTGTTGTGAAATACCAGTCTGCCCAGCGCCTTTCTATCCACGTGTCCGTCTTTACCAATGACACCTTGCCCAAAAACTTTTCTGATTTCCTTCGAGGCCCATTCCAGCACTTCGTGGCCGATAAGGTCCATATCGAGAACCTGGTAATCAAGTTTTGTAAAAAACGGCAGAATTGAATTTTTTCCTGCGCAATAAGAGCCGGCCAGACCGACCACCCTTGGGAATTCTTTCAATGCAGTTCGCCCCACCTAAAAGCGGTTTCCACAGAAACCCTTAAAGGCAGGCTCAGGGCGGCGGCGGCCTCCATCTCGTCCTTTAGCAGGGAAACCACTGTCCCACTTTCCTCTTCTGGGGCCTCAAGAAGAAGCTCGTCGTGAACCTGGAGGAGAAGCCGTGTTTTGTAGTTCCCTTTTTGGAGACGGTCCTGAACCCTGAGCATTGCCCTCTTTACGATATCGGCGGCGGTGCCCTGGATCACCGTGTTGACCGCCATCCTTTCACCGGCCTGTCTCTCGTTCATATTCGGACTCTGGAGAAGCGGAACGGCCCTCTGACGGCCCGCTAAGGTTGTAACAAACCCATCCTCCACAGCCTTAGACACTGTGGATTGAATCCAGTTTTTAATGGAAGGAAAACTCTCGAAATACCGCAAAATGATTTCACTGGCCTCGGTTCGGCCTATCCCGAGTTCTCGCGCCAGGCGAAAGGCGCTCATCCCGTAAATAATCCCGAAATTCACAGCCTTAGCTGCGCGTCTCTGTTGGGGAGAAACCTCGGGTTCCGGCACATGAAAGACAAGGGACGCCGTACGCCGGTGGATATCTTCACCCCCTCGAAAGGCCCTGCTAAGTTCCGGGTCGCCGCTAAAATGGGCCAAAACAGCCAGCTCGATCTGGGAATAATCCGCACTGATAAAAGTCCAACCCTTTTGAGCCGTAAATGCGTTCCGGATTTTCCGCCCCTCTTCGTCCTTTATGGGAATATTCTGGAGGTTGGGGTCCTTACTGGCAAGCCGGCCCGTCGCCGTTCCGGTAAGGAGAAAGTGCGTGTGAACCCTCCCTGTTTCAGGATTGATCAATTTCGGGAGAGCGTCGGCGTAGGTTCCCTTGAGCTTGGTTAAAAGCCTGTACCTGAGAATTTGTTCTGGAACGGGATCTTCGAGAGCCAGCTCTTCAAGGGTTTCAGAATCTGTCGAAAACCCGGTCTTAGTTTTTTTTGTCGGTTTGAGTTTTCGTTCCTCGAAGAGGACTTCCTGGAGCTGCTTGACGCTGCCGAGGTTGAAGGTGTGGCCCACAAGGGCATAAGTCCTGTCTTCGACCATGATGGCTTCTTTTTCAAGTTCGAGTCCCAGGCTGACAAGCTCGGACTCCTCGAGTCGGATGCCCGTCCATTCCATCTGTGCAAGTACCGATAAAACAGGCATTTCGAGCTCGAAGAAAAGGGACGAAAGGCCCCGTTCCTGAAGACTCGCTTCAAGTTTCTGCGACAGCCTAAAGGTAAAATCAGCATCCTCCCCGGCGTACCGGGCTACGACTAGAGGGTCCACATCACTGAGCGTCGCATTTTTTGGGACTATGTCCTTGTAACTCAGACCTTTCAAACCCAGGTATTGGAGGGAAATATCTTCTAGCCCGAAAGAATTCTGGTTCACATCGATGAGCCAAGCCGCTACCATGGTGTCCATCCAAGAAGCCGGTGGATGAAGTCCGAGCCTTCGGAGAACCTTCCAGTCGTAATTATAATTATGCCCGATGAGTTCCAGCCCCGGGGTTTTTAAAAAATCATCCAGGAGCGCCAGAAGCTGCGGATCACTTTCCTGGGGAAGAGGGATGTAGTAGGCTTCGGAAGCTTTCCAGCACAGGGAAATTCCCAAGGCAGTTTCCCGCATCGCGTCCAAACCCGTGGTCTCAGTATCCAGTGCCACCCTTTTAGCTTTAACCGCTTCCTTCAAAAGACCTTCTATTTCTTTTAAATCCTTCAGTTCCCGGTAGGTCCCTTCGGCCTCGGGAGGAGGAAGGGGTTCGGAAGAAAAAAGCTCCCCCTGGGTTTGGTAGCCCGTCAGGGCACGAAAATCTGTGAGAAGGGACTGTGCTTTCTGAGCCCTGAAAATTCGTGCCGCTTCGTCGGGATTATTGACTTCAAGGTTAAGTTTATTCAAGGAAACATTCAGTTCAAGGTCCTCGTTCAGTTTGGCCAAGTTTCTGCTTAATAGTGCCGAATCCCTGCCAGCTTCGAGTTTCTTTTTAATGGAAGGCGTCATGGAATCAAGATTTCCATAGACTCCTTCGAGGGTCTGGAAGTCCGAAAGCAGCTTTTGTGCAGTCTTTTCACCGATACCGGAAACTCCGGGAATATTGTCGGAACTGTCGCCAACCAGGCTCAGCCAGTCGAGAATCTGTTCGGGGTAAACACCCTTGTCTTTTAAAACACCCTCCCGGTCGATCTCCTGGTAACCGGCAGTCACGGGCTTGAGCATCGTCACCGGTCCCTCTATAAGTTGCATAAGGTCCTTGTCACCACTGAGGATAAAGAGCTTCTGGGATTTCTCTTTACAAATCTTGGCCAGGGTGGCAATGCAATCATCCGCCTCCCAACCGTCCACCTGAAGGATGGGCCAGCCCAGGGAGGCCATTGTTTCCTCGATGAGGGGAATCTGGGCAATCAAATCGGGAGGAGTTTCCTGGCGGTTCTGTTTGTATTCTGGGTAGAGTTCTTTTCTTTGTGTCGGAGTTCTGCTCTCCATGGCAAAAAGTATGGCCTGCGGTGAATACCGGGACGCAGCAGCGAAAACCGATTTAAAAAACCCGAACCAGGCACTGATATTCATGCCTTCCGGGTTTGTTAGCGGGCGTAAAAAGGCGTAATACGAACGGAATATCAGCCCAAAGCTGTCCACGACAAGAAGTGGCCGGCTCATGTTGTAATATCGATCAAACCCCGGGATTCCGCGTTGTTTTGGTAGAGTTTAGCGCCTCTTCTCGGCTTCATTGACGCCATTTCCTTTCGGACCTCCTCCATACGGCTGGATAGGAGCATTCGGTTGGTTTTATTCCTTTCAGATGCCGTCTCACGCAACCGTTCGAGGTGGGTCCTCATGTCTTCCACGTCGGTGTCTTCCTCGCCGTTGGAGGCGCGGTAAACCTCCTCTAAGGGGACTATCACCTTCTGGACTGCGGATATTTCCTGGACAAGGGTTTCTTCAAGGCCAATCTGTGCCTGAAGGTCTTCGATTCTACCCTGTTGAATGCTTTTTTTTTCTTTATCGAGGACATCGAGGTAATCAAAAAACCGTTTACGCTGAAGCTGCAAATGCTCCTTCAGCCGCCTGAGTATCTGAACCCTCTGGTCCTTTTCGGCTTTTGTCATGCCTTAGCCTGCAATATTCAGGCCGGCTGGTTTTCCGGATTCCGAGGAGGAAGCGTGGGTCTGGTTGGCTAACTGAACCCAAGCGCTCCGGAGTTCCGCCATCACGCCGCGGGCGTCCTGGGCGGGAGGGATGGATTTTTTCATATTAGCTTCTCGGAGTTTATCATTGACAAAAATATACAGACTTAAGAGGTTGCTGGCAATTTCCTCGCCTCGTTCAAAATCCAGGCCCGCCATCAGTTCCGTCACGACATCTTGGCATTTGGAGAGAGCGTTGTGGACGAGGTCCAGCCTGCGGGTTTTATTGACCAAAAGTTCTATAGCTGTATCAATTTGGCGCACTGCTTCATCATAGAGCATGACAATGAGCTTACCTTGACCCGCGGTTTTCACCGTTGTCTGACGATAAGCGCTCACAGGATTCTTCGTTAAACTCATGACACCCCTCCTGGCAATAATTGCCTTATCAGGTTATCGGCACTCTTTTAAGCAATCTTGAGGACCTTTGAAAGCGTCTCAATTACCGGACACTTTCCCTCTGCGCCGAGACGGGTACAATTCTATAACCTTGAACCACTAAAGCATTCAGAAGAACATCAAGATGACGGAAAAAACTTTCTCCCGTTTTCTCGTCCGTGAGCCCCAGGGGGAGGGGTATGATGCTTCCAGGTTTTTTACTCTGGAGAATTTGCTCCAGAAGGCGGATCGTGTCAACCCTTCTGCCCCGTGCCACAAGGTCCACATCTCGGGAAATATACAGATAATTAGCGTCTTTTCCGCCTTGTATGACCGATGTACTTAAAAAATAGCCAGGAGCGTGCCAAATAAGGGACAATTCTTTCGTTGTCAGGGCGTTATAATCATCCTCCATCCTCGCAAGCCCCCTCCGGATAAAGTCCCTTTCGATGACGAAACGAGGGTCTCCCATATTAAAACTTAAATTAAAGAGACTCCCCAGCTCGTGGGGACTCGATCCCATTTCCCTCACTGCACCGGGGTTTCGCCTGAGAAACTCACCGCCCACAAATAAGGTCGTTTTAAACCCGTATTCCTTGAAAATTCTCAAAACTTCGGAAATATCCTCGTCGTCGTCTTCTGCATCGATGACCAGAGTGACCTGACGGGTACGAAGTCTGGAACCGTTCGTGAAAATGTCCCGGGATGTCGTTTCTTCCTGGGAAGGAAAAGGCTCGTAGTTTCTCTGCGGGGCGCTTAAAACCGCCCTGGTTCCGAAACTCCGCAGGTTTCTCACGTAGACCATGTTTCTGTAAGGCCCACCAGCAAGATCCTCGGTGTAAACCCTGCTGACGGTATTGATAAGGAGGGCGGGCATGATGGACTTCCCTGTTTTTTCTTCCCAAAGCCCCTTGCCCTTCCACTCAAAGATTTTTTCACCCTGACGGGCTAGTACCCTGTTTTCAGCGTCAAAACCCACCTGGTCGAGCTGACCTAGAAGCAAGGTTGCAGAGGTATTCTCTTTTACATTAAAGTCGGTCGTCTGATAGCGGCCGCCGATAACCAGGTTATCTTCACCCCGCCAAACTGCGTACAAACTCTCCGGGTGCACGACGGTACCTAGTTCCGCCCAGGTTTCCACACTTCTTATGCTGGCTCCGGTCTGGGTCAGAATGGCGGTGCGCGTGCTTTGAGGCGAGAGGAGGATATCTTTTATAGGTTCGGTCTGGGGACCCAGGATCCGAGTAATTCCCTTGGGCTGAACATGGAGGACTTCATAGATTTCCTTCCCGGCCTGGAGACTGCTAACAAGCACCGCCGCTCCGCCGCGCAAAGTCCAGACAGCCCGATGCACGCGCATCCCCCCGGGCATGGGCAGGTAACTTGTGACGGCGTCCGTCGTCAGGTAAAAATCAAGGTTATTAAAAGGATATAGAAACAAGCTTCTTCCACCCATATTAAAAAGCACCCACTGACGGTCCGGACTCAGCCAGAATTGGTCCCTGTTGGGATCGAAAGGATGGGGAAGCCGCGCCTGGATACCACCGGTGCGGAAAAGTCCGCCGTAGAGGCTAAGCGTAAAAAATTCTTCGGGCAGGATCCGGTAAATCGATTTTTCCTGGGCTATAAATAAGGCTCCCTCCTGCCCCCAAGCTGCACCCTGGATGGAACCTCGCCCCAGGTTCCGGAGAACCTCGCCGGGGACCCGATTTTCACGGAGCTGGCGCAGGCTGAAATAGAAGAGACTACCTTCCCTGGAGTAGACAAAAAACTGGCTGTCCAGGCTCCACAGAGCGGGAACTTCCCTGTATCCAAGGAGCATCGAACCGCTGATGGTCGTGCTCTTTCTCGTCTGTGTTTCATAAAGAATCAGGTCACCGCGGATAAGGTCGTTTGGAAACTGGAAAATCAGCCAGTTGCCGTCCGGTGATGCAAGAATAGGGAGCAATTTCCCCTCGGTCACGGGTGTACCCTTGAGAAAAGTCTCGCGTGAAATGATCTCAACCCCGCCCGAGCCGGGCTGAAACCGGAAAAGTCCGAAGCGGTTCTGCATCTGGAGGTGGCCGGTTTGGGAAAGATAAGTCAGTCCTTCGGGGATGAAAGAAAGTGCGTCCATTTCCCCCGAATTCAGGTTCATAAGGAAATGGGACGAGCTTTCACCGACGGAGGGAGACTGGGTACGGGCACGGAAGATCAACTGGTCGTCGGCACTCAGACTCAATTCCGCAAACTCTGTTTCTGCGAAAACCAGCCCGCCCAGGGTTAAAAATACTGCCAATAAAAATTTCATCGTGTTCACCTTTCCAGACCTCCGGGACTTAAAGCGGCGAGTTCTTCATCAAGCGCATCGATCTTCTGGCGCAAAACATAAAGACGCATGGGAAAAAAGGCCGTCTCTAGATTTTCGGAAGGGTTTGACTCAGTCTTAACGGCGGATCCGCACCAGGGACAAAAGGCAAAACTCGCCAGGATCATCCTTGAACACCCCCTGCAGAACCCCACCTGGTCCATTATAAAATCTCCGCTGCGAGTTCTGCCAGCGGACTCCGCTCGCTCTTGTCCAGGGTGATGTGCCCATAAATCGATTGACCCTTAAAGGCTTCAACAAGATAACTCAACCCGTTAGAACCCGCATCGAGGTATGGATTGTCAATCTGGTAAGGATCCCCAGTGAGGACTACTTTACTGTCGCGGCCAGCGCGGGAAACGATAGTTTTCACCTCATGCGGGCTCAAGTTTTGGGATTCATCGATAATGATATATTGTTTGGGAAGACTGCGACCCCTGATAAAAGTCAGCGCCTCGATTTCTATCACTTTGTTTTTTATCAATTGATCCGCATTCTTAAAATTCTGTGAATGCCCCAGCCCGGTAAGGAAGTCAAGGTTGTCAAAGAGCGGGAGCATCCAGTTGGCCAGCTTTTCATCCTTGGATCCCGGAAGATATCCGATGTCTTTCCCCATAGGGATCACCGGACGGCTGACTAAAACCCTGGTGTAGAGTTTTTGTTCCATCACCTGACTCAGGCCGGCGGCTATGGCTAGGAGTGTCTTCCCGGTTCCCGCTTTTCCGACAAGGGTCACAAGCTGGATCTCCGGGTTCAAAAGCAGGTCGAAGGCCAATTGCTGGCGTATGTTCAGGGGTCTTATACCCGTGATTAAAGGAGAACCCGGCGGCAGTCTCTGGGCGCCCCCGAGGCTTTTCGAATAGCGGGTCAGGAAAAAGGGTTTTTGGCCTTTAACGTGGACCTGGAGGTACTGATTGTCGTAGTACTCTTTCTCAGGGGACCAATTCCCTTCCGCCTCGATCTGGGTGATGACCTCGGGCTGAACCTCAACCTCCTCGAAGCCTGAATACAGGGTATCGATGTTGATCTTCTGTTTCTCGTAGTCCACGGCGTGGAGACCGAGGGCGGTAGCCTTCACGCGAGCGTTGATATCCTTACTCACAAAGAAGACATAGTTCCCCTGTTTCTGAAGCCCCAGGGCACAGAGGATAATCTTGTTATCCATCCTCGCGAGGTCCAGATCCAGGTCGGCACGGTCCGGGTACGTCATTCCAATCCGCAGGGTCGAGTTGATTTCCGGGATGCTGACACCCGTGGCCAGGGAGCCTTTTTTCCCGACCGTATCAATGATGCGGATGGCGTGCCTGGCGTTCCGGGCCCTTTCTTCGGGTCCGGATTTGAGCTTATCGAGCTCCTCGAGGACCCAGAGGGGAATCACGATTTCACTGTCCCTGAAACTGTACACAGCTTCGGGCCTATGGATGAACACGTTGGTATCGATAACGAATGTCTTGAGTTTTTCTTTTTTCGCTGCCATACCCCTAGAATAACAGTTAAACGCCCGCTTGACCAGATAAAAAATACCCTGCATGATGCGGAGGTGAAAAAGGTTCTCTCAGGGATGATGTTTCTCCACTACTTCTCCCTTGGAGCCGTCTTTCCTGTTTTGAGCATCATGCTTTTCCGGGATCTGAAATTTTCCGGCCCCGAGACGGGTATGGTCCTGGGTTTCGGAGCTCTCGCCAGCATACTGGCCCCTCTTTTAACCTTTCCTCTAGCCGACAGGAAAATCAGTTCTGAACGGCTACTTTTATTGCTCAATATCCTCAGCGTTGCTTTCGCTTCTTTTATGGCCTTATCATCGAGTTTTTGGCCCATTCTCATCTTTTATTTTCTTTTAATGATGAGCAAGGCGCCCACATTCGCGCTTACCAACAGCATTGCGCTCAGACACCTGCATTTCGCTGAAAAAGATTTCAGCGGGCTAAGGCTTTTCGGGACCGCAGGTTGGGTTGGAGGAGGGATTATCTTCGGCCTCGCCCTACTCCCCTTATTTCCTTCAATCGGCCTACGCGGTAGCCTTTGGATTTGCGCCCTCTCCAGCGGACTTCTCGCCCTCTGGAGCCTTCTTCTCCCCCAGCCCGAGCCGTCAGAGATGAATGTCGGGGTACCTGTTTTAAAAACTGCGGTTGCGGGAAATATCCTGCGTACCATTTTCAGCGAAAAAGGATCTTTTCTTATAGCGAGTTTTCTCTTTGCCCTGCTCGATCGCTACTATTTTTTCGGAGCGAGTTTTCAACTCACCTCCTTAGGTTTTTCCGAAGGCAATATTCTGCCCTTGCTAGGAATCGGCCAGGTGTTCGAAATCCTCCTTATGGTCTTGATGGGCAGGATCCTCCTCGCCTGGGGGTTCCGCAGGGTTTTCCTCGTCGGTGCTCTGGCACAAATCTTCAGATTTTTCCTTCTGGGGTTTCTTGGAACCGCCCCCGCCGTCCTGGTGGGAATCGCCCTGCATGGCTTTGGTTTCGCTTTTTTCTTCGCCAACGGCGTCGTCTTTCTCGACCGCTTCGGCGCCAAGAAAAACCGTTCCCAGGTCCAGCTTCTCTATAGTTTTCTTATCGACGGCGGTTCGGTAGTTTTGGGAAATCTCTTAGCCGGGGTTGTTGCAGAATTCACCCTTAACCCTCAATCTGGTGTTTACAATTTTCCCGGCTTCTGGGTCCCGGCCTTTGCCCTTGCCGTTTCCGGGTTTATCCTGCTAGCGGTTTTTTATAAAACTAAGAATTCGAAAGTGAGCGATGAGCTCTATGGGTAGTGCTTCCGAAATTGGTCAAAATCTTTTAGTGGAATAATTTCCTATACCTTTCTGCCATTTCGTCTTAGAACCCAATTTTTGGCTCAATAACAAGCTCGTTGTGGTATAAAAATCAAACTTTTCTTTAAAGATGGTCTTTTTGACCAATATCGGCGTCACTAGGAGCCTGTTGCGCTTGAGATTTTGACACGGGCTAGAGGAGCCGGGATGCACAGAGCGCCGAAGACTGAGGGCCATAGCTGGGCTCTGGCCCGATGGATGAGGTGTTCTGGGCGCCCGGAAACCCTGGTCTGTGTCAAAAAGCCTGAAAGAGTGCCTATTCTACCCTTTATCTGACCAAAACCGCCAATCTTTTATGATTCCAAACACAGGTTCCACAGTAGTCTTGCGTTTCTTATACAACT
>DYOB01000059.1 GCA_020720765.1 Borreliella garinii
AAATTCTGAAGCCTCCGCGGGTTTATGACAGGGCGATTATCGGAGCGAAAACACGCTGGAGATAATGGATAATATGGAGATATTGGAACCTGTTATATGCTCACAAACCAGCCTCCCGAGGAGTGCGTTGGTCTCTTACCTGTACCTCTGGGCTCTGTGCGCGGCCAAGTCGAAGGCGGGAGTGCGAAGGCCTCGTGTTGCCCGAAGGGCTCGTAGCTAAAATTCTAAAGCCTGCGCGGGTTTATGACAGGGCGATTATCGGAGCGAAAACACGGTGGAGATATTGGTTATAATAGAGAAATTAGAACCTGTTATATGCTCACAAACCAGCCTCCCGGGGAGTGCGAAGGCCTCTTCTCTGCGGCTCTGTGCCTCTGTGCGCGGCTAATCTTAAGTGGAGCCAAACCGAAGTCGGGTGTGTGCCGAGGCTGTAGTATATTCGTGGTTTGAAACAAGTTCGGAAAAAATGAAAAAATTGAACCTGTTTAGTCTTGTATTAACGAATATTTTTGAAAAATAGGAGTCTCGGTTTCACAAGCTTCTCCGGAATATTTCAGCCGGAGAAAACTTAAAAGTACCTGTTAACCTATTCGGATTTTGAAAAAGCAAGACTAGGAGCCTGTCGCGCTTGAGATTTTGACACAGGACCGGGGAGCTGGGATGCACAGAGCGCCGAAGACTGAGGGCCATAGCTGGGCTCTGGCCCGATGGATGAGGTGTTCTGGGCGCCCGGAAACCCAAGACCTGTTTGATGATTCCAAACACAGGTTCGACGGTGCTCTTTCGCTTCTTGTAGAGTTCCTTCTCCAATTCCACAGCCCGGTCGTAACGAATGCTTTTGTATCGTGTCGCTATGGCAACAAAGTATCACACAGTTCAACCTCAAGTAAATTCCTGCGGTCTCAAGCGCAACAGGCTCCTAGTGCTTGAATCTTATATCGTTATCATCAAACCAAGGTGACTTGAATAATTTCAAGAAACCTTGGTTTTTAATATTATATTACATACCTCGCAGCGCCTCATACCAAGAATTGAAGTATCCCCGCTAAGAGCAAATACATGATAATAACACGCGGAATACGGAACAGAGAAGCGAGAAAATACGTATGAAAGGGTAGCTTCATCATTCCGCTGATCCAGCTTACCGCAGAATAGGGAACCGGGGTGACTGCAGCTATAACGACAGCCCAAAATCCGAAGCGTTTCAGGAGGATTTCCCCCTTCTGATGATAGAATTCCACGGACTTCCGGACGACATCCAAGTTTTGGAAGAACCTGCCGATAAACCACCCCGAACACCCTCCGAGTATGGAAGCGATACACATCACGGTGAGCAGGCTGACGGGTTCCCATTTCTGCTGGATGGCGAGGGGAAATGCGAGGTCGAGACTGCTGGGCAGAATCAGTGTATCCGTAATGTAGGAAAAGACACCTACACCTGCGAGCCCGAAACTTTCGAAAAACCACCTGCCGAACTGGAAAACCGGCTCCTTAAAAACAACCATCAGAATTAGAAGAAGAATTGTCGTTAAACCCAGGGTAATTCCTGTCTGGATCAAAAGTTTCTTAGGATCGAATTCTTTTTCAAGGTCTTTTATCTCGGTTGTGTTGGGCATAGCCGGAATCTTAGTGTGGCTGGTGTTTTTTTTCTACAGTCGCTCCATTGACCCTGGGACATCCTTGACACGGCGGGGATGAAATGCTAGAGTTTCGAGGAAATTTTAATAGGGGTAGATCGTTGGCAAATATCAAATCCGCCATCAAGCGGAACAAAACAAACGAAAAGGCTCGTCTTCGCAATCGCATAGCTAAGAGTGTAGTAAAAACGGCCATCCGTTCACTTCTCACTTCTGTGACAGCGGGTGAGGTCCTAGTGGCGGATGAAAAACTGAAAAAGGTTCAAAAACTCCTGGATACCCAGGGAAGAAAGGGTCTTTTCCATAAAAATACCGTAGCACGGAGAAAAAGCCGGTTTGCCGCTGTCGTCGCCAAGTTAAAAAAAGCTTAAGGCTGATAGCCTGTGTCTGAAGCAAAAGTCAAATTAACCAAGGCCGATATTCTGGAAATGATTTCGAGTGTCGCTAAACTGGACACTGATACGGCCTTTCTTCTCTATGGTGAACTCGTCCAACTCGTTAAAGGTGCGATTCTCGGCGGCAGGGCCGTTGAATTGCGTGGATTCGGTTCTTTTTCCGTAAAAACCCGCAAGGGTAGAGCCCACGCCCGCAACCCCCGCACAGGTGAATCCGTCACTGTTGCTAACCACGGTGTGGTTACTTTTCGCCCGGGTAAAGAACTCAGGACCCAAGCGTGGGATATCAAAGAGTAAAACCTCTTAACGAGGTCACCTTTTTTTCTTGGCAGTCCCTTCTCAAAGATATTTCGCTCCTTATACTTTCCGCCGTACTTTTTGCTTTCTCTCACCCTAACCCTGTTTTTATCCAGGGCTTCGGGCCAACTGGTTTTCTTGCACTGGTTCCGGCCCTTTATGTCCTAAAAAACACAAGTTTTCCCAGGACTCTTTTTTACGGTGCTTTTTTCGGTTGGCTTTGCTATGCCCTTTTAAATTACTGGCTTGCCGTTTTTAACCCTACAGCGTGGATTATCGTACCTGTGATCTACTTGGGTTACCACCTCGTCTTTTTCCCTCTTCTTTCACTTGCTCTCCGCTATCCCCAGCCCTGGGCGTTCTGGATTTCCAGCATAGTCTGGGTGGCCTACGAATTTCTGCGCAACCAGGGCTACCTTGCCTATTCCTACGGGATTATGGGTTACTCCCAATACCTTTTTACCCCCTGGATCCAATCAGCCGACCTTGGCGGGGTTTGGCTGGTGACCTGGCTGACCGTTCTTCCCTCCTTTCTTATTGCTCAGCTGCTTGGCCTGCCCGTTGCACAATGGCCCCGGAGGAATATGGCGGCTTTAGGTGTTCTTATGGTTGCCAATCTGGTTTACGGTTTTACTGCACAACTTCCGACGCAGGACCTCCCTGTCTGGAAACCTGCTTTAATCCAGCACGATATGGACCCGTGGCAGGGCGGTATCGTCCAATACCGAAAAGGGCTTGAAAGGCTTATCAAACTCTCGGAAGAAGCCCTCGAATTCAACCCCGACGCCGTCATCTGGAGCGAAACTGCCTTTGTACCCTCCATCGAATACCACAGAAAGTACAGGGAAAATGCCGAAACCTACAGGTTGGTCGAAGAATTGATGAAATTTCTCGAAGGATCTCCGGTTCCGTTCATCCTTGGAAACGGCCACGGTGAGCGGGTTCTCCTCCCCGGCGGAGATTTCGAACGCCAGGATTCCAATGCCGCCCTGGTCTTTGAAAAAGGTCGACTTACGGGTTTGTATAGGAAAATCCACCTTGTTCCCTTTACGGAACACTTCCCCTTTTATTCGATTTTCCCCGGTGTTTACGATTTTCTCCAGGCGAACGACGTACATTTTTGGCAGGCTGGAACCGAAAGAACCGTTTTTCACTTGGACGGGCTCAAGGTATCCACGCCTATTTGCTTTGAGGACTCTTTCGGTTACCTTAACAGGGAGTTTGTCCGGGAAGGGGCCCAGGTTCTGATCAATCTTACGAACGACTCCTGGTCCGAGAGCGCTTCTAGTATGCGCCAGCACCTTTCCATGGCCCTTTTCAGGACCGTGGAAAACCGCCGGAGTATGGTCAGAAGCAGCAATGGAGGCTGGACTGCGGCGATTGACCCTAACGGTGTGATAACGGCCGAGGCTCCGATTTTAGAACCGTTCTGGATAAAAGTAGAAGTACCAATCGTTGATTCCGAGGTCATAACGCTGTATTCAGCGTGGGGAGACTGGTTTGGAATGCTGACTTTAGGTGTTTCCGTGTTATTTTTCGGTTATACGTTCGGGCTAAGATTGACAAAAGGTCAAGGCTGGTTCAAGATAAAGAGGAAGGATGAAAAGCCATGAAGCGAAAAATTTTAATTGTTGATGACGAACCGATCAACCTGGACTTTTTCGATGTGATGCTCTCGCGTCTGGGTTTTCAGGTGGAAATGGCCGAAGACGGGGAAGAAGCCCTCGACATGATCCAGGAAGACCGCCCCGATCTTATCATTTTAGACAATATTATGCCCAAAATGACGGGCTGGGAGTTCACACGCCTCCTTAAAAAAAGCAAAACCTACACTTCCTACGCCGATATTCCCATCATTATGTTCAGTGCCATGGACGCAGTGAAAGATAAGATCGAGGGTTTTGAATTAGGGATTGAAGATTACATCACGAAACCCTTTAACTTTTCCGAGGTTCTTGCGCGTATCCGGGCAGTTCTCCGCAACAAAGAGCTCGGCCAGAAGGTGTCCAACAGGGAAAAACGCCTGAATATTCTCGAAGGTATGAACAAAAGCTACCTATTTTTCGCAGAGCAACTCAAGCAGCCGGTCCAACAACTCCTTGACGTAGGCAAGACCCTGAATATCGAGGACAAGGCGGCGGTAGAATCCTTCCGTGGATTTGTGATAAAAGAATGCAACGATGTTCTCTCCGCATTGGCAGGACTCGAAAAGGAACTGGGCGACAATAGAGACCAGGGTGATGCCCTGGCTGATTCCGAATCCGGCATGGAAGAGCTTGAAGAAAAGTTTCAAAAACACTTTCAAGGCTGGAATCAAACGAATTGAGGCTGATGTATGCTTACTGAACAGAAAAAAAGAGCGGTAGATTTTTTTAATAAGGGCCGAAACCTCTATAAACTGATGAAATTTTCCGAGGCGCTTGATGTTTTCACCCAAGCTCTCAAAGTGGATCCCACGGACGGTCCGTCCATGGTGTACCAAGAACGTTGTCAGCTTTATCTGGATGAGCCGCCCCCGGGAGATTGGGACGGGGTCTTTGTGATGAAAACTAAATAGGAAGTAAAGATGAGTGATTGGAAGACCAGGTTCCGCCCTGGCGAGATTCAAACGACCTTCGGCAAGGGGACGAGTTTTAACGGGGTTCTCAAGTTCTCCACCTCTCTCAAGATCAATGGACGCTACGAAGGCCGGATTGAGTCCGAAGGTTTCCTTTTTATCGAGAAAGGCGCCGAGGTGAACGCCGACATCAAGGTTGGTTCCATCGTTATAGGCGGAACTGTGCGCGGCAACGTCACGGCAACCGAACACCTGGAAATGCTCGAGGGCGGAAGGGTCATAGGGAATATCAAAACCGGAAAACTCAAGATGGCCCAGGGGGTTGTCTTCGAAGGCAAGGTAGAAATGATTAAAGACCCTTCGGCTATAGATATTTTTTCGGCCTCTCCCCAGCAGATAAAACAGAGTCTTGAGACTTTCTGAAGCTGATTCGTTTTTTTCCTCCTTTGAGAAACGTCAACAAACCCTTGCCTCCGCCGAATCCTGCACAGGTGGCTTGATTTCCTCAGTGCTGACTTCCAGACCTGGAGCTTCATACTGGTTTCTCGGTGGAGTCTGCCCGTATTCCGTCGGTTCCAAGGTACGGGTTCTAGGCTTGTCAGAACAAGATATTTCTTCAAACGGCGTGGTCAGTGCAGAAACCGCCTGGGGTTTAGCCTCGTCGGTCCGAACGCTTTTCGGTTCTGACTGGGGAGTGGGCGTGACGGGTTATGCAGGGCCCTCCGGAGGCGACTCTCTCCATCCGGTCGGAACGGTTTACCTGGCCGTCTGTGGGCCTGTCTCCGCTCTCACGCACGAGTTTTTTCTTCAAAACAGGGAGGAATTCCGATGGAGCACGGTGAAGGCCCTTTTTATTCTTTTTAAGAAATGTCTTGACAGGTTTGATACATTGGGTTTATGATCAGTCAGACTTATCTAAAGCCTTTTCTTATTTTCCACACTTTCCTGGAGATTTCATGAGCGATGACAATAACACAGCGGATTCTACCTCCCAAGAGGCAATTCTGGATTTAACCCCCCCCGACACGGCGCCTACCCATGCACCCGTTGTAAAAACGCGAAAAAAAGTGCGTGTCGAGCTAGTTAAGGAAACAATGGAAGCACCTGTGACCCCTTTTGAGCAACCGCCTCTGTCCTACGAGGACGAGGGACCAGCGGACCGCTCGGTGACCAGCAACCGCCGACCTACCAACGACAGGTACCACCGAAGCCGTGATAATAACCGCGACAATAACAGAGATAACCGAGACAATCGGGATAGCCGTGATAACCGCGAGAACCGGGGAAACCCCAACAAGTGGGAACAGAAACAGGTTCGTTATGATCCTACCCAGTTTGACGAAGACAACAAACTGATGATCAACGACCTCAACGCCAACAATATGACAGAATTGCGTGGGCTTGCAGTCGAACTCGGAATGCCTACTGAAGATCTCGCTTCCATGAAGAAGCAGGATATGATTTTCGGCATCCTAAAGGCGCATTCTGAAAGACGCGGAGTGATCTACGCCTACGGCGCCCTGGAGATCCTGCCCGATAACTATGGGTTCCTGCGATTTCCCCAGAACAGCTATTTACCGGGTAACGACGACGTTTACCTGAGTCCTTCCCAGATACGGCTTTTCAACCTTAAAACGGGCGACACGGTCTACGGCCAGATCCGACCCCCTAAAGAAGGCGAGAGATTTTTCGCCCTCCTTCGTGTCGAGACGGTAAACTTCGATGACCCCCAGGTTGCCCAGAGCCGTATCAGTTTCGATAACCTTACACCGCTTTACCCTGACTCCCGGATCAATATGGAAACCGAGGGAGGTGAAATCTCAACGCGGATGATCAACCTTTTTTGCCCTATTGGAAAAGGCCAGCGGGGTTTGATCGTTTCTCCGCCTCGAACAGGTAAAACCATCCTCCTTCAACGCATTGCCAACGCTATCACTGAAAACCACCCCGAGGTCTACCTTATCGTTCTCTTGATCGATGAACGGCCCGAAGAGGTGACCGATATGCAGAGATCGGTTAAGGGTGAGGTGATCGCTTCGACCTTCGACGAGCAGGCGACCCGACACGTCCAGGTCGCTGAAATGGTCCTGGAAAAATCCCGCCGGCTGGTGGAACATAAGAAAGATGTCGTAATCCTTTTGGATTCCATCACGCGGCTTGCACGGGCCTACAACCAAACCGTTCCGACCTCGGGAAAAATTCTTTCCGGCGGTGTGGATTCCAACGCACTCCACCGACCAAAAAGGTTTTTCGGAGCTGCGAGAAACATCGAGGGGGGCGGAAGCCTCACCATTGTTGCTACGGCGCTTGTGGAAACCGGGTCGCGTATGGACGAGGTGATTTTCGAAGAGTTTAAAGGTACGGGCAACATGGAAATCCATTTGGACCGCCGATTAAGCGACCGCAGGCTCTTCCCCGCCATCAATATCAAGAAAAGCGGAACGCGCCGCGAGGAACTCCTCCTTTCAGAAGACGAACTCAATAAGATGTGGGTCCTCCGCAAGGTCCTCAACCCGATGGAAGATATTGAGATTACCGAGCTTTTAATCGACCGTATGCGGAAGACGAAAACAAACGAAGCCTTTCTGAGAAGTATGAATACTTCGTCTGTTTAAGGATTCCTCCCCGTAGCACGAGAAAGATCAGAGTCAGATAAAAGAACAGCCAGCCGGTCCAGTCACCCAAAAGTATCGTCAGCGGTATGTAGGGGAACCTTTCAAGCGGAAGCCTCACCTTTAAGTATCCTGCCTCGTAGAAAGGTAAGGGTCCGGCAATGATCTTTCCGCGTGGATCATTCACAGCCGTGTAGCCGCTATTGGTGGAACGGATCATGGGTATCCGCGTTTCGATGCTCCTGAACATGGCGACGATCTGGTGCTGGATCTGTGAACTGTTGGTTTTCGACCAGCTGTCGTTTGATAATACGATTAAAACATCAGCGCCTTTTATTGCCATGGTGCGGGTCACGTAGGGAAAGGCGTCCTCAAAACAGATCGGGGTCCCGATGGTGACTTCCAAACCGGCGTTGGTTCGGAAACTCATCGGGCGGATGGAAGGGTTGGGAACCCATGTAGCCTGAAGTCCCAGCGTCCTTTGAAAGAATTCTTTCACAGGGGGAAGGTCGAAGAAGGGTATGACTTCCGCAATAGGAACAAGATGCGACTTCCCGTAAACGTCTTTTATCTCCGAGTCGGAACCCATGAGGACGGCGGAATTCATGATTCTTCTGTCCTCGCTGTCCTCGCTGTCGGCAATGTAGGGATTACCAAAAAGCCAGTGGGTTCCTGAGTTGCGGACAACCTCGAAAAGTGGGGTGGGCTGTGGAGTTTCTTCGTAAAAGCGCCTTAACTGTAAAGGTCGGCGGAGAGAGTTTTCGCTCCAGATGACGAGGTCGGTGTCGGGCATTTCAGCAAGCCCTTCCTGACTCAGCCTGATGCTTGTCTCCATCCCGGGTAATTCCTGGTTTCTGATCCAGGGGTCCGCATTCTGCTGGATCATGACGGCATTCAGAGTTCCTTTAGATACCATGACCTGTTCTGTGGTCCATGCAGAATAGCCCAGATGGACCAGGAAAATCAGACCCCAGACCAGGGTCCCTCTTACTAGACCGTCGGTGATTTTTTTCCCTTCGGTCATCCAATGTTCCACCAGGATCATAAATCCTGCTATGAGAAAGGTCAACCAAATGATTCCGCCCCAGTCGGCCCCCTGTATAAAGAGGTCCCAGGAAAGAAACGGGTAGGGAAGATTTCCCCAGGGAAAGGCAAAAAAGCCGTTAGACCGCAGGAATTCGTAGAGCGCCCACACCATGGCTCCGGCAAATATGGAAAATGGAGAGGGTTGTTGCAGAGCCTTGGTTAAAAGCGGCCCGAAGAGAATTCCGTAGATCATAAAACCTATGGTGACGCTGGTAATGGTCCAAATAGCGTAACTCTGGAAACTAGCGAGCCAAAAATATTGGAGCGGTGAAGCGAGCCCCAGGTGGATGGCCAGGAGGAATTGGGACCATTTTATGCCAGGGGAGCGGCGCATTGCCCAAAAAAGCGGGACAAGGGAGATAGCCCCGAATACGCTGTTTCCGAAAAGAAAAAACTCGTTTGATTGGGCTAAAGCCCCCAAACAGCTGGAAATTAGGGCTGCAAGGATCAGTAAAGGCTGTTTTGTTGAAAAAATCATATTGAAGATTATACACTTTTTTCTTGCGTGAGTGTAGTTTATAGCGTAATATAGAGCAAAAGGGGGATTTATTGAGTTTGTTTCCAGCTGCCGCAAGGGTGTTCCACCATGAAGAATACGGTGAAGATCCTTTTGTGGTCGCTTCTGCGCCGGGTTGCGTCAATATTTTCGGCGATTTTACTGAAGCATCCGAAGGTCTCCAAATCGGATTTGCCTTAAGCCAGCGTATCTACGTTGCCCTTTCTCCCCGCCCCGACCACCAGGTGAGATTTTTATCCAGGGAGTTTAATGAAAAAAAACGTTGTACGACGGCTACCTTAAAATTCAGGCGTGAAGACAGGTGGGCCAATTTTCCAAAAGGCGCCATAGCCTCCATGCTCAGCGAGGAGTCGACTGTGGGTCTATCGGTTTCTGTCCTCAGCGAAGTTCCTCCAGGAATTGGTCTCGGAAGTTCCCAGGCCCTTACCGTTGCAAGTCTGCTTTCGGCAGGCGAGTTTTACGGCCACGGGATCACCGAAAAAGAAGCAGCCGATAAGGCTTTTAAAGTTGAAACTGAATTTGTCGCCGGCCGCTCGGGAAAGACCTCCCTTCATTACGTCACAGAAGCCGAGAACGGGATGATCTACCTCCACGATAGCCGCACGCAGAAGATGGAGGGGTTGAGTTTTATCGACGGCCCTGTTTTTTATATTATCAATTCAAAAGTGCCGCTGACTGTTTTTGAAACTATCTTTTCCCATGACGCGCACGCCATCGAGAAAGCCATGCTCTATCTGGGTAAAGGGCGTCCTGGAAAAACCCTGCGCGATTTCACAAGGTCCGATATAAAACTCAAGCTGGGTGATATCCCTGAAAACCTCCGGAGGAGGGCGCTTTTTGTTGTGGATGAAATAGCACGTGTTCAAGAGTCTGTAGCACTCTTTAAAAGCAAAGACTGGAAAACCTTGGGAAAAATGATGGGGAAGGCCCACGAGGGTCTGCGGGACCTATACGAAGTCAGCTGTCCTGAGATAGATTGGTTGGTGAAGAGGAGTCTTGAAACCGAGGGGGTGTACGGAGCCCGGATGGTATCCCAAGGCGCTGGAGCCTGTGTTCTGATTTTAGCAGATTCTTCTGCGGAACCGACACTCCGGCACCAGCTCGAGGAATACGAAAGGATCTTCGGTTTTCATCCGGAGTTTATTCCTACGCATCCTTCCGGAAAGGCTTTTGTTCACATCACTGAGAGTTAGGAGAACACGTGCGGGTATTACTGACAAACGATGATGGGGTCTTCAGTCCGGGTCTTCATGCCTTAGAGTCAGCGCTTGGGCAAAAACACGAAGTATGGGTACTGGCTCCCGATAGGGAACGAAGCGGCGTCGGACAGAGTATCACCTTTTCCGATGCACTCCGCGTAAGGCGGCTGGATGACCACCGATTTGCTGCGAGCGGAACTCCCGCCGACTGCACCATCCTTGCTATGAAAGGGGATTTTGTTCCCCGCCCTGATGTTGTTGTCTCAGGTATCAACGCCGGCCCGAACCTGGGTACCGATGTCTTGTATTCGGGGACAGCTGCTGGTGCCAGACAAGCCGTGTTGATGAAAGTCCCAGGGGTAGCCGTAAGTCTTAACCGATTCGGGTTCGACAGTGATTTTACCCCCGCGGCGGCGCTTCTCGCGGAGCATTTAGAACAGCTTGTCTCAAGTTGGGAAGAGGACTTTTTCTATAATCTTAATGTTCCTGAAGAACTTCGGCACCATGGGCTTTTCGAAGGATCTCTGTGCAGAAGAGTTTACCACGATAGAATCGATAGTTTTACATCACCGACAGGCGAAAGATTTTGTTTTGTGGTTGGTAAGATAGCGACGGAACCTGCACCTGAACCGGAGAGTGACGGCGGACTCATGCTTCAGGGAAAAGCGAGTATGACGAAAGTTATGGCGCAGCCCAGCGTTTGGAACCATGACAGATAACTATAGAGAAGGCATACGCCTGTTCCACGAGGGGCGGACCGACCAGGCGATTCTCTTTTTAGGAGAAGTCGATCCTGATGAATTGATTTCTGCGAGTTACTACCTTGCTCTCTGCCATACCAAGGGACAAAGGTATGAGAAATCTCTCGAATGCCTCGAGCTTGTAATGGCCGGCGAGGGAAATTTTCTCAAAGTTCTTCAGGCAAAAATTCTCAAAGGCTGGTTATTGACCCGGATGAATAAAACCCAGGACGCCTTGGGTTGGTTTGAATTGCTGATAAACGAAGGCATTGAATCCGCCCAGGTTTACTCGGCCTATGGTTGGCTCTTAGCGCAGAACGAGAAGAAAAAGGAAGCCGTAAACTTTTTAAACCAGGCCCTTCTTATGGACCCGGAAAATGCAAATACGATGAATACTCTTGGCTATATACTTGCGGAGATGGGAATCCTCTTAGAGAAGGCCCTGAAACTCTGCCGGCAAGCCTTGAGCAAGGACCCAGATAATTCTTTGTATCTAGATAGTTTGGCGTGGGTTTATTATCAGATGGGACAATACCGTTTAGCTAAGATTTCGGCGGTAAAGGCGCTCGGAAAGGTCAGGCATCCGCTTATAGAGTTTCATTTGAAAAAAATCGAAGAGAAGCTCAGCAGCCAGGGGGCGAGGTTATGAAGCTGGGATTAGGCTTTTTTTTCATACTCTTGTCTTTTACGGCCCATAGTCAAAACCTAGATTTTAACAGGGTCAGCGCCGAGGAAGAGTTCCGCACCGGTGTGACTGCGTATCATAACGGGCTTTTTAACCGGGCGGTTATTGCTTTCGAGCGTTCCCTGAACTTCCAGCCCGACAGGATTCTCACGAGGCAATGGCTTGGAAACGCCCTCTACTCCAGCGGTTTTGAAAATTCCGCCCTTAACGAATGGGAAAATGTCTTAAAGCTCCAACCTTCCAATACCGCCCTCAGTGCCTGGATGGAGACTGTAAAATTCCGTCGGGGTGTGGGGCCTCTGGTCCTCCCCCGTGATAAAATTGTACCTCTGAATGAGATTCTCGGTATTCGAACGAGTCCTTCCGGGTTGAGGTTTCAAGGGCCTTCAGGGCTTAGGCCTCTCAGGGACGGGGGCTTTTTAGCCGCTGTTTTTTCTAGCCAGGATATTCTTGTCATAAACCTTAACGGGAATATTCAGAGGCGCTTTCCGGGAAGTGTCGAAGGGTTTTTGGGGCCAATGGATATCCTCGAACACAATGGGGGATTTCTTGTCAGCGAGTTCCGTGCGGACCGCATTGCCGTGGTCAACTTCTTAGGAGTCAGGCAGGCTTTAATAGGTTCACGGGGGCGCGGTCCGGGGCAGCTTTTAGGACCCCAATTCCTCACTATGGATGACCGGGGGGCGCTTTACGTTTCCGAATGGGGAAACCGGCGAGTCAGCAAATTTCAAACCGGTGGTACCAATGAATTTTTATTCCACATAGGGAGCGGTGAACTCGTACGCCCAAGCGGCCTCACAATCGTCGGTTCGAATAGGGACACTCTGGTCGTGGCAGACAAAGAAAGAGGTTCACTCGTCTATTACGACCTTAACGGCAACAGAACAGGAGGATTGTCGGACTCCAGGCTTCGGGAAGCCGAGGGCTTGTGGACTGCGAAAGACGGTTCGGTCTATATTGGTGCTGGACGGAGGGTACTGATTCTTGAACCCAGTCTTGAACGCCTTGAGCCCCTTGATCCGGGTTGGGAACAGGGAGCAAAAATCAGTTTTGCTATCCAGGACGCCAACGGCCACGTTGTGGTCTCCGATATGTTGGACAACGCCTTCAGACTTTACGCTCCCGGGAGTTCACTCTATTCAGCCTTGGGCGCTCGGGTTCTTCGGGTCTCAACGGACAAGTATCCCCAAATATTTATCGAAGTTGCGGCGGAAGACAGGATGGGGAATCCTCTGGTAGGCCTCGAAGAGAAAAATTTCTTCTTGACAGAGAGCGGTTTACCTATCCGCCAATTCCGTATGGATACTGTAGGATGGTCTGGAACCAAACTCAACGTATCAGTTGTACTAGATCGGATGCCTTGGATGTTTCAGTCGAGTAACGCACAGGACGCCGCCGGGTTCTTGAGGAATTTTGTTGGGGCTTTACGCCCTGACGGCGGGGTCTGGCTGAGCGAGGCCGAAGAGTCTCCCGTGCAAGCCCAGCAACCCTGGACTCAACCCGGGGAAGCTGCAGCCCTTGCACTCAACCCCATCAGACAGACGGAAAGAGGGCGAGTGGACCAGGCACTGAGACAGGCGGGTACGGTTCTTTTGAACCGTATGGGAAAAAGAGAGGTGCTCTACGTGACCACAGGTATCCTAATACGCGGTGCATTTACCCAATACGACCTTCTGGAACTTGCCCAGTACTATCAAACGAATATGATCAGTTTCCACGTTGTCCAGGTGGGCAATAATCCTATTGCCGAAGAGCTGCGCTACCTTGTGGAAAAAACCCGCGGTAGTATTTTACCTGCAAACAATGCAGATATAGCTGGATTTTTATCGAAAGCCAGGCAAAAAGCCACGCCGAATTATATTTTGAGTTACACCTCCGTCACGCCTCCTGAGAACGGTCTCAGATATATTCCAGTCAGCGTCGAGGTAAACGTCTTTCGAAAGAGCGGACGGAACGAACTTGGGTATTTTGCCCCTTTGAACCAAAGGGTGTTTAACTAAACTTTAGACAACGAAATCTAAAACAGATTTGACTCCGACGTTAATATTGTTGATATTCTGAAAATGATGCAACGGCAGTCATTCACTCAGCGCAATCTTTTAAAAATATTTAATAGCCAATATTCAGCGGCTCTATCCCGAATCAAATGGGTAAGTATGGGTTGAGCCCCGAGAAGTTAAGGCGCCCTGTCAATAGAAAAATGACCGTTTTAATGGTGTCTAACCGTTTGTAACCACGGGCCTTTGCTACTTGGAAGGCAGAATTGAGTCCCTCCAATATTCCGTTGGAAACTCGCCAAGCTACCCAATTGACGATACCGTTCCAGTGACGCTGAATGTCATCACCGGTGATAAAGTTCCTATAATCATCGGTTTTCAGGTTCCGCTTTTAGAAGCAGATTCAAAATTTCCAGTGAGTGACTGGAAATTTGGCGAAGGGTTGTCCACAAACCCTGGGGATGATTGAGGCCCCCTCCCGCCTTCTTTGAGATACAACTAATAACTTTTATAGTGACTATCGGGCTTCAACTGGGTGGAGATAATGGAGTTATTTGATATATTGGAACCTGTAATTTTCTAACAACCAGCTCTCTGGCAATGCGCGGGGGCCGTGGTTAAAACGGGGATGGCGC
>DYOB01000256.1 GCA_020720765.1 Borreliella garinii
GAGAGTCTGCTCCGGAAATCCTGATAGCCAAACCTTCGGACAATTTTGACTTCCTGGTTTGCCTCAAGCACAGCGATGGAGGGCAGGTCGATCCCGTTAAAGGTATTATTTTTCACCATTGTGTACACGGCCATATTGAGGAAGACTATCTTCTGCCCTACCTTCAATGGTTGCGGAAAAGAGTAGTCGCCGATAACATCCCCGGTCAAACAGCCGGGACCGGAGAGACGGTAGACATTCCCATCACCTTCACGGGCGGGCCTGGCATCTAAAACCGTTGGCAGATACGGCATCTCCAGCACATCCGGCATGTGATTGGCCGCCGAAACGTCGAGGATGGCCATGGCGATACCATTGGTAAAAATATCGACGACCTCGGCCACCAGCACCCCGGCATTCAGGCCGAAGGCCTCTCCCGGCTCAAGGTACACCTCAGTCTGCGGGTATCTTTTTTTAAAATCGACTATCAATTTGCACAGCAAGTCGAGATCATAGTCACTTCTCGTGATATGATGCCCTCCGCCCCAATTCACCCACTTCATTTGGGGCAGGAATTCACCGAATTTTTCTTCAAAGGCCCGCAAGGTCCGCTCCAGAGCATCGGCTCCCAGTTGACAGAGGTTGTGAAAGTGAATGCCCTCCAGCCCCGCAAGCCTTGCCGGATCAAAATTTGCCTTTGTCACCCCAAAACGTGAAACCGGGCTGCTGGGGTCATACATGGCAACCGCAACCTCGCTCTGTTCCACATTCACCCTGATGCCGCAGGAGACCTTTTTGCATGAGGCCTGTATGGGTGCCTTGAATCTCTCCCACTGAGAAAAAGAATTAAAAACCAGATGATCCGCATACCGAAGATATGCGGCGATATTCTTTGCGGTATATGAAGGGGAGAAGACATGGGTCTCCCCGCCGAACTCCTCGTGCCCCAAACGGGCTTCATGGGGAGAACTGGCCTCCGTCCCCGAGACATATCCCTGCATCACCGGAAACACGCTGAACATGGCAAAGCTTTTGAGGGCCAGCAGGATTTTGCAACCCGCCGTTTTTTCGACCCGTTGAAGAATCCTGAGATTTTTTTCCAGGTTTTTCAGGGACAGCAGGTAACAGGGCGTTTCTATCGAGGAATAATCGACCTCTCGAAACCCCTCGCCATCAGCCCAGAATTCAGTAAATATCTGTTGCGTTTTCGAAGACATATTGTCCTGCAAAATCAATAGTTCCGCTGCAGGGCCTTTGGCAGTTCCTTGAGCTTTTTGATTGACCAGGGAAGCCCATTTTGAGCCAACTCCTCCAGATACACCTTCGAGTCAAGGGATTGATCTTCGGTGTTCTTCACCCCAACGCCGCTCCACCTGCCGTCCAGCATCAGTTTCGCGCAAACAACAGCCGGGACTGCCGCCGTATAACCAATGGCATTGCCCCCGGTCTCCCGATAGGCTTCGGCGTGGTCACACACATTGTAGAGATAGACGATTTTCTTCACCCCGTCTTTTGTGCCTGAAATAATGTTCCCTATGTTGGTCTTGCCCACATACGTCTTATTAAAATCTTCAGCTTTGGGCAATATTTTCTTGAGAAACCGTACAGGTATCACTTCAGCGCCGTCGTAATCGATCGGATCTATTCTGGTTAATCCAATTTCGTTGAGCACTCGTAAATAATTCAAATACGACTTCGAGAAGGTCATCCAAAACCGAATCCGCTGCAAACCCGGGATATGCGTGGGGATGGTTTCCAACTCCTCGTGGTACATGAGATGCGGGGAGAATCTCCCCGTTTCTGGAAAATGAAACTGAAAGGACGGGGGATTGGCGTCAATTATGCGCCCCCGCCTTTGCCATTGCCCATTTTCCCAGAATTTGATGGGTAAAATCAGCTCCCTGAGATTCATCTCGGGATCAAAATTCGGGGCAAACTTTATTTCTTCGTCCTTGGAGCCCCCGTTACAGTCCAGAATATCAATGGTATCGATCTGATCAAAAAGGTAATCGCGCGCATACGCTGTGAAAATGTTCGTCACCCCTGGGTCAAAACCAGCGCCCACCACCGCCAACAGCTTTCTCTCTCTAAACTCCCGGTCTTTGGCCAATTGCAATGTATACGAAAAACCATACTGATTCGGATCTTCATAACAGGCCGTATCGATATAGTGGACGCCGTACCGTAAACAGGCATCCATAATCACCAGGTTGTCATAGGTACTGCCATAATTGATCAACAGCTCGGGACGAACGGCCGCGAATGTTTGTGAAAGAAATGCGCCATCCTGCACGTCCCCTTGATGAATGTGCAGGCGCACCGTTCCGCCGGTTTTCTCCTTCACTGCCTTTTGAACACCTTCCAACTTTCTCTGAGTGCGGCCAACCACATGAATCTCAGAAAAAATTTCCGGCTCCTGGGCCATTTTGTGCAAACCCAC
>DYOB01000257.1 GCA_020720765.1 Borreliella garinii
ATTCAACAGGGAATCTTTTTGGCTGGCGTAATTTCTTTTGAACTTCCTTCGCGCGCTTCACGTTATAGTCTGCAAGCACCATCTGTTCCATCCAGGCGCGCGGCTTGGCTATTGCCGCAATCGCTTCCCCTACACCACCCACACCAACAAGTAATACTTTCATAATTTTCACTCCATTTTGATTTTATAACCCGCACAGACGCGAGTTAGAATAACAATGAATTAATAAAAAATCACCACGTCTGGGTAAAACCCAAGACAAGGCGATTTTTTTAGAAATAAATTTCTTTTATAATCTTCAAATGGATAAAGGATTCAGTCTCGCGGATGCCTTCTATTTTTGCCAACTTTTCAGTAAGAAACCTGAGCAGGTCTTCGTGGTCGCGGCAAAAGACTTCACAAACAATATCGTAATGCCCGCTAACTACCACCAAGTAGACAACCTCGTCAATTTTGGATATTTCCTCAGCAACCTGCAACATCTTCACTCCGTCGGTATGGATGCCGATCAGAGCCATGGTGCGCATCCCCATCATCAGCGGGTTTGTGACTGCCACCACTTTAAGATACCCCATCTCCACAAGGCGGTTGTAACGCTGGCGAATCATACCGGGTGAGACATTAAGTTTCTCGGCAATTTGTGCAAATGCTTCCCTGCCATCTTTTTGCATGGATTCAATAATAAATTGGTCAATCTGATCCAGGCGACCATGCTGACCACTGCCGATTACGTTTTCCATTTGAGTATTCTATTCCTTTTTTTTACAAAAGTCAATTATTTTATAATTATTTATCATTATTTTAGTATCTTCTCAATATTTCGGGGTAAATAGGTGACAGCCACCCGTATCGAAAAAATATTGCCCGAAAACGCCAGGTGACTGTCACCTTTCCTCGATTTTTTGAGATGATACTTATTTTAGTTTTTTATGCAAAAAACGCAAAAAATAAAGGGGTTAATTCCCATTGCGAATTTCATTCCAAATTGCGTCGTAAATTGAGACTGCCGCGCCTACATCGCCGAGGCGGTGTCCGGTGCGAATATGAGTAAGAGAAACATTGCTAATGGGCGATTGGATATAGGCATCATACAGTCGGGAAAGCGTGGTGACCATTCCATCTGAACCTTTCACCTGCATTTGATTTCCTTTGGCAAATTCGAGCGCGGCTTGATTGGGGTTGGTGTATGGAACATCGCGCAGTGTCATCCAAAAAACATTGCCTTGATTAATATAGTTTAACCAGGCATAGGCGGCATCCACATGCGGCGCGTTTTTAGGGATCGCCCAATTATCCTGCCAAAGGATTGCGCCTTCAGCGGGGAAAATGTATTCAATTTGTGGGTTTTTTTGATGGGCAAGAAAAGCCTCGCCTGTCCACGTCATGCCCAGCGCCACCTCTTGCGCCAGTAAAGCCGTTTTGGGGCTGTCGCTGTCAAAAATCTTAATGGCGGGAATTAGGACTGCCAATTTTAGTTTGGCTTCTTCAAGCAGCGCGGGGTCGGTGGTGTTTGGATCATAACCAAGCGCCAGGAGAGTCATGCCAATCACCGCACGCGAATCATCCAAAAGGACTATGCGCCCTGCATACTGCGGATTCCACAGGTCTGCCCAAGCCTGCGGAATGGTTTGAACTGCGGCTGTATTGACAACAATGATATTTGTTCCGATCAAATAGGGTAGGGTGTAACGGTTACCAGGGTCAAATTCAAAATCCAGGTAGTTTGGGTTAAAGTTTTTTAGGACCGGCAGTTGGGCGTGATCTATTTCCTGCAAAAGCCCCAGCCCTGTTAATCTGCCAATCATGTAATCAGTCGGGAGGATCAGGTCGTACATGGCGCCGCCGCCAGAAATTCTGTCGTACAGTCCATCATCTCTGGAATAGCCGTCACGATTAATTTTGACATCGTAAACCAGTTCAAAACATTCGATCATTTCGGATGAAACGTAATCAGTCCAAACCAGAAGATTCATCTCGGTAGATTGAACTTCCACGTCAAATTCGGGGGCGGGGCAGGCGTATCCATTTGAAGTAATTGGCGGCGCGTCTGTTTTGATAACTTCAGGCACCGCAGTTTTGGCGCCACATGCCGTCAATATTAAATGAATCAGGGTAAAAAGCCGCAAACCTTTCAAAAGTTTATTTTGATTCATGTGTTACTCCATTGCAAAAATTTCTGACACGCCTGAGATGGATCAAACTTTTTATAACAGGCTATATTTTAAGCGAAATCCCTGCGGAGCAAGTTACGCTCCGCAGGGATATAGAAAAACTATTTTCAAGTCTTGTTAGAGCGTCTTGTCTACTGCCTCGACCGCTTCGGTCAGGCTGGCAAGACCCTGGTTGATTTCGTCATAGGTGATGACCAACGGCGGCTCAATGCGGATGGTCTGCGCGCTGGTGAGCGCGC
>DYOB01000258.1 GCA_020720765.1 Borreliella garinii
TGAAACCTGGAGCGTGAGCGCCATCAACACCTCCGACCCCCTCACTACCAAACACATCTATCTGGGTAAAGAACGCATCGTGAGCGTGCTCTCCCAACTCGACTGGCAACAAAGCCACCAAACAGAACAGACCTACACCTACCACCCTGACCACCTCGGCAACACCCACTACGTCACCGACGCCCAGGGAAGAGTCTATGAACACCACGAATACACCCCCTACGGCAACCAATGGGTCCAAGAGAACACCCCCGGTGAGATGACCACCACCCACCGCTTCACCTCCAAAGAAACAGACCCCGAAACAGGTCTCATCTACTTCGGAGCCCGCTACCTCGATCCCAAACTGGGAAGGTGGTTATCAGAAGATCCGGCGCTGTTGGAGTACCTCCCGGTCCCCGAGATCAACGACGACGCCAAGAAACACAACGGACAACTCCCCGGTATGGGCGGGGTGTTCAACAGCATGAACCTGAACCTGTGGCACTACGGCGGGAATAACCCGATTAAGTTCACAGATCCTACCGGACTGGAAACGAGGGTTTATTCACTTGCGATTGGGGCAGGTCCATTTGATACGGGACATCGTCATATGTTCATTGCTGTAATAAACAAGGATGGTACTTTTACAACACGAGGACTCTACCCGACGGACCAAGGGGCTGTTGTAGTTGACTCGATAAGTGGGTCACGGCGAATGATAAATGCAGCTTGGAGAAATAATGATCCCGAGGAACGGCGGATTGTAGGAGAGCAAATGAATGGACAGGAAAACATTCATATGGCTGGACGCCTTGATGCAATAATTCAAACTCCAGATGGAATGAGTGAAGAGGAATTCGATCAAAGAGTTCTTGAGCTCTCAACGGATGCTCGGTACCCACGTACTGATGATGGCTATAATGCTGTACATGGCCCTAACAGTAATACTGCTGTTGATGACATCATAGAAAGGATCGGTGGCGAAATTCCAGATATTCCTCAAGCAACAAATCAAAATTGGGAACCAGCTGTTGGTAGTGATCAATGGGTTGACGAACTTGGGGCGTGGTGAGTACAAATGAAAAAAATCTTTGATATTGTCAGTAAGATTCTCCTGGTCATTGGGTTACTTCTTATTATTGCTGGTTTTGTGGCCCCGATTTACTTTCATGGGAAATTTGACATTTTTGCAACCTATCTAGCGTTTATACTGATTGGACTGGTTGTGATGATTCCTATTTCTATTCTTCTGGCTTTACGCATATTTTTGCTTAGAGAGTATAGGTTAGTCTTTACTCTGATCATCAGTGTTTTATGGTCTGGATATTCTTCCTATATGTTTTTTGGTAATAAACTGATATTTCCTTAAGCCGCCCGCCCCTACGGCCGCCCTTACGCCCTCGTGGCTCCAGGGCTGAACCGAACATACGTTATTTGCACCGGGCCGTCCGTGGCCCGGTGTTCGTTCGCTCAGGGCTCACCAAATAACGGATGTTCGGCTCACCTCCGGGGGACATTATCCAGGTCGGTTCGCAGAACTGGCCTGGCGCACTACTATTTGTTAAAAATTCACCGGCGGCCAGGTTCCGGTTCACAATTCCTTAAACAGTAAAATACGCCGGGGCTTCCTCCGTTCTTGCAGAACGGGGCCGGGTCGTTTCCAAAGGAACCGATCCCGGCTGGGTTCGAAAGTCCCCGCTCCGGAAGTAGACCGAGAGTTCCTTTCGGTCTACCCACAAAACGCGAGGCTAAGCGTTTTGGCTAGGCTAGGCGGGCAACGGCACGCCGGTGACCTGAAGGGGCAAGCCGACGCGCGAGCGGAGGGCTGGCCGGAAGTTTTAGTAGGGATAAGGCGGCCTTATCCCTACTAGAACGGTGCCTGGTAGGAACTACCGGGCATCCGGACACCCCGGAGCCGCTTCCGGAGAGGGGGTGTTATAGGAAAAATACTCAGTAATGGAATTTACAGGCGATGATGTAGATTGTGTCGTCTTTTACTTTGTAAACAAGGCGGTGTTCATCAGTTATACGGCGGGACCAATACCCAGTCAGGTCATGTTTGAGTCCTTCCGGCTTACCTAAACCCTGGTAGGGTGTTCTGGTAGCATCTTTTATCAAATCACCAACTTTTTTGAAGATCTTTTTGTCTTCGAGAGCCCATTCTTGAAATTCCTCAAAAGCCTTGGGATCGAAGGCTATGATCATAGATCATCCAACTTCATGGTAACCAAATTCGAATGAGCATTTACATTCTCAATAGCCTTTAATAGGTGCTCGCGATTAGCCGGGGTGCTAAGGAGATACTCTGTTTCGTCCTGTACATCTTGGACAAGGATTTCGATTTCCCTGTGATGATAAGCGTTTTTGAGGGCTTGAATGAAATCATCTGAGAGTTCATCGGCAC
>DYOB01000259.1 GCA_020720765.1 Borreliella garinii
TATTGGCCGTGACGATAACCTGCGGGTCAGGATGAACAGCAATAAAATATTGAATTAATCCAGCAGTTAAGGCAGTTTTTCCTGAGCTGTGGCCCGATGAAATAGCGAATCTGTCATGAGCATGGAAATTATCACACAACTCGCGCTGCCAATCGTCAAGTTCCATGCCGAGGATTTCTTCGAGGAAAAGTGCGGGTTGCCCGTAGTATCGCTCGTTGATTTCCAGGATCGCCTGCGGCGTCGCTTCAAGCTGTGTCATTTTTTTAACATATGCTCTCGGAGTGCATCGGCGAGGATAGAGATTTTAATCGGCCCGCCATCCGCGCCCGCGACTTTCACCGGCGCATTATACCCGTGCATAGAGTTCAGTTCTTTGACGGCCTGTGTAATATCTCCCGCTCTATCTGGACTGTTTACCACGCCTTTGAGGGCCTCGATTGATTGCTCACGACTCCAGAGTGCTTTTTTGGCGACTTCGGTGCGGAGATTTTCTACCCTTTCCGCCACCTTACCGTCTCGCATAAGCTCGCAGGCTTTCACATGGATAGTCTCGGCTTTCATCCTTGCCGCATTATAAGCAGTCCGATACGCATCGGCCTGGGTCATCCCGGACGCCACCGATTGTGCAAAAAGTTCCTGTTTTCCAGTCAGTGCCATCCTTCCCAACGCTATTTGGTAAATATAAAAATTAATAAATTTATGTCATTATTTTGACTTAATCTTTACTTGCAAAAAAAGTCAAGGGAAAAATTGACACGTCAAGTTTTTGGCCTGCAATCTTTTTTTTAAAAAAATAAAAAAAAGTTGTTTTTGCCCTTGAATCCATCCCCCAATGGTGTATAGTAGCGACATACAAGATGGATTGAGGCAATGACGCCTCGCAAAAATCAAGGAGGAGCGTACCATGAAAAGCGAATTTTTTACAGTAGGAACGGACGTGATAATTTTTTTCCCGGAAACGGGAGAATTTTGGGTGTTGGATCAGTTTGGCCAGAAGTTTTATCCACCGCTCAAATTTGTCCCGTTGGGGTATGACCCCTTTGACTCAAGTTGCGCGTAAAATAACCGCCCCAGCCCCTGCGCTAACAGGAACCGGGGCCTAAAGTCTATAATAAAAAAAAGGAGAATCCACCATGAAAATCACCACCGGCCTTAAACTGGCCTGCATTTTTTTTCTGTACCTGATTGCCGGGTACATTGAGAGGCTGCTATGAAGAGTAAAAATTACGAGCGATGCCAAGCGCACCACGACGCGCAACTTCCGCCGGGCTACGAGGATTTGCCGGCAGGCGACGAGGATGATCTGGTGCTGTTCCCCTCCAGGATTTTCCAGTCAGGCCGAATCCGGCTGGGCTTATCCCAGTCTGAGCTGGGCCGGATCATGGGGATGCCTGCCCGGCATATTTCGCGGATTGAGACCAGCCGGTCGCCGACGCGGCAGCAGCAGGCGTTTATGGCGTTGTTGCTCAAGCTCCGACGTTTGGGTTTGCTGTCGATTATCCGATGATCCCCTAAAACAGTCCAGGATCGTCTGTGTGCGGTTTTGGGCTGTTCTCTTCTCCTTGTATGCTGGTTGCTGCTATTGTTGAATGGCGGCGGCAAAGACTTCGTTTTCTACGGCATTTACTATCAATCTGCATCGGTGTTCTCTTTCCGCAAACTCACCGCGCTTCAAATTCTATGGCTCCCCCGCCAGCAGCCTTGTGGTTATAGTGGCGGTCTTGCTCGCGTTTTATGTAAACTCTTTTCGTGCCGGCTTTAAAATCAAACTTCCCGCACACTAATTCCTCACAGAGCGGAAACATGCCACTCGTTTTAAGGCGAATCTTTGTGTACCAGCCACGCGCAGACAGGTTGTAAGTCGTGCCGTCACATTTTTCTCCAAAGTGCCGACAAGCCGGGCATGGTCTTTTAAATTTTTTCATAGTTCATCCTTTTTTAAAATTTTTTGTATTCCTGGAACTGCACAGATCCACCTAAGATTCAGGGTGGGGTGAATCTATGACTTTTCAGTCGGTTTATACACTTTTTTTGACGTTGTATTTTCTCTTGTATTTTCCATCTGTTTTTTTTTGTTTTTAAAATTGAATAGTTAAGCCATTTATTAATTGCATCTTAGGCCATTTATACAATTATACAAATATACACAAGAAACAAAAAAAAGAAGAGAGAGGAAAAAGGTAATTAAAGAGAGTAATAAATGATGTTGTATTATTGTATATATAATATATATATATTATATTATATATATAACTACTTGATTTTATTACTCTTTTTTCTGTTAAACTTTATACAACTTTGTTGTATTCTTTTTCGTATATACAAAAATCAGTTGGAGATATTCTTTGGCAAGAAGTAGGCGGTTTTCCGCCTTGAGTC
>DYOB01000260.1 GCA_020720765.1 Borreliella garinii
TTTCAAAGCGCTTCGAAGCGAGTTCATAATTCTTGGAAAATGCGCCTTTGAACGACTCAAGCTCATTCTCGAAGTTGGTGATGTCGATATTTTGCGCCTTCACGAGGGCAAGTTCCGACTTGTACTTGAGCGAGTGCATCGCGGCGTTTCTGAGAAGGGTGATGATGGGCAGAAAAAATTGAGGCCGGACCACGTACATCTTCGGGTAACGGTGGAATACATCAATGATGCCTGTATTGTAGAGTTCGCTTTCTGGTTCTAAGGTGGAAACCAGGACGGCGTACTCGCATTTTTTCTCGGTACGGTCCTTATCGAGTTCCTTCAGAAAATCTTCATTCCTTTTTTTTGTCGCAGTTTCGTCGCTTTCGTTTTTCATTTCGAACATGATGGAAACAATCTCCGTACCTGCCTCATCTTTATCAAGGAAGATGTAGTCTCCCTTGCTGCCGGACCGGGCATCGTTATCTTTTTCAAAATAAGCGTGGGGAAAAGCGGTGGCACGGATGCGGTTGAACTCGGTCTCGCAATGTTGCTCGAGGGTTTCGCCCACCATTTTGGTCGAGAGCCTGGACTTCATATCCTTTAGACGATCAATCGTATCCTCGCGGTCTTTTATCTGGGTTTCGTATTTATCCTTGAGTGACTTTTCCATAAGCTGCTTTTCAAGTTCAGCTTGTTTCAGCTGGTTTTTCATTTGGTCGCGCTCTTTCTCGACCGCGCCTACCGCTTCGAACAGCGAAAGTTTTTGTGTAGCCGCAACCGTGTCCAGCTTGGCCTTCAAATCCTGGATTTCAGAATTCTTATCGATCACGGCCTTTTGCAGTTCACCCGCTGCCTTTGCCACTGCGAGTTCCACGGCGGCGCGCTTATCCTTTTCAGCAAGGTCCAGCCTCTCGTGGAGCTGCTGTTGGAATTCGGCGTCGCGGACCTGTTTCAAAATATTCGCGTATCCAGCCTCATCGATCTTAAAAGCCTTCCCGCAGTGCGGGCAAAGAATTTCATGCATAATACTCTAGTATAGTGGTTTCTTTCGGAATGGATAGGAAGATCAATTGACTATTCTGAATTAATATGCGGAATAGTCTTGACTAAACTGCAATAGGGAGTAGAATAGTCTAATGTTTCGCGAGCAGGCCATCCAAATTCAGAACGATCTTAAGAATAAAATGGTATTTCTCTCTGGGCCCCGTCAGGTCGGAAAATCTTGGCTTTCGCGGGAACTTATGGGTGATTACATTTCTCCGCTTTACCTGAACTGGGATAACCCCCAAGATCGAGGCATCATCTTAAACCAGGGTTGGTCTTCGCGTACGGACTTGCTGGTATTTGATGAGATTCATAAGATGGAGGGCTGGAAGGGGTATTTGAAAGGGGTTTGGGATACCAGGGGTTCAAATCAATCCGTTCTTGTAACCGGAAGTGCGCGGCTGGAGACATTTCGGCAGTCGGGTGATAGTCTGGCTGGTAGATTTTTCCACCATAGGCTCTACCCCCTCACCCCAAGTGAAGCATTAAAGGCCGGAGTTTCAAAGCCATTGGAACATTTTTTACTGAGGGGAGGTTTTCCCGAACCATGGCTGACCCAGAATGATGATGATGCGGGGAGATGGCGGAGGCAGTACCTCGACGGCCTTATCCGTGAGGATATTCTCAATTTTGAAAACATCCACCAACTCAAGGCGATGAATCTTCTAGTGGAACTTCTTCGTGACAGGGTAGCTTCACCCCTGAGTTATCAGTCCCTCGCTGAAGACCTGGGCATAGCGCCCAATACAGTAAAAAGGTATTTAGAAATCTTGGAAGCTCTCTATATAATTTTTAGGGTCTACCCCCACCACAAATCCATAGCGCGTTCTCTGGTTCAACAACCCAAGGTGTATTTTTTTGATAATGGCCTCGTCAGGGGCAATGGAGGACCCCAGATAGAGAACTTCGCAGCCCTATGTCTTTTGAAGGAGGTATCTCTCAGGGAAGATCGGGATGGAAAAAAGAGGGAACTGAGCTATTTAAGAACTAAGGAAGGTCACGAAGTCGACTTTGTTTTCGTCGAGGAAGGCACCCCCCGGATGATGATCGAGGTAAAGTCCCAAGATCGTGAGATATCAAAGGGAATGGAATATTTTCACTCAAAATACGGTATTCCAGGCGTCCTCTTGGTCTCGGATATCCGAATGGAAAACCATGCAGGCCCCATCCCGGTCCGTCGTCTTTTTGACTGGGTGGAAAATGTCCAGAAAGAACTTCCGCGGTTATCAAAGTGTTAAAAGGTAAAAATGAAAAATGGATCGACACAAGAAATCATTTTAACCTCATTCCCCAACGATAGGGTTCAATGCTTTTACCCAACCTTGGGACGAATAGGCGAGGATTTTTTCGTC
>DYOB01000261.1 GCA_020720765.1 Borreliella garinii
ACGTTGGGCTAAAGCACATTCGCAACACCTGAGCGTTTTAATAGACCCAGAACACAATGAAATTACATGTAAATATTTCATTTTTTGGTGTATTATAATTGGCCGATAGTCAATGCATCTCTTCGAAAAGGAAAAACATGACTTCCCAGAAACAGAAATATAAATCATTCGGTGATTACAAAGAAGAAGGTCATCTTTGGATCACTCTTTCAACAGGCGAATATTATCCTGATGTGCTTCCCCTTGCCTGTGAATTATACAAACCTGTACTTGTAACATTCGGCCAGTTACTCAAAAGTGCTCACTCGTCAAGTGATCTATTTATGGCTATAGCGGAGACAACACCGCAATGGATGAGAATCCAATTGTGTCGTGTTTTTCGAAAATATGTGAGTCCTGAAACACCTGTGGAGATGTTGAAGAAAAAGAGCGCTGCGGCCAATATCTGCGATCGTTTTGGTAATGGATTTCGAAAAATTACGGAGGTACAAGCAAAATTTCAAAAGCGCCCTATGCCAGATGAGGCTCTGTGTGCAGTGCTTTGGGAATACAAGGACAGAGGGCAAAAAGGATACGATTTGACAGAGAGACTTTTTACAATCATACGGGAAAACTTCAAAGAACTTACTATTATCGGGCCAGAGCGTGCTGGCAAAGATGTCATCCTTGGTGAATTGTTTGAAGACTATCCAAAACCAGACCGCCCCGTTGACTTTGTTCTTCTCCATAAAGGTAATCCTGTGGCAGTCGGGTTAGCAAGATATGATTCGGATCGCGGAGGGGCGCAAGAGGATGACCGCACAGGGCAATACCGCGAATGCGCAAACGAGGTACTCAACTACGCAAAGAAAAAGAGCATCCCCTTAAAAGTAATCTTCTTAAATGATGGTCCTGGGTTGCTTCTCGGTTCAATGTGGCGAGACTACGAATATTTGGAAAACACTTGGCCTGGTCTGGTTCGTGTTGTGACACTCAGAATGTTTACTGAACGAATTACTATTAACTGGCTTATCTCCAAGGGATAATAAAGAAATGGCAACAGGAGTACCGAGCAAAAATGGTAATGGCCGGTCGCAGCCGGTCAGTATTACATATGAAGGCAAGGAGGCCGTATCCGCTATCCTTAAAGGCGAGAAGGGCAATTTTAAGGAAGTTAATCACGGGTCTCTTGGTAAACGTCTTTATTTCGGCGATAACATTAACGGGTTAAGAACGCTGCTTTCAGATAGCAGTATCGCTGGCAAGGTGACTTTGGTCTACATTGATCCACCGTTCGCCACACAGGGGACATTTCTTTCCAGAACACAAGAAAAAGCATATGAGGACTATCTCTCCGGGGCAAGATACGTTGAGCATTTGAGGGCGCGCCTCATTCTTTTGCGTGAACTACTATCAGAACAAGGTTCGCTTTATCTTCATCTCGACGAAAACATGATTTTCGAGATGAAGCTTGTAATGGATGAAGTGTTTGGTCCTTCTAACTACCGAAATCTTATTGTTCGTAAAAAATGCAACCCCAAGAATTATACTCGAAAAACCTTTGGCAATATCGCTGATTACATTCTTTTCTATTCGAAAACAGATAATTATGTTTGGAACCGTCCTGTCGATCCTCTCTCAGTGGAGAGCTTAAAGGAATATCACTACACGGAGGCTGAAACTGGACGACGTTACATGAAAGTTCCAGTACATGCGCCAGGAACACGAAACGGGGCAACAGGTGGCGAATGGCGCGGTATGCTTCCGCCGCCAGGAAAGCATTGGCAATACATCCCCGCGACGCTTGATGAAATGGATGCGCGTGGGGAAATTTTTTGGTCTAAAAATGGCAACCCTCGAAGGAAGGTATATCTTGATGAACATGCTGGCGTTGGAGTGCAAGACATCTGGTTAGATTTCAAGGATGCTCATAATCAAAATATCAAAATAACTGGATACCCGACAGAGAAGAACCCCGACCTGCTTCGCCGACTTATAGGGGCCTCATCGAATCCCGGAGATTTAGTGTTAGATTGCTTCGCTGGTTCTGGAACAACATTGGCGGTTGCCGATGAAATGCAAAGGCATTGGATTGGCATGGATAACAGCCTAGAAGCACTTTCAGCCATATTAAAGCGCTTTCAGCAAGGCCTGTTGCCAATGGGTGATTATGTTCAAGAACGTAAGGATAAGAAAAGTTCAGTGCCGCAACAGGCAACACTATTCGATACACTTAATGAGAAAACGCCGTCACCGTTGCCAATAAAAAGTGTAGTCCACACACCTATTAACGACATAACCATTTTTATGGACAGAAACGCTCTTCCTGAAGCGTCTTCTATTGTCGCAACTTGGCAACAAAGGAGCAACACAGAGTACACACAACGAACACCATTAA
>DYOB01000262.1 GCA_020720765.1 Borreliella garinii
TTACCACGTACAACTGGCACTTGTCAAGAGTTTTTGTTTAAATGTTTCATCGGAGAAATGGCACTTAATGTTTAAACAAGAAACGGCACTTAATGTTTAAACAAGAAACGGCACTTAATGTTTAAACAAAGGAGCTATGAAGAAAAGAGGGACCATGTTTAAATGGCAGGCAATAACACAAACGGGAAACGGCAGGGAAACGGCAGGGAAACGGCAGGGAAACGGCAGGGAAACGGCAGGGAAACGGGAGCTATGGGCTAAAAAAGGAAAAACCACGGTCTGGTATATGATTATACTATTGAAAACATTCGACCTGGGAAGAAAGGGGTTTTAGAGGGACATGACCGCCTCCCCTGACACGTATGTATGGCGCGCAACGTATATATATGTTAGAAGGGACCCAACATATAGTAAGGCTTTCTAAACTTGAGCCTATCAAGTGATGAGCACCCCCCATAACTAACCACTGGGTGTACCAGTGGGTTGATAAAGGGGATAATTTCTCATGGATGGAGGACACCATGAAAAATTACACTCGTTCCACCCAGACCGTAGGTCTGGTAACCCCCACCACCAACCTCAACGTAGAGGACGTTGTATACGTCCTTGAAGCGCTCAGTGAGGGCTATGACCCTCACATTGAGGGGAAATACGCAAGCATGGCTGCGGCCAAGCTTGCGCTGGAAACAATCATGTACGACCGGTGCATGAAGAACGCCCCGCACGACGTGGTGTGGGCAAAGGATTGCTCGGGTCCGTATAACGAGCACGTGTACTTTCCATTCGGTGAAGTCGCCGTTTTAGAATGGATACATCGCGGAAGTATCGCGTATCCCAAGATAAAGGTGTCTATAGACGGGGCGTGGGAGGACTATTACCCACTCGGCCACACCACGTGGTGCATTACAGAGAAGGACGTTGTAAAAGACGAAGTATACGTCCTTGAAGCACTCAAGGAGGACTATCCCGCAAGTGTTAGGGGGAAGTATGCAAGCATGGCTGCGGCCAAGTTTGCGCTGGAGGCGGAGATACACGACCGATGTATGAGGAACGCCTCGTACGACGTGGTGTGGGCAAGGGATTGCTCGGGTCCGTACAACGAGCACGTGTACTTCCCGTTCAGTGAAGTCGCCGTTTTGGAATGGGCACATCGCGGGAGTACCGCGTATTCCGAGATAAAGGCATTTGTACACGGGGCATGGGAGGACCACTACCCACTCGGCGGCACCCTGTGGCGCATCACGCGGGAGGAATAACCCGCCTCCCCTCCCCTCCCCCACCGCAGATGCGGTGAATTAGCGCAATTGTAGCGCAATTGTGGTATCATAACTGTGCCATAACTGTGCCATAACTGTGCCATAACTGTGCCATAACTGTGCCATAAGGCTTTCTAAACTTGAGCCCATCAAGTGATGAGTAAACCGTCTTAACTAACCATAGCACGTGCTGTGGGCTGATAAAGACACAAACGGAGGACGAAACAATGGAATACAAAAAGCGCAGTACCAGGCAAGAGATAAACGCCATAAAGGGCTATGAGGAAACGTACGCAAGAATGCGCATAAACACGTGGAAGGACGCATCAACAGATTGGCAGATTAGGCTTAATGCCCTGATACAGTTTGGACCGGGGCGTAGCGATAGGGCCATACTAAATGCGGCCAAACTTTAGTAGAAACCGGGGGCCTGGAATGGTCCAGGTCCCCAACTTAAAATCTCAACGGAGGACGAAACTATGCAGTTAATCAACGGGTTTTACACTGACAGCAACAACAACACCTGGAACAGCGACATTTTTACTGAGGAAGAGGCTATTGCGGCTTCTAACACTCTCAAGAGATGCGAAGGTTGCGACGGGTGTTGGGATTGCACAAATTGCGAGTATTGCATTGGGTGCGTTAATTGCGAGGATTGCTTTAATTGCGAGTATTGCTTTAATTGCGAGTATTGCACGGGATGCAAATGGTGCAACGATTGCGAGCATTACACCGACTGCAACAATTGCTACTACGGTTTAGGCGCATCAGACAGCACCGACTGCTACTTTTGCAATAGTTGTGAGAATATGGTGAATTGCTACATGTGCTACGATTGTAATTACTGCAACAACTGCAACAACTGCGAAGTTTGCGATTATTGTGTGGGCCGCAACAATTGCAACGATATCGATTGCCGTAAATAGTAGAAACCGGGGGCCTGGAATGGTCCAGGTCCCCAACTTAAAATCTCAATGGAGGACGAAATCATGACAACAGTAAAAACCGCAACAATAAAAACCAGCACCAAGATTAAAAAAGCAACAACAAAAACCGCAGCACAGGCAATTATGCCTAAAATGGAGGACGAAACCATGAAAGATTTGAAAGCAGCAGAA
>DYOB01000263.1 GCA_020720765.1 Borreliella garinii
GTATTTGCAGCAGGCAACGATGACGACAACGGCAATTGGTATCCGGGTTGTTACAGCGGCTCGCTTTCTGTTTCGGCAACAAATCATAAAGATATAAAATCGTGGTATTCAAACTACGGGACTTGGGTGGATATCTCTGCTCCCGGAGGCGAAACGGATTCAAATGCTGATGAAGGAGTATTGAGTACCGTCTCGGTATCGGGCGGTTCGTATGCCTTTTACCAAGGCACTTCAATGGCATGTCCGCATGTGTCAGGTGTGGCGGCATTGGTAACTTCGTATGCCGACAGAAACGGCTTAATGCTCTCACGCACCGAACTTTGGGATATTTTGGTAACAACTGTGGATGATCATTATCCTGTAAACGGCAGCTACACGGGGCAGCTCGGTTCCGGAAGGCTCAACGCATACAACGCTTTGGTAGCAGTTGATGATTTCCTTTCCGGAGTGTTGAATCCGCAAACCTTTACGGCAACGCCCGCAAGCACTTCACAAATCAATTTGGCTTGGACAAAGAATGCAAACAACGACAATGTCATGGTTGCTTTCAACACGTCAAATACCTTCGGAACTCCTACAGACGGAACGTCATACATTGCCGGAAATACCTTGAGCGGCGGCGGAGAAATTTTATACAAAGGCTCGGCATTAAGTTTTAATCACACCGGCTTAAATGCAAGTACCACATACTATTACAAAGTCTGGTCGTATGACGGAGCTACGGAATATTCATCCGGAAAAACTGCAAATGCAACCACTTTGTGTGGCGTAATAACAACGTTCCCCTGGACTGAAAATTTTGAAAACGGAGGTTCTATGCCAAACTGCTGGACACAAGAAGCCACCTCGCCTACTTGGACGTTTCAAGCCGGCAGCGGAGGCGGAAATCCGACAACTGCACACGGAGGCTCATTCAATGCTTCACTCTTCGATGAATCTTCAGAGTCGAACAAGAACAAATTGGTAACGCCGTCTTTAAATTTAACCGGATTATCAAACGTTACGCTCAAATTTTGGCATACTCAGGTTGGTTGGTCCGGAGACCAAGACAACCTGATTGTTTATTACAAAACTTCTGCTGCAGGCTCATGGACTCAATTGGTATCTTACACAACAAGCGTAACAGCATGGACACAACGTACTATCTCAATACCGGTAACAAGTTCCGATTTTTATATTGCATTTGAAGGTGATGCAAAATGGGGCTACGGTGTTTGCATTGACGACGTAGAAGTTACCGGAGTTACAGCCTGCACATCACCGACAACACAAGCCTCAATCCAACCCGCTACAAATATCGGCGACAATACCATGCAACTGAATTGGACGCGCGGGAACGGGAATGCCGTTATCGTGTTGATGCACGAAGGCACAGCAGTTGATGCAAACCCGACCTCAGGCACGGTTTACAACGCAAATTCAACTTTCGAGACAGGAGACGAAATCGGAACAGGAAATTTTGTGGTCTATAAAGGAACCGGAACATCCGTAAATGTTACCGCGTTACAAGCGGGAACAACATTCCATTATGCTGTTTATGAATATTTTACGGCAGATAATTGTTTCAACGAATCCGGAGCAGTCGGAAATGCTACAACAACAGGCGACCCGTGCACGCAGATGTTACCGTTTAGTGAGAATTTCGACGGAACAACATTTCCGCCTACATGTTGGACAAAATTTAGAGGAACAAACGGCTTAGGAACAGCACAAGATTGGAACCGAGTAACAACCAACACCTACGAAGCTTCAGCAGGTGCTGCTTTTGTTCGGTACGAAAATGTTACCGGTGGTATTGCAGAAGATTGGCTGGTTACTCCTAAAATAAGCGTACCTGCTACAGGTGCCACAACGTTGTCATATTTTGAACGTGAAGAATACACTACAGAATATACAACCGTTTATGCCGTAAAAGTTTCGGTTGTATCGCAAACAAGTCATTCAGATTTCACAGACATAGTGTCTTATTCTGAAACCTCTGTCGGTACGTCATATACCGAAAGGCTTGTGGATTTATCCGATTATAACGGTTTAGATGTGTATATTGCTTTCGTAATGTCCAACGACGACGGAGATAATTGGTATGTCGAAAATGTTTCAATTACAAACATTAACAATACCCCCACGGCAACCGTTGCCGGAACATCGGGTTGCGCCGCCGGCTCTGTTACTGTTTACTCTGATAAAACCGGTACCCAAACATTCTATTTGTGCGACGAAAACGGCGTTGAACTCGATAATGCAATAGTTGATGCAACGTCCTATGAATTTAGCGGACTCACTGATGGTATTTATGCCGGGAAGGTTGAAAAAGAAGGAGATATGTCATCCCTTTCCGAAACTGTAGCACTTGAAAATGATGCACCCGTTAC
>DYOB01000060.1 GCA_020720765.1 Borreliella garinii
GCTTAGGCAAGCTTAAAAAGGGCAAAAATAGGTATTGACAAAGGGGTCCATTATAATTAGGGTCCCTTATAAAGGAGGCATTGATACAATCTCTCTTTTTATTTAGCCTTGTTTTATTGGAAATAGCTCGAATCCAGTACCCATAAAGGTGAGGACAATAATATGAAAGTTGGAAGAAACGAACCATGCCCTTGCGGAAGCGGGAAAAAGTACAAAAACTGTTGCCTAGGAAATGATGCCCAACAGCAAACGGGATTCGACATGCCGCTTGATGCATTTCTAGACCCAGAATCGCTGGAAGCTCTAAACAACCCAAAACACTTACAGGAATACAACCGATACATTCAGGACTCTCAAGGTATATCCCATGCGGGGAAAACTTTCATGGAATTTCTGGGTAAGCCCAATTTAGCTACAGAACAGAGCAAACTCTTAGAGCAAGCCCTAGAAGGGAAAGTTTTTCAAAATGAATCGGATGTAAATCGTTTTGTAAATGAATGGACACAAGTTCAAAAACACAAACCTATCGATGACTTTTTAGGCCTTTCTAGCGAACAGGTTTCCCGCATAAGGCACGCAAAAAGATTAGATGAAATTGATGACATTATCAGAATATCCTCCAAAGCACTTCCTCCAGTAGCTGCCAAGGCAAAAATTCCAGCCATAGCAATGTGGATTTTAGAGCACCTATATAACAATCCTAAAGGACTCAGCCTTACAGCTACAGGTAATTTTAAAACGGATCTAGTGAAAAATTTGGTCCAGGCTTTCTTTGCCAATGAAGAACGTAGTAAATATATAAAGAATGAAAATGATTTATATGAGCTCAGAATTACGCATTACTTGCTAGAACAGGCTGAGTATATCAACGAGTCTAAAACCAATTGCAGGCTTTCTTCGAAGGGAAAAACTCTATTGGAGACTCAAAACACCGATATTCTCTACCGCGACTTATTTGGCGAGTTCTTATTGAATGTTGACTGGTCAGTTGCACAGTATTACAACATCATCGGGGATGATATCTATTTCATTCAATCTTCTGGTATAGTTGCCCTGCGTATTCTCGATGTTTACGCGTCCCAAACGATTGATTTCTCATCTATCTATTCGGCCTACATTCGGGCTTTTCCTATGTTTAATAAACCACAGTCACCTCAGATACGCATTAACCTTCATAAGTCCTCTTTTTATCATTTATTTATTGAAGTGTTTTGTGGGAATATGGGTCTTGTTGAAGTTTCTACAATTGAACTGGCAGAAAAAGAAGTTCCGTCCATAAAGGTTACGCCTCTTTTTAAACATTTGATCGACTGGGGTGTACCACTTCCAAAGTCAAGGTGAAAGACACCCTCCGCATTGCCTTCTTTAACGCACAGGATTTCTACCTCTTGCTGGACCGCCGTCTCACACGCGAGGAATTGGAAGCGCTTGAAGAAGAAGATTACCAGGCCATGAATCGATCAATTTATGACGATAACAAAGATCGAACAAAAATAGCGGACATTGCAACGGTCATTCTGGAAAATGACTTTGATGTCGTAGGTCTTTGCGAAGTGGGAGGGGCCGAGACCCTTTCGGTTTTTACCAGGCTTTTCCTGGAAGAAAAGTATGATTGGCACCTGCATGAGGAAAAATCCCGTAGGGGAATTTATGTCGGACTTCTGCTGAAACGGGGACGTTTCCCGGGCGCCTGGTCACGGCCCATCGGCGGTGTCTTTACGAGAAATCTCCTTCGTGTGAATTTAGGGCAAGCCGCTGGAAATCTCCAGCTCTTTGTCGTTCATCTCAAATCCCAACACGGGGCAGATTTTAGCCTGGCTCAAAGGATCGATGAGGTGCTCGCTTTAGCAGCGATAGTCCCCAAAAAAAACTGCGTCATATGCGGTGACTTTAACGGGCTTGCCGTAAGAGGGATGAACCAGTTTGAATACGAGCCTTTTCTCGCCCTGCCTTTTCGTGATGTGCTTGAAGTCATGAATATCCCGCTTGAACAGCGGCGGACTCATTATTTTTTCGACACCGAACCGCGGTTTACCCAGTTGGATTATATTTTCTGTTCCAATGATTTGAAAATAAATGATGGAGGAGTGATAGAATCCGGCATTCCCATAACCAAGAAACAAAGAGGATTTCTGAATTCAGACCATCTTCCTATCTGGGCGGAGGTGGAACTCCAGCCCGAAATATAGTATTCAATTGCAACAAGCTTGAGCAATGATTAGACTACGAATACACTATGGAAAACCTAAAATTTATCGACGACCGACATATCCTCGTTTTCCTTATGGAACTCCTCGCCATCCTGGGGCTGACAAAGCTGCTTTCCTGGCCTATGAAAAAATTCGGCTTGCCCACCTTGCCAGCGGAACTCCTTGTGGGTATCGCTTTAGGTCCCACCCTGTTCGGACGTGTATTCCCGGACCTTTTTAAAATCCTATTTCCACCCGACCCTCTTCAGCACTTTATGCTCGACGCCGTAGGCTGGTTAGGTATTTTATTCCTACTTTTAGCAATGGGCCTGGAAATCAGCCTGAGAAGCGCTTGGATTCAGCGTGGTCTTGTGGTGCAGGCTTCAGCAATAAGTCTCCTTGTCCCTCTTGCGGTGGCCTCTCTGGGTGTAGCTTTTTTAGGACCCGTCCTTTCGGTAGGGGATGATCCTGTTATGCGCGTTCTTGCAGCCATTTTTATGGGTGCATTTATTGCAACAACCGCCATGCCGATTTCTGTAAGAATACTGACCGAGCTGAGGGTGTTGCGGTCCGACTTCGGTATTTTTTCAGCTGCTGTACTCTCATTAAATGACTTAATCGGGTGGCTTATTTTCACGACTCTTCTCACAAGTCTGGGGCTAGGTTTTTTTGACCCTTTATTTTTTGCCAAGGAAGCAGGGTTAACTGTTTTGATTACTGTGACGGCTCTAGGTTTAGGTGTTTGGGTGGGAAATACAATCAAGCGCAGCGAAAACCATTCTGTCCCTGAAGTAAATGAAGGGTTGACCCTTGTTATTTTTACCGGGCTGATCCTCGGCAGCTTTACAACGTTTATCGGTATCCATGCGCTCTTTGGGTTTTTTCTGGCGGGGATGGCTCTTTCTGCTGCAAGAATCGTCGGAGAAAATACCCGCTTCAGCTTGTCCCGGCTGATGGAGTCGATTTTTGCCCCTGTTTTTTTTGCAGGTGTAGGACTTCGTGTTGATATTCTCGATCATTTTGATCCTCTCTTGTTCTCTGCCTTAACGCTAACGTCTCTGGTTTTAAGGTATAGTGGGGGGTGGCTGGCTGGAAGAAAGGTAAAACTCCCGCCTTACCAAAGAAAACTCTTGGGAGCGATCAATACAGCTGGCGGGGAGCTACATATTATCATCGCTGTTGCGGCAATGGATGCCGGGATTTTCGGCATGGAACTCTTCTCCGCCCTTGTCGCATCGACACTATTGACGTCCCTCGTTTCTACACCTCTTTCTGTGTGGGCAATCAAGCAAGCCAAAAAATTCCACACCCTGGATTGGATGGCCGCGGAGGCCGTCATAACCGACTTGCCTTTTCAAAGCAAGTCTGAAGTTTTTTTGCGTCTGGCCCGATCTGCCGCTGAGGTTTTGAATTGGAACGAAATCAAAATCTACCAGGCGGTGTTGGAGCGTGAGGAGCTTATGAGTACCTCAATGGGAAACGGGATTGCCTTCCCCCACGCTAGGGTGGAAGGACTGCGCAACCCGCTTGTTGTTGCAGCCTTGTGCCGTGAAGGCGTTCAAGGATGGGATACGTCCGACGGAAAGCCCGTAAAGTTAGTGTTCCTTATTTTGACCGACCCCGACAAGCCGGAGACACAGATTGCCATACTGAAAGATTTAGGTCGAGCACTTTCACCGGAAGCTGCCCGCCGAAAACTTACGGGGGCCAAGTCCAACGCGGAATACTATGCAGTTCTTCAGGGGCTGCTGCACGACCTGGACAAAAAGTAAAATCATTTCTCCTCGATATACTCCGAGTTTATCCAAGAGGTTCGTTGGTGTTAGGGGTGGGTTTTCTCAATTTTGTTCTGGATGGATGTTCTATAATCAGAAATTATTTGCTTCAATATTTTATCCTCGCCTTCGTTAGACTTCTGAGATAAGCCATATCGAATATCCATAGCCCGATAATCTTCGACTAAAGTAGGAAGCTCTTCGGGAGGGTATTCATTGGCAATCATTTCCACCTGAGTATTGTTTAAGAAGGGAGGGAGTAATAGTACTTTGCCCGTATTCACAAAAACATGTGTAAAGGATGAGTCGCCTCCAACACTGAAAGATGCATTATTGGCCAGAATTAGCACGGATTTGGTCCGAATAAGGATACTTTTTATTTCAGAATGCGCATTATCGTAAATATGGAGATAACCACCTTCAAAATCCACAACAAGTTGACCTGAGTTACCCCATTCCTGTAAATGGAATTGAATGGATGTCAGAAAATCCAAGTGAAATGTTGATTGACTATCTACACGTAGCTCAATAGAATCATCTTGCCCAGTTGAAACAGTATTTCCTTCAAGTACTTCCATGCCAATTTCAGCGTATTTTTCAACTTGCCCATCATATATTTTAGGGCTACCAAATCTAGATTCTTCGATTTTCGCCACCGTAATAGAAAGTTGTCTTCCTCCATATCCAATAGACTCCGCTAAAATGGTATTTCTTGTACAACCAAAAACTACAAGAAAGGCCCAAGAAAAAAATATGATTGATCGCATGGATGGCTCCTTGTCTTGATTTTACACCCTAGGAGCCTGTTGCGCTTAGGATCGCAGGAATATACTTGACATTGTACAGTGTGATATTCTGTTGCCCATGGCGACACGATACAAAAGCGTCGAGGCTGCCGAGCTTGTACCCTTGGAGAGTTTTCAATCCGACCAAGTCGGTAAGGCATCAAAGGAAATTTGACTTCCGTCCACACTCCCACACCCAGCTCCAACCACCGAAAAAACACCACAAGAAGTGGGTCGTAGAAATGAAAGAAGCAATGGAGACGGACAGGGCCAAGGAGTTGTATAAGAAACGCAAGACTACTGTGGAACCTGTGTTTGGAATCATCAAACAAGTCTTGGGCTTCCGGGCGCCCAGAACGCCTCATCCGTCGGGCCAGAGCCCAGCTATGGCCTTCCGTCTTCGGCGCTCTGTGCATCCCGGCTCCTCTAGCCAGTGTCAAAATCTTAAGCGCAACAGGCTCCTAGGCTCGGCTACTTCAACAAGTTGGGTTGGAACATGGATGTCCATCCAGGTTGTAAAATATCAAAAGTATAGAACTCGGATTTGCAATCGTAGGAATCTTTCCTTGAATAACGTCTATACCCGGGATTGTTTTTTATCCACCCACCACGGTAACCGTTTTACCGTCCGGCAGGGTACGGACTTCCCAGATGAGGCGTTCTTCCCACGGGGTGGCGCGGCCTGCGGGTGTCCGGTCAAACACAACCAGGTAGCAGGGGGCTTGTGGGTCGATCTTGTCGCGGTAGCTAGCCGATTGCTCCAGCCCCTTTTGGATTGTCGCCTCGCGGCCGCGCAGTGTTATTAACTTGATTTCAATGATGGTCCACTGGCCGCCGTACTCGATAGCCAGGTCCATACGCCCGCGCCCGGCGGCGTATTCGCGTTCCACCCGGCCCCCGCCGTTGACGACCCTTTGTAAAAACGCCATGAGTAAAAGGTGGGGGAAGGCCTCGGTGTAGTCCGCCTTGGCTTCCCACATTTCGCTGTGCTGTGCCCAGAAGCCCTGGAATTCTTTCAGGAGTGCATCCATGTTCAAGCCGCCCTGCTTGGTAAGAAAGGCGAATTCGGGGGCGGGTATGGCATCCTGCATACCTTGGCTGAGAACCCGGGCAATCACTTCCTGGTAGATCGGGTTGGCGATGCCGGTGACCCCGTTTTTTTTGACTACCAATCCCAGGTCCAAAGTCAAAAGAAAGTCGTCCCCGTCGGTAAGGGTTGGGTCCATCTCCCCGGTCAGAATCACCTGGACAACCTTGCGGACCTTTGGGTCCCTCAGCCGTTCCGCCAGTGAGTCCAGATGCACAGCGCGCTCCTGGATCAGCATCTCCTTGGCTTGGTCAATGTGATCACGGGTCACCAACTCCCCCTTGGGGCAGAGGGTCCAGACACATTTTTTGAGCAGGGCGTTGGTGAGCCAGGGCTGCCCGCGTGTAAGCTCCCAAACGCGCTCGACAGCCGCAGTTTCAAAGAGCTGGCCCGTCTCAATGGTATGCTGCCCCACAAGTTCCCGGACATCTTCCGAGGAAAAGTTGACAAGCGAGGCCGAGTCTTCTTTTACATTGAAGGGGCTGCCGGGGCGTACCATCGCCCCTTCCTTGGAATGCACAATGTAGTCCCGAAGATCACGCATACCCACCAGGGCCACGCTTACCGGGAACTTGCCCACACCCCTGCTGGCAAAGCCGCCCCTGAGCTGCCGCAAAAAGCTGATCATGGCTTGGTCTTCCAGCACGTCGACTTCGTCAAAAAGCACCACCAAGGGCAGGGGCGCCACTTGGGCAGCCCAATGAATCAAAAAAGTAGAAAGTTTGCTTGCCGGTTCCTCTGACACGGTTTCCGGAACCTGGGGGGCAGGCAAGTTTAGTGTGGCGTATTCCCGAATGGCCGAACATATAGCGGGAATGGCGCGTTCGATATCGCCGATACCCTGGCACCTTTCCACGCTGACATAGCAAGCTAGTGCTTGTCCGCTGGAGTTGATTTTGCGCATCCAGCTTTGCAGAAAAGTGGTCTTGCCGCTTTGCCGTGGGGCGTGGAGGACCCAGTACAAGCTTTGTTCGATGTAGCGGTCCAACTGGGCATTTACCAGACGCGCTTCAGGCGGCAGCATGTAGTGCCGCTCGGGGTGGCAGGGTCCCGTTGTGTTAAAAAATCTGGCCATGCACCCAGTATAACCTGTTTGGAGGAATCTACCTAGAACACCATTTCCGCAACTGCCATAACCCTACCTGCTGCGGATGAACCTGGAACCGTTCCAAGTGTTGGTGGTTTGGTCTTTAGAGTTGGGTAACACGCGTGCCGGTGATGCTGGGGGTGCTTCTAACGTTAACCCGATTGGCCAAAATGTAGTGGTCCGTACCGTTGGGTAGGATCAGAGTGCATTTTTCCTGCGAATAAGCAAAGACTGTTTGCAGCAGAAAAACAGGCAACAGAAGAAAGCGTAAATCCTTCATGGGACACTCCTTTTTTTAAATCAACTTTAACCTGATGCTAAAAGGAGAAAGTCGATTTGTTAAGAGTCGGCTTACCGGAATAATTAGGAATGGATTGTTTTTTATCCACCCACCACGGTAACCGTTTTACCGTCCGGCAGGGTACGGACTTCCCAGATGAGGCGTTCTTCCCACGGGGTGGCGCGGCCTGCGGGTGTCCGGTCAAACACAACCAGGTAGCAGGGGGCTTGTGGGTCGATCTTGTCGCGGTAGCTAGCCGATTGCTCCAGCCCCTTTTGGATTGTCGCCTCGCGGCCGCGCAGTGTTATTAACTTGATTTCAATGATGGTCCACTGGCCGCCGTACTCGATAGCCAGGTCCATACGCCCGCGCCCGGCGGCGTATTCGCGTTCCACCCGGCCCCCGCCGTTGACGACCCTTTGTAAAAACGCCATGAGTAAAAGGTGGGGGAAGGCCTCGGTGTAGTCCGCCTTGGCTTCCCACATTTCGCTGTGCTGTGCCCAGAAGCCCTGGAATTCTTTCAGGAGTGCATCCATGTTCAAGCCGCCCTGCTTGGTAAGAAAGGCGAATTCGGGGGCGGGTATGGCATCCTGCATACCTTGGCTGAGAACCCGGGCAATCACTTCCTGGTAGATCGGGTTGGCGATGCCGGTGACCCCGTTTTTTTTGACTACCAATCCCAGGTCCAAAGTCAAAAGAAAGTCGTCCCCGTCGGTAAGGGTTGGGTCCATCTCCCCGGTCAGAATCACCTGGACAACCTTGCGGACCTTTGGGTCCCTCAGCCGTTCCGCCAGTGAGTCCAGATGCACAGCGCGCTCCTGGATCAGCATCTCCTTGGCTTGGTCAATGTGATCACGGGTCACCAACTCCCCCTTGGGGCAGAGGGTCCAGACACATTTTTTGAGCAGGGCGTTGGTGAGCCAGGGCTGCCCGCGTGTAAGCTCCCAAACGCGCTCGACAGCCGCAGTTTCAAAGAGCTGGCCCGTCTCAATGGTATGCTGCCCCACAAGTTCCCGGACATCTTCCGAGGAAAAGTTGACAAGCGAGGCCGAGTCTTCTTTTACATTGAAGGGGCTGCCGGGGCGTACCATCGCCCCTTCCTTGGAATGCACAATGTAGTCCCGAAGATCACGCATACCCACCAGGGCCACGCTTACCGGGAACTTGCCCACACCCCTGCTGGCAAAGCCGCCCCTGAGCTGCCGCAAAAAGCTGATCATGGCTTGGTCTTCCAGCACGTCGACTTCGTCAAAAAGCACCACCAAGGGCAGGGGCGCCACTTGGGCAGCCCAATGAATCAAAAAAGTAGAAAGTTTGCTTGCCGGTTCCTCTGACACGGTTTCCGGAACCTGGGGGGCAGGCAAGTTTAGTGTGGCGTATTCCCGAATGGCCGAACATATAGCGGGAATGGCGCGTTCGATATCGCCGATACCCTGGCACCTTTCCACGCTGACATAGCAAGCTAGTGCTTGTCCGCTGGAGTTGATTTTGCGCATCCAGCTTTGCAGAAAAGTGGTCTTGCCGCTTTGCCGTGGGGCGTGGAGGACCCAGTACAAGCTTTGTTCGATGTAGCGGTCCAACTGGGCATTTACCAGACGCGCTTCAGGCGGCAGCATGTAGTGCCGCTCGGGGTGGCAGGGTCCCGTTGTGTTAAAAAATCTGGCCATGCACCCAGTATAACCTGTTTGGAGGAATCTACCTAGGAGCCTGTTGCGCTTGAGACCGCAGGAATTTACTTGAGGTTGAACTGTGTGATACTTTGTTGCCCATGGCGACACGATATAAAAGCGTCGAGGCGGCCGAACTTGTACCCTTGGAGAGTTTTCAATCCGACCAAGTCGGTAAGGCATCAAAGGAAATTTGACTTTCGTCCACACTCCCACACCCAGTTCAAACCGCCGAAAAAACACCACAAGAAGTGGGTCGTAGAAATGAAAGAAGCAATGGAGACGGACAGGGCCAAGGAGTTGTATAAGAAACGCAAGACTACTGTGGAACCTGTGTTTGGAATCATCAAACAGGTCTTGGGCTTCCGGCAGTTTTTGCTTCGTGGGTTAAGGAAAGTCAATTTGGAGTGGCAGTTGGTGAGCTGAGCTTATAACCTGAAGCGGTTGGCCATTTTAAGAAGTTAAGGAGGTAAAATGAGCGGTATTCCAGGCTTTTGACCCGGGCCAGGGTTTCCTGGCGCCCAGAACGCCTCATCCGTCTGGCCAGAGCCCAGCTATGGCCTTCCGTCTTCGGCGCTCTGTGCATCCCGGCTCCTCTAGCCAGTGTCAAAATCTTAAGCGCAACAGGCTCCTAGGAATGAAGGATTCTCACCGAGTAGCACCTTAAACATAAATCTTTGAGAGATATCCACCTGGAAAATTTCATCTGTTGAAGAGGGATTCGGGGCATGATAATCTTCCTCCTCCAACGTAATCCGCAAAGCTTGGTTGGGTACGGTGATTTTTAAATCAGGGACTGTCCCGATATAAGCGTTCACGGCCCATGGTGAGCTTACCACTAAAGCGGTAAAACCTCGGGGATAATCTCAACCCCCGGGATTGTTATTACCCTTCCAAAGATCCGCGTACCAGGCCAAAGAACCATGACGAGGGGATAAGCCTGCGCAAGCGAACGTAAAAGGCTTCGCGGCCTACAAGATAGCGTATCCGCCAGCCCTTATCCCGGGCAGCCTTCCATACGGCCTTAGCCACGATTTCCGGACCGGGTGCGTTCGCTCCTTGGGCAAGCATCTTGGGCATGACCTTTGCAGAATAGGTGTCGTAGGTTGTAAGACCTTCCTTATGAAGAAGGTCTTGTGAACGGCCGTAAAAATCGGTTTTGATCGTGCCGGGTTCAATCAGTTTAACCTTGATGCCAAACTGCCTCAGCTCGTAATGTAAGGATTCGGTAAAACCTTCAACGGCAAATTTGGTGGAATGGTAGAGGCTGTAAAGGGGGAAAGTAATGCGACCGCCAACCGAGGCTATGTTGATGATCGTACCTGATTTCTTTTCACGAAAATGGGGGAGCACGGCGCGGGTAAGCCTCATAAGACCGAAAACGTTGGTATCAAACTGTTTTTGGATTTGCTTGTCCTCGGCAGCCTCGAAGGGGCCGATTTCCGCATAGCCCGCGTTATTCAGGAGAACATCCACAGAACCGAAATCTTTCAGAACCGACGACACTACCTTTTCCGCTTGGTCGGGTTGGGTAACGTCGAGCGCGTAAAGTTTCACACCTTTCATCGCTCCGAGATCTGCATGACGGGATGGATCCCGCATTGTGGCGGCGACGTTCCACCCCTTTTCTGAAAACCATTCAACGGTGGCCTTACCAATTCCTGACGAAGCCCCCGTTATCAAAAGTGTAGGCATGTTATTCCTCCTTTGCCTCTGCTGCTGCGGCCTTCCAAGCCGCAAGCCGCGCCCGTGCGCGAATCCCTTCGAGATTGGCGCCAGAATCCATCACGAAACGGACAGAAGCCGTCACCGTGCCGAAGAGCAGGGCCGACAACCAGTCCGGGTCGGCCTCCGCTAAGTATCCTTCTTTCATTCCCTGTGCCAAGAAATCGGTTACAGGCTTGTAGTGACGAACGTTTTCTTCCTTCGTCTTGGCATCAATCAAGGGTGAATTGGCGTAATGCTCCAGAAAAGTGAACTCATCCCGGTGTTCCAGAAAGTGATCGTAAAGCCTGTCCCAGAACCCGAAAAACTGGTCAGTGTAAGGTAACGTCGCATCGTACCCAGTAGCCAGGGCCTTACCCATGGATTCCTTAGAAACCGAATACAAGGCTTCAATCAGCTGATCCTTGGCTGGAAAGTGGAGGTAAATCGTGCCGGCCGCCACTCCTGCGGTTTTAGCAATAACACTCATAGGGGCGTCGTATAGCCCCCGCGAGGAGAGAATACTCAGGGCGGCGTCGAGTATCTTGGTACGGGTGTCGTTTTGCCTTGATGAATGAACGTTCATTCATCAAATATAACCAAACAATGCTTCTACGTCAAGTCTTCATCTTTATAACGTGATTTATCTCAGTTTTCCCGAAAACCTGAATTTTCCTTTCTTCTTTGATAGTCGAGACGAATCTGATCAAGTTCATACGTACTTAATCCGTTCTCGGAATTGGTGAAAAAAAAACTGTTTGTTATAAAATCAGGTTCCGCAATAGCGAGTAGACGCTTTGTCAGAACCAGGGATCTCTGGATTCGGATCATTTCAACCATAAGTTCTATCAGATTTAAGCCCGAAAGATAGACGTAACCGGTTTGAGGACCCGTGGTTATGGCTTTTGGATGCTGAGGATCGTAAAATAATTTAGGAGTTGAATCGCGATCGACAACGGTAATATTCCCCTCCAGGTCCCATTCTACCTTTTTTGGACGTGGAAGTTCCTCGATAGTTGAGGCCGCTTGGCTGTAATTCGCAATGATTTCGGTAAGAATATCCTGTGCCTTATCATAGAATTGTAAAAGCTTGAAAAGAGCGGGAACGTGGCTTGAATTCATTTGGAGTGTTACCATTCCTTCCTTAACCTCAAAGTTCATTTCCAGCCGTTTCAGGTTGGCTAAGAGTTCTTCGCCCATTTCTTTTTCGTACAACACCGCGCGCTGATTCGAACCGCACGAGCTTAAAAGCCCGAATCCCAATAGCAGAAGTATATTTTTCATTGCTGTTCCCCCTTGAAAGCATAGGCCACTCTTTGTTTAAACTCCAGCGGCAAGGTTTCAGTGATGAGTTTCCGGGTCAACATCTCGGGGCGGGAATCGCCGCTTAAAAGGATGTGCAATTTAACCAGCTCCGCGTAAACATCAACCAGGCTTTCCTCGTACCAACCGAAACGCAATTGGGCTTGCAACCTGACCGGGTTCTCTGGCAACTCAAGGTTCCATATTCCCGGTTCCTCCGAGCGCACTATGGCACCGCGTGCGGTGACCGGAGTGCCTTGCACACGGTATCCCGGTGTGGTGCCATTGTCCAGATCGATAAGGATATGTTCAATTCTCGACTCTTGTGCGCTCAGTTTTCCACCAGAAAGGAATGGAAGAACGTACAATATCGTCAATAGCCGGTTTCTTCTCATCTTATTCTCCCTTAGTCATTAATTCTCAATGTGTCATTTTTTAGTTGCTGTTCTTCATCGCCAAAGTAGGAAGAAACCATACCTTGGAGAAAAAGAGTATGCTGATCTATTTGTGCGTTGTACATGGGTTGACGGCTGAGAAGTTCAGGGTGTGAAACGATGTAACGATAGATTTCTTGAGATATAAAAATGAGATGTTGCCTGTTGTTCAGGGGTGTATCCCTCAAACTTAAACTCACCAATGTGAGAGCTGTTTGAAATGTATTCGTCCTACTTGTAACAAGTAAACGATTATAAACGTTGAATTCTTTTGCTGTCTTTTGATAATCTCTTACGGGTAGGAAAACAAAACCTCCCGGGGTGCCTTGTGGGATATCAGCAACTTCGAAAGAATAAATCTTACGTGTTCCATCCAATGATAACCACTCCAGCCGACCGTCCACCCCCTTTAAACTGGCCAATTCTCCGGGCTCCAACTTCAATTCTGGAAAAATCTGGTAGAATTTCTTTTCGTACTCGGATATAACTCCTATATAACCCTCTCGGGAAAAAATGAGTCGACCATTCTTGGACAGCAAAAATTCCTCTCCTTCTGGATCTTTATAAACAAAGGCAAGTCCCGCATCCATAGAACTGATGGATATATCCAGATCAGATCCAGTTGACACGTAGGTGTCTGAAAGGGAAAAATCAGGGTTTGCCTCCACATAGCCCGTTTCATTCCAAAAATAGATGTCCTTTAAATACTTTGCTTCTTCGCCTTGTTTTGATATGACGGCAGGTTGGCAACCTGTAAAAGTTGCACCTTTTAAAGCAAACAGGAGCAATAACTTTAGCGTAACGAACGTTTTTTTTATCATAGTTTTAGTACCTCAAGGTACCGATCCAAGACCACTTGAATTTCCATACGCCTTTCCCATTCATTCTTTTGCGTGTTTTGAAAACTTTGGTTCATCAAATACTGTAATAATTCCTCTATAACCACCTTCTTCGCCTTTCCGGCGGGTAAATGGGAGAGTTCAATACCATTGAGCATTTCTAAAGCCTTTGTTAACAGCAAAATAGGGTCCAAGGTCGGCAATTCAAGTAAAAACTGCCTTACTTTATCCGTTTTGTTCCTTTCCACTTGATCGGAATGGTAAAATGTGCCGGAAACCCGTGTAGGCGAAGCTATGTCGAACAATTCGATGGTATAGAATGCCTCCCCACTGGCAGAGTATAAGGTTGCATCATTTCTAAGAATGAGTTGGCTTGCATCAGTTTCTCCGGCAAACCGAGGTAAGAGTAGGAAACCTTCACCATTATATATTTGATGGTCGATGGGATTCTTGGTAAAATGCCCGTTTTTTGAAAAGCCGATTTCTCCAGTTTCCGGATTCTGAACTTTAAAATAGGAAGCTCCCAGAATATAAAAGTCCAAAGAATGCCGGGTTGCCATGATCGCCCCTTTTTCAGACTCGTTGTCATGGTAACCCGTAGTAGCCTGGTACATTAGTGATTCGACAAGGGCGTTATAGCTGTCTATGTCCTTTTGTAAATTGTTCGAACAAGAAAAGAACATAGGGATCATGCAGATAACAAAAATGACATTTTTCAGCATATTATTTACCGTAGATTTCCATAACTATCAACCTTCCCTCTAACATCAAAGTAACCGTCGCCGTTAAGAGCCTGTTGCGCTTGAGATTTTGACACAGGACCGGGGAGCCGGGATGCACAGAG
>DYOB01000264.1 GCA_020720765.1 Borreliella garinii
GTATCCGCCCGACTAACCCCATCTTTAGCAAGCCAACCAGGAGTTCTACTTTTGTGAATAAAATAGAGATGAAGAATCGCGACAGTAATATGTATCCTAAAGTTGAAGCCTGGTATCAAAGTGGCCTGAGTCTGTCAGAGTATGCTCAAAGCATTGGCATGAGCAAATCTGCCTTTGAGTATTGGGCGAGGAAATATCGTAATGCACAAAAGAATAAAGTCGGTGGATTTGTTGAAATTTTTCCGACATCTTCAAATTCGATGGAGCAGAATCCATTGGCACAAAAAGTTGCAGCTCAGCCACAGGGCGAAATTGTTTTCAGTTTTGCTAATGGGATGAGTATCAAGGTAAGTTTTTAGCATGATTGGTTTGAGTAACAAACTGCACTATTATCTGTGCACCCAACCCACCGATATGCGCAACGGCTTTGATGGGTTGGCAGGAATTGTGCGCAATTTTTTGATTAAAGACCCCATTTCGGGCGATGTTTTTGTGTTTTTGAACAAGACGCGTAGCCATATCAAGCTGCTTTATTGGGATGGTGATGGGTTCGCTATGTATTATAAGCGATTGGAAAGGGGCAGATACAAGGCGCAAAGAGCTGGTAACGGGCAGTCGATAGAACTCAAAAGAGATGAGCTAATGATGCTTTTGGAGGGACTTTCATTTAGCGAAATGCGAAAAAGCAAGCGGTTTAAAATTGGATAAAAAAAGGCGGGATAAATCTCTGAAACCCTTGTCAATTCAGTGCTTTTGTGTATATTTGATGCATGAACATACCACAAGAATCGGCTCATTTAGACACTCAGATGCTCGCGCAAAAAGTAGCTTTGCTCGAGGCTGAACTTGCCAAAAAAGAGCACCTTCTTAAAGAGAAAGAAAACTCTATTTCCAGCCTTACAGCATCCCTTGAAGCAGAGAAGTTCAAATATGCTCAATTGCAGCGTCTGATTTTTGGCTCCAAGCGTGAGCGCTTTGTATCGGCTTTTAACGCCGAGCAATTGCGTTTGGATTTTGAGCCCAAAACCGCGGAGATTGAACAGGCTGTAGAAGCCGAACGTGAAACAATCAGGGTTGCCTACGAACGCCAGAAAGCTAAAAAACCACATCCGGGGCGCATGCCATTGCCTTCGCACTTGCCCGTTGTTGAAATCATCCTTGACCCGGAAGAAGACACAACCGACATGGTATGTATAGGGAAAGAAGTAACCGAAGAGCTGGATTATTCTCCTGCCAAATTGCAGGTTAACCGATATATCCGCCACAAATACATCACCCCCGAAGATGAGAATGCAAACCAGCGTCAGGTCATTGCCCCGCTCAACCGCCCCATCAGCAAATGCATAGCCAGTCCCGCATTGCTGGCAGCAATTTTCGTTGATAAGTTTGTTTATCACCTTCCATATTACCGCTTTCTTCAGCGCTTAAGTCAGGAAAAGGTACACATACCCAAGAGCACCTTTGAGTCGTGGGTCAAGCTGGGAGCCGACTTAATCAGGCCCCTCTATCAAGTGCATCGCCTTTATATGTTCAGTCAGATTTACCAGCAGATTGACGAATCGCCCATCAAAGTCCAGGAAACAGAAAACCCCGGCTCCCTTCATATGGGATATATGTGGGTAAGATATAGTCCGCTTATTAAAATCGTACTGTTTGAATATTATCATGGTCGTTCAAAAGAAGGTCCGTTGCGCGATTTATCTTCTTTCAAAGGCTATATACAAACCGATGGCTATGGCGGATATACATTCCTTGCACAAACGATGGGTATCACCCACCTTTCGTGTTGGGTGCATGCCCGCAGATATTTTGACCAGGCATTGTCCAATGACCGCCGGCGTGCATCAAAAGTACTCAAACTCATACAGGTATTGTATGCCGTAGAGGCACTTGCCAGAGAACAAAACTTAACACATGAACAAAGACATGAGCTACGTCTTGAAAAGTCGCTGCCGATAATCAATGAAATAGGAAACTATATCTACAACGAAAGAGATAAGGTTTTGCCTGGTAGCCCCATCGGAAAAGCTTTTACATATTGTGCCAACAGATGGGTTAGCCTACAAAACTTTTTGAACGATGGTATGTTGGAAATCGACAATAACCTAATCGAGAACTCCATTAGACCGTTGGCTTTAGGTCGCAAAAACTACCTCTTTGCAGGAAGTCATCAGGCTGCGCAGGACATTGCTATGTTTTACAGCTTCTTTGGAACTTGCAAGAAGCATGACATCAACCCTCAAAAATGGCTCACCTATGTCATAAACAATATCAACAGCATAAAACCTTCTCAGTATTATAAACTCCTACCTCATCTAATTGATAAAAATCTCGTGTGAGATATGCGGTTGGTCGGGCGGATACG
>DYOB01000265.1 GCA_020720765.1 Borreliella garinii
GCCGCTGGGAGTGAGACAAGTCTTCTACAAAAGTATGTTTCGCAAGCAGCAAAGCAAGTAGACGCAATGGGTATGGAGGCCTTTACACCTGCTCAACGTGCAGCCATTGCAAGGAATCCAAACCTTCAAGCTATGTTTAGAGGTAGTCAAATTGATAAATTAGCTCGCAATCTAGCTGCTGAAAATCCAGCACTTACTGGATTGATAGGAAAAGTAAACAAGGGAGCTGATTTTATTAATCCAAGCACTGGTCAATGGTGGGATATGACGACACCTGGACAATGGGCGGCCCACGTCAAGAAATATGGTCCTAATGGGACACTCTTAACAACGCAGTAGCACCATGAAGATTCAAGATCGTTGGATTGGTAAGGAAGAGGCTTTTCTGAAAAATCAGGCTATTTGCGAATCACCTTTTGGCAAGAAATGTGAGCGTGAAGACTTTGGGGGAATTGTATTCCCCCAAAGCTTCAAAATAGTTGGCAAGAAATTTGTTTCAGTTGAGCTTTCAAATTCTAGTTTTTCAAATACATGGATTGAGAAATGCTACTTTGACAACTCTTTGTGGCAAGGTGGGACATTCGCAAATGCAAGTGATCATGGGAATACATATAGGAACTGTACTTTCCAAAAGGTTGACTTTCGGGGAGCTGTGCTTGGTTTCAATGGATCGAGCTTCACGGACTGTAGGTTTGAAAAGTGTAATTTTATAAAGAGTGGATTTATCAGAGCCGAGTTTACGAATTGTACATTTATCGATTGTAAGCTAAAGGGAACTGATTTTAACGCATCCTCATTTGATTCGTGTGCTTTTATTGGCCGCCTTGATGATGTATGGTTTCGTGGTGATTATATGATACCTGCGGATCAAACCCGGCTTGGAATACCGAAAAAGAATCAGATGGCTGCTGTTTCCTTTAAAGAAGCGGAATTGCACCGACTAGCGTTTTCACAAGGCTGTTCGTTGGATTCTATCGCGATTCCCCAAAACGGTTCATACACGTTTGTTAAGAAAGATTGGAGAAGACTATTGCTAGGACTTGAACATCAAGCAGCCTTGCTCCCTTCGTCTCTAGGTAAAGAAGTTGGAATCTTTACACGCGTTTATCTTGTTGGTTCAGATAAGCAGGATCAATACTTGCTCAATACCGAAGACCTCGTAGAAGATTTTGGCAAAGAAGCTGCTGATATTATTATTGGAGCGCTCAATGGCTAAATCCAGAAAGCCTAATATGTACTTCAACTTGACAACGCGGACGAGCCGCGTTGCAAGTTAAGTTAGTTATTAGGCGGGCTGACGCCCTGGGAGTTAACCGGCGAGCGGAAGCGAGTCCGGTTGAATGACATTTAGGCCGCCCCTTCGGGCGGGGAAGAAAGAATATCAGTACGGCGGGAAGCGGCGAGCATCGCGGCTTCCCGCCGTTTGTTTTTGGCCGTGATGTTGCTTAGTGCTCGTCGGTGCTCTCGCGCCGGCCCTGCGGGACGGGGCACTGGGATTGGGAATCCCGGTGCTGTAGGTGAAGAGCGGAACCAGACTCCGGCGGCGGTGGCCCGCAGGGCGTCCGCCGCCTTGGTTGCAACTCACCCCGCGGAGGAAGTAGACCGAGACTTTGTTTCGGTCTACCACGGGAACCGCGTTGAAAAAACCCCGTAGCACAGGACGTGCTGAGGGCGGTGCCGGCAAGGATGCAGGCGCCGACAAAGAGGAAAAGACATTCACTTGGTTTGATGTGTTCCCGTGCCTGTGGACGCCTGCGACGTGGTGGCTTCATGGCGGGTGAATTCTCGGCGTCCACGGGCAGCCGGACAGCCCGGAGCCGCTTCCGTAGCGGGGGGCGTAGAACCAAGCCCGACACGGTAAAACCCACTATTACCCGGAAGCAGGCTCGGTTGAGTTACTCGTCTTGATCGCGGACGATGCGCCTGATTTTCTCATCTCGGTTGTTGATGATCTTCAGGTTTTTGTTCTGGAGGTCGAAGCCTTGAACCAAACTCGATAACCGGCCAAAGGAGACGTCAAGCCCTCCCATGCCTCTCCCCAGAACCAAAGCCTTCCTGGCGGGGTAGCAGCTTAGGGGTCCTGGCTGCTCGGGTAGAAGACTCTTCGGTCTTCGCCCGACTGCCACCCCCTTCGAGGGTACAGACCGCCAGCCGACTCGCATAGCTCGTGGCTGAACTGGTTCGTGAAAAAAGGGATTTTATCAGGAACATGATTAAATCCATATCTCCATTATCCCCACCTTGTTAGAGCTCCTGTTTCAACCAAAATTTTCAACCATGGACACTTCGTGTGTCACTGGTCGCTATCTGAGTATTGATTTAAGGTTCGAAGCTGGTTCCAATATCCCCATATATTCCA
>DYOB01000266.1 GCA_020720765.1 Borreliella garinii
AAGAACGGGAAGAGAGAGAAGACAGAGAAGGAATGAAAAACAAAGCAAGAGCAAAAGAACTAATAGAGGCTTTTTATAATTTTCCTGATGAAGAAAAAAAGAGAATGGGCGGGGAATTTATGGAAACGATCAAAGCAGACCTTTTGTATTCAACCCTCTTTCAAGAATCTATGGACTCAGGGCAAGAAATAAAAGATCAGATTTTAAGATCAAAGTTTGCAGTTTTTTTAATGACAAGAGGAGTTTAGACGAAACAGACAAAGGTATATTTTTTTAAGTAATGCCCACCTTGGACGGGTACGAACCGAACAAGGCAGGACTTCACACAATCAACCTAATACACAGGTGGACAGTATGCAACGGCAGATAGTAGCACAAGCACAGCCCGACAGTGGGCGAGTGCCTTTTTTCAATGTCCCTATGGATACTTTCGTATCCGCTTTAGTAGTGGCTTTTAACGGTGGGGCTTTCGTGGGCGGGGTGGCTATCCCAACGGCTCACGAACTGGCACAAGGGCAGTATACCGCCCTCCCATTTCTCCTGAATGGTTTGGGGCTTGTCGTGTGTGGGGTGCTTGCCCACTTCTTACACGATACGGGGCGGGTGTGGGGTTTTACCCTTACTCAAGCCTTGCTCACGGCTTGGCTTTAAGGAGAAAACACTATGAAAGCTCAAAGAACAAACCCGTTTCTTTCATTTCCCGTGAATGAATTAGAGTGGTTTCGTCGTGGTGCGGGGTTTGGCTATTTAATCCTAGCCCTAGCCTCTTTTGTCGCTATGTCCTTTTTCATCACTCACAATATGATAGGCACGGAAAAGCCTATATGGGACAGTGTGACGGGGTTTAATTGGTCAATCGGTCAGATGATTTATGCGGGGGTTTCCCTTGCTTTTGCTTTTGGTTTTAATGTCTTCACTTGGTTTTTTTATCAGGTGGAGCAAAGCACGAAAGAGCGGGTTTGGGTGTTGGCGGTGGCGGTGGCTTTCCCCATGTTTGCAGAGATCGGGCAATCTATGACGAGGGCGGAACAGACTCGGCACGAATCCGCCATACACTCAGAATCGTTTAAGACTATGCAAAAACGAGTAGAGAACGGCGGGAATACGGGAGTAGATACCGCCCTTGCCTCTTTGGTTGCCAGTGCCACAGCAGACAAAGCGAAAGCAGAAACCGCCCTTTCTCAGTGTGGGCGGTATCAGTCGGAGCAATCCCGTCAGAAGTGCCATCGTAAGCAAGAGCAAGCCATAGCCTCAGCAAAAGGAAAGATTGAATCCTATCAAGTGACAGGGGTACAGGCTCAAACGGTAAGCTCTAGCCAGCTTGCCAGCGATACAAAGACCCTCAAGGAACTAGAGGGGGATACAGACTTTCTACAGCCCATTGTGAGGCTTCTCATGGGGTTTGGTTTACCAGCCCTTCTCGCTTCGTTCTTCGTGTCGTTTTCGATCATTGGGGCGATAGAAGTATCTATGTCCTACTTGGGCGGACTCTTACGGCAGATTAAGGAGGCAATGCGGGCATTAGGTGCGGATATTTCTGTATCCAGTGTAAAGGCTCGAATGATGGAAAGCCCTATCGTGTCAGCCTTACACAGCACGGGGGAAGTATGGGCGGAAGAAATGGGAAAGGCTCATACGGCAAGTGAACAGGTTCGTCGCAAGGTAAGCGGAGAAGATAAGCCCCGCCCTACCCCGCAACCCTCAGTAGAACCCTCAGCAGACGGCGGACAGTACCAGCCCCGCCCAGCCCTTACCACGAAAGAGGCACTAGAAAAGGTGCTTGCAGTGGTCACGAAAGGCAAAGCGAAAGGCGAAATTTTCAGCATTCAGGAAGTAGAACAGGCTTTTGAGGTGGTTTCTACTTTCGAGGGTGCGGAAAGAGTCCCCGCCCTAGACTTGCAGAAAATCACGGATTGGCTCAACTCAAAAGCCCGCCCTACCCCGTCCCCTGAACCTTCAGCGGAAGGTGTGGCGGAAAATCAGGCAAAAAGTGGTTTAGAAAGTGCTTCAGAACCTTCAGCGGAAGGTACGGAAGGTGGCAACCCTCAGCAACCTTCAGCGGAAGGTTTAGAGAGTGCTTTTCTGGAGTGGTTAGAGCTTGTGAGGGGAGGGCAGTTAAAGCCCACGATTAAGCCCACAGTTCGTTGGATTAGCTCTCGTGAGGTCGTGAAGGGTATCAAGGAAATTGAAACCTTGGCTTATGAGTGGCTTGATCGTGCAAGGGGGGCGGGTGTGATCATCCCAAACCCTGAAAGGGGGACAGGAAAGCCCCTGTATGTCTTGGCTTAGAGAGGCGGTAGGGTAGGGCGGAAGCCGAGAGAAGAGGAAAGCCCACAGAGATGGGGGCTTT
>DYOB01000267.1 GCA_020720765.1 Borreliella garinii
TTAACATGCAGGGTCTCCGCGAAGCGCCGGAGACCGCTGCCCGGAGAAACTCCGCATTCGATGACCAGCGTTGGCCCCTGCATTGCTTCGATTGAAGCTGCAAAGTTCCGCGCCCGCACATCCGCTTCCCCATGCACGAAGGCGCTGTCGCCCCAGGAAACATTCGGGCGCGCGGCGCCCCCGCAGTGCGGGCAGGTTGGAAAACAAAGGTAGGATTTCACCGAGACTCGCGCGCTATCCTGTTCTGCAAAGTCCTGACCAATCAGAAGTGATTTTCAGATTGTCGGCTATTCATTGCTCAACGAAACATTTCCGACACTCCTTAAGACTTAGAGAATAAAAGTGCTTTTGCTTGGTCCATACTGAAGACAATGCTAATCATGATTACAGGCACTGATAGCCGATGACGACGTTTCCATTTGTGTAATTATTATTATAAACCCGCCGAAAAAAAGCAGGCAATGTGTTATTCTGATTCGCAACCACTAAATCCATTAAGCATTTTCCCAACGTCGATAGAATCAACGTCGTTCCTCGGCCTTGGCTCCTATAAAAGCACCCTGCATGATGAATTCCACCCCCGCCATTATTCAGTGCGTTCCGTGCAGATGTAACACCTTGTTCGTAGAAATACCGATATTTAGCATGAGCCCCTGGCCATGTCTGAGGGCCAGTAAAAAAACCAAAGACATTCGTCGGCTTGCAAGAAAGAATAGTATCGCTTATTACATTTACTAAATTGGATCCTTGCCAAGAGCGCGCAATTGTTGCTTTCATTACAGCATCATATCCATAAATGAGTTCTGAACTCTCAACCAACCCATAACCTGCAGAAACAATAAAAATACGAAGGTTAGTATTTAATGCTGTTTTATTGAGTGCCCGATAAAGACAACCATCGTAAAGCTCAAGCGCGCTTCTTTGGATGTTTTGATTCCGATTTATTAGAGGAATGACTGTAGCTCTGCCATTTAGCAGATCCTGCCGAGACTGAGTCGCAAGCATGTTATACCAAGGAGGGTTGCCAGGATTGACGGCATTCGCGCCCGGTTTCTTGCGTTTGCAGCACGGAATAAAGCAAATCGTTAAGGGAGGCTGGTTAAGTGACTCGCGAGATTCTGGGATGTTCATAGCGGTCGGTTGTATTTGAAAACTGAGCAGTTCAACGAATGGATGCTACATTGCCTTAATCAACATTTCTAACTGATCTAAAAATTGCGGATCATAATTTTCTTCGACATGATTTTTGTTCCATAGTCCAGATTCCTTGACGAGACTTGAATTCTGAGCACAGCAGTGAAGCCCTCGCCAATTTGCTGATGCAGGGTCGAGTGGCTTCTTGTTGAAGTTGCTCAAAAGAGCGATGGAATTTCTCTCTATGACACCTCTAAGGCTCTGTGGACCAGCTACATCGGGAACGTTCAAGTAGAGAAATGGCATTTGTCGAACAATTTTGCTCACTGCGATCTCAATCGGCAACTCATTTTGACGAACTTGCACAGAGGCATTGCTTCCTACTCCCCAGTTTTTCGCGTTCGGATTCTTTGCGGCGATACTTGCGCCTAACAACAAGCGAAATACAGACCCCCTATGGTTGCCCCCTCCATTTTTGTTGTTTCCTTTGTGTGACTTAAGTCTTCCCCACAATGACGATTTTGCCCCGCTCGTGAGTGCGTGAGTTCCTACTCTAACAATTCTTAATCCTTCGCCAGTATCAGACCTGGTCTCCCCGTTTTCTTGGAAAAAATAGACTCCTCTCTCAGGAAAGGTGTTCCGTCCGTTCACTTTGTCCAGCGATTGGCAACCGTCAATCTTCGTTTCCAAATTCCCCATTAGCTCGTAAAACCAAATCAAATGTTTTACCCTCATAATTTGTTGATATCTGTGCTTATTATTTTTAGTTGTAACTACTTATTGAATCCATGCAAAGAATAATTTCCTCCCGACTTTGGAATCCCCTTGTGGGATCTCCAAAGGGAGGGAAGTCGGTGATTTGTGGGCAGAGGATTTCATCCCGTGGCGATTCGTCGGCAAAGGAGGGGGTTGATCGAAATTTGCCATCACCTCGGAAGTTCAGGATTGTTGCCAGGAGTCCGGGGATGACGCAGATTTGCAGGCCGGTTTCTTCTGACTCGAAGAAGTCCGAATCGTTGAGCCGCATCCGAACGGCTTTTCCGTTCAGGGCACATTCCGGGCAGAATCCCGACCAGAACTGCGGGGTGTTTTGCTGGCTCATTTCCTTGGTTTGGCGATCCTAGCAATTTGGACGTGGACTTTCAAGAATATTCTCCGGCCGTGTTGGGGGCATCTGCGAAAAATGTAGTTACCGGGAGCGCGGGCATCTTGC
>DYOB01000268.1 GCA_020720765.1 Borreliella garinii
CTCTGCCGTGAAGTTCAGGAATATAGGAACTTACAACGCCCCATTATCCGGCGGAGGTTGGGCACCAAACGCCTATGGGTGTGCCTGTGTGTGCAGTACTGGCGGGAATAACCGAGACGTAAAGACACAAAGATGCTTCCTTGATAAGTGCCGCACGGCTCCGATCACCTTTACCAACTCTGACAAGGGTATGCTCTATGAGCAGGTTATGTCGGGGATGTATGTCTATTCGTCGAAAGCGATCCTTGCTGTGGGCCATGCTGTCCTGAATGCTGAACTCAAAGGGTGTCAGGAAGTAAACAGTACTTCCGGCCAAGCGTCTGTATATGGTACGCATTTTGTTGACTTCTTTATGGGAACTGATTACGGTCGGCTCCTGCTCTGCTTTAACGAACCAACTACCGAGACGACCAATCAGTTTACAATGGTGTCAGGAACGGCTAAATTCAACTCTTCGGGTGGGCTGTTGATGGCCGTGGTCGGCAACCAATGTATCTGGGAAATGCCGTATTTTGCCAAGGGCCATACGGGGTTTGATAATGTTGCTGCCGTTATGAGTGGCGGGACGATTGGTAATTACTCACTTGAGTTTCAGGCTGATACGGGGGCAGGATATAGTGGCTCGTGGCTGGCATTGAACGGGACAAACCTCTCAGCATTGACAGTTAGTCTTACTGTTGGGTTCAAACTCAAAATAAGGATTACCACGACTACGGCCAATACCACGGCGATAACTTTTTTGATGATGAGCACCATCACTACGGCGGCGGCACAAAGTGCTGATCTTTATCCGCTTGACGTTATCACCACCACCATAACAGGGCTTGTTGCTGGCTCGGATGTGGTGGTCTTGTCGCATGGTACAGAAACGATTCTGGCAACGGTTGAAGACAACTCTACAACTTCATGGTCTTTTACTTATGAGGCTGCCGAGGCCGTTGATATTGCAATCTACAAGCCTGGATATTTCCCGCTGACCACGATTTATAACTTTATGTTGAGTGCGACGGACGCAAGCATTCCGGTCGTGCAAGTTCCTGACCCCTCTTATTTGGAGTAAACTACTATGGTTATGATTACTGATCCTGATGACTTGATTGTAGGGACTAACATTACAATTAACACAACCGCCAAGACCTTTGACTTTGTTGAGGCAAGCGGACTGGTTGCAAAAGATGGCGTGGATATGAATGCCCTATGGTCAAAGTTTGTCGATCTTTGGGCCACTGCTACTTATAAGCCTTTTCCATTCCCGATGAATAAGATTGATAATCGGTCGGGCCAGTATGTGCTTGGCCGTGACCCTGGTGGTAATTACAATGGCTGGAAGCCTGGCACAGACGCATCTCGCCAAATGCTCAGGAATGGCGGCTGGCGAGAGTACAGCAGTGCTGGGGTGCTGAACCGTGAATATTTTGGGGCGGTTCTCCAAGGTAGTGTGTCTTCTGGCTCGCAGTGTTATTTCCAACGGACGTCAACGGGTGCGCCCGTAAATTACACCTTTACTGACCTCCCTAATGAGGCGATTCAAGTTTTTGGTGACTCAAGTAATGGCAATTTCGATAGTCGGACTTTCTTTAAAAGTTACAACCGGACGTATGGTTATACCTTTGATGATGTTTCGCTGACAGACATTTCCGAGACGGCTACTGGCCCGTTTAAGCTGCCGTTTGGAATCAACACGACTGGCGACCTGAATTTGACCGCTGACGATACCGCTGTATTGCTTACCCCTTATGACACTTGCACAATTAAGTATGACACAGCGAATACCAATATAACGATTGGCTCTGGCTCGTACCCGTTTAAGAAGCATATCACTCATACAGACCTGACCCGTTATCAGATTTACACTAAGATGCAGTATCTTTTACGTCAGGCGACGGATATTAACACCGGCGGCACCGGAGGCACTGTAACCGGCAAGACCGCTGATCTTATTTGCTGGTTTGTCGGGCCTACCCTTTATACCAAGGCGTTCTTCACGCCACTTGCAGAGGACTTGAATGATATTGTTTTCATTGATGACAACGGTGTGGAGCGAGAATTTCCGTATGCGTCTGCTGGAACGATGAGCTTCAACGCCCCCCTTACTTCGGGTGCGACTGGCTCATATACCATGTTCTATGCGACTACGCCGGGTGGTGATGATTATGGTGAGGCATCAGCGATAATCGTTAAGGACAAGGACAGTGTGGATATTTCCGGGACAATCTCTGGTGCATCAATCGCCTTTACCTTTGACTACTCTAACAACGTGCAGGGCGGATATGCTGGCGGCACTGACCGGGATGTTGTCCTTGTGTGGGGCAATCCTGGACAGGCAAAGCCTGGAATATCAAC
>DYOB01000269.1 GCA_020720765.1 Borreliella garinii
CAGGAAGAATCAAGGCGTAACTCTTGGCATTCTAAGTTCGGCTACCGGTGTAGGGACCAGTACATTATCGAAATACGAGAACAGTCGGGCCAAATATATCCCTTACCTGAATGACCTTTGCAAGATTGCCGAACATTTAGATGACATCACCATTCTTACAGATCTTTGTTGTTCCTGCCCCGTCAGGAAGAATATCATTTCAAAACAATTCCCTGACCTGAAAAGCCCCCAACACGATTTATCTCTTATTGCTAATAGTTTACGCGAAGAAATGGTTGAGGCCATTAGTACGATTAGCCACCTTTCTGAACAGTTTCCCGAAACAAACCTTAAAGCTCTGCAAAATCACAAGGAAGACGTTCTTGCCAACATGGAGCAGGTTATCGAGACCAAACGACGCATAGACATTCTTTTATTTGAGCTGATTTTATCAGGAATTTTCACACCAATCGACCTACAAAAGGCAAAACATGGCAGGCAACAAGAAGAATGTGCCACTAATAACTTCAACCGACATAGCGATGCCAGATGAATAGCGAGCATGAGATACTGATTCGTCTGGATCGTATTGAGCAAGCACTGACAAACTTAGCCAAAATGTCACTGCCAAAAGTTGACAACCAGGCTGATCGCTTAATCAGGCTGGCCCGCATTGATCGAGATGCGGCAATAGCATCTGCAAAATCAGCATCACGTCAAGATACCTTATTAAGACAAAAGCTGAAGAAAGAGAAAAATAATGCAACTGCAACCAGCTTCCAGACCAGGTCATGACACGACGACATCCATAAGCCTGTTGATTTAATCTCTTTTTGAAAAAAATCAAAAAATAAATCCCTGTAATTTCGTTGTTTAATTTTTGAAAAATGCGAAAAATCGACTTAATCAACAGACTCATCCATGGGCATATCTATGAATCCAGATAAACAAATCATCTGGCTACTTGCTCAATCCTGGGTGCACTCGAATAAGGTGTTAATATGGTGCATAGCCGCACCCTATTATCGGTATATGTCATGCTACTCAAGCGATTTGGCCGGAGAGGCAAAGCTTGCTGTGTACCAGGTAATCTCAGTCTTAATCGATCAAAACAAGGATTTGTCCTTAACGAACAAGTATTTCCGTATTGTCTTCCGCACCCGATGTGTCCAGATGGCCGCTGGAGTATCCTTAGCTAACGAACAACTGGCAACCGTAGCAATTCAAAAAGAACAATCCCCTGAACTGAACAAATCTTCTGATCTGGATGAATCAGTCATTGCCGAGGCATTGTCCGCACTAACGAATCGGCAGAGGCTGGTTTCCAAGTGGATTCTTTCACAACCAGAACCCGTCAGCTTTTACACGATTGCCAATCATTTTGGGATACATACTCAAACTGTCAGGGATATTTTGCCTATTACTATCAAGAGAATAGAGATCTATGGACATCAGAGAATATGCAAAGAGTTCTAAGATTTCCATTAAAACGCTACTCTGGATGGAGAAAATAAAAATTGTCAGTGATCCACTTATTGATAATGAGCTGATTGGGTTGGAATTGATCGAAAAGGTTTGGGGACGGCATGACTTTATCTGTCCGCAACTTCGCCAAAAAAACATAACATCAGACTTCCTGATCCGGACGAGTAATTCACCGAATATTCGGAATTCAGACCTCGGCAACAACAGACCAAAATCATCATTTTTTTTGGACATGTACTGTTGGCCTTTCACCAACTTCAACGAGCAGCCATTTTCCAGATGGCGTGCCGCTAAGATTTATCAATTTGCGACATAGCAGCTTCTGGGTGTATGTGCATCTTTTTTACTGCATTGGCCCAGGTCGTATTTTTCTCTAAAACAGCACCGTGCTTGTCCAATTTTAAGGCAAATCCTGCAAAAACAAGGGATCCAAGCGTTTTTTTGTTCGTAGTTGCCGAGGTCTGAACTAAGTAAAAGAAAAATTTTTTTTGTGGATGCGACTGCAATGATGCCTCAAACAAAAAAACAAACTCAAAAAAATCATTCTGATTATCGGAACATTTTTTATGTTCTCCAGTTCGATCTGCAGTTTGGTTTGGGGGCTTGAAATCCGGCAGGATTTATACAGCTACTCGCCTGCCACAGTCAACACCTATACAAATCCCAATCCATCAAACTTTTGTCATTGAAAGACAACCATTTTTTTACGCCCGGCCAGAAAGCCGCTCGCTGCCTGTGGTTTATTTTGAACTGGGCAGCGCATGGCTATCCCCTGATGGACTTACGAGAATGTTGTGCCGCCTGCCCTCTCTACCTCATTGGCTACACCTGTTCGCTTGGGGTGGAAAGTGAAAATCAGAAACTTTCCAGGCATCGG
>DYOB01000061.1 GCA_020720765.1 Borreliella garinii
GCTCCCCGGTCCTGTGTCAAAATCTCAAGCGCAACAGGCTCCTAGTTAAGTTTCGCCCTTCCACCAACCGGGATTCTTTTCGTTAAAGCGTAGGATAAGATTTTCGACTGTTGCCGGATTTAAGGGTCCTTTTTCGGCGTGGGACAGGAGTTCCTTCCAATGTTCAGGCTTTGTGGTACCGGCCACCACGACGTCCGACTGGCTTAAGGAAAATCGTAGAAAAAGCTCTGCCCAAGTCGTACACCCTGTTTCCTCCAGGTTGAGTTCGAGAGCCTTCCATCGCCTAAAATATTCTAATGCATAATTCCCAACCGGATCTTCTTTAAACCTCCAGGGAGAATTGGATAGAGGACGTTTTGCAATTACCCTGACCCCGCGCTTTCTCGCTTCAGGCAAGATTTCTTTCAAAACATATTGGTCCGTAATATTGATGCTCGTCATGATAACGTCAAGCGTACCGTGTTGGATGGCAAACATAAGGTTTTCGTTGTCACCGGAATACCCGACAAGTCTTGCTGAACCGTTTTGTTTTTCTGCGTGCAAGGCTCTTAAGGCTTCCCCTTTCTCCAATTCATTTCTTGAGCAAGAATGTAAAAGGAGGATATCGAGGACGGGCCGCTTGAGTTTATTCCTCGCTTCTTCGGCTCCTATCCTCACAGAATCGAAGCTCCAGTCCTCAACACCGGGAACGCCATAACCTACCTTTGTACAAATGAGACTGGGAGTTTGGTCCGTATATTCACCTAGCCGGACTTCAGAGTTCCCGTAACTCCTGGCTGTATCATAAAAATTTCCTGGTCCGCTTGCTATAGAATCCAATAAACCTTTAGCGCTTTCTTCGGGCAAGTTGGTATCCCCAAGAGGACCGGCACCAAAACCCAAGGGGAAGACTGCTTTACCATTTATTATCCATGGTTCCATTTGACCTCCAATATCATCTCAAAGAAGTTAAACTAAAATTAAACCAAAGATTGACCGCTGTCCATCTAATATTTGCCCACTCTCCAAGAAAAAAACTTTTCTATAGACTGGAAAATTATAAGAATCATGGTAGAATAGAGAATAAGGTAAAAAACGAGGTAAAATATGTTAAAGAATTTTGTGGCCTTAGTACTATTTCCCGTGGCTGTGTTTGGGCAGGTTCCTTTCCAGGATAGCCTGGATTTGGATCCAAGTCTAACAGTGGAACAAAAGACACTGGCAAGGACTGGAAAGTTGCCGCTTATCAGGTATATACCCGCTGCAAATTCTCAATTCCTTCTCCAGCCCGACGGAAACCGTGATCAGCTTATCTCTTATCCCCGACCAGCCGAGTATCTGAGTTTCTATCGTGGCGGGTCGGTTTTACCTTTTACGAGTTTGAATAGTTTTTTGGGTTCAAGTGATCTCATAACAGGGCTTTGGCTTCCCGGCTACACTGAACCTGATCCAACGGCGAGTGTAAAAAAACCATCGGATTCTGTATTCCCCTTATTTGGTTCAATAGCCTTCGGTGTTACCCTTGTGGCGAGTGCGGTTGTCATAAGTGGTGGTGAAGCCAACGCGAGACGCACTGATCCAAAATACCAGACCCCTGGAATAATGTATGGTTTAGCATTCGGTGTCAGCGGTTTAGCAGGTTTTCTTGGTCTTGGGGTTGATTATGTCATTCAAAGTCCATTTCTAGCTTCTTCAAAGGCCAAATACGAGGAAGAGGTTGCAGAAGCGCAAAGAAATGCCCCCCCTCCAGAGACCCAATGGCCTGAGAATATCGCAAACATGACCGCATTAGAAAAAAGAATGAGGGAATACAATCGGGCAATTCTCCAAGAGCCCAAATACGCAATGTTGCAACTTCCCGCTGGTACCCCCATGCAAGAGGTTGTGAAGATGTACGGAGAACCACAGAGTCTTCGTGCATCTGACGGATTGATCAGGGCCGAATATTCGCTAGTTGGCAGGGATGTGGCTGTTTTGGAATATACTTTAGCGGCTGTTTTGTTAACTGTAAAGCTGAAATAAGGATCGACAAAAAAAACCGCCCTTTCGGGCGGTTATTAAAATCCCTTAATGTTTAAAAAGCAACTCGGTGTAGGTGGGGAACGGGTAGTACTCGGAAGGTAGAAGTGTTTCCAGTGTATCCGCATATTTTCTGACTTCAAGCATGGCATGGAAAACCTTGTCGCGGTAGACCTTGGCGTGGGCAAAGATTTCTGAAGTGTGATGAGCCTCTTCTACGGCCTTTTCCAGTGTACTCACAGCAAGAGCCATGGATTTTGTATTGCTGGCAATAGTTTTCAGGATATCCTTCTGGGGACTGACTTCACTTTCGCCTAGGACATCGCTGATTGCCTGGACCTGGGTAGCAAGTGTGGCGGTGTAGTCAGTGGCGCTGGGAAGAAGACCGGTGCGTATCATCTCTATCAGGACATTGGCTTCGATGTTGATCTGCTTAGCGTATTTCTCAAGATAGATGTTGTAGCGGCTTTCCAGTTCATCTTTTGTAAAGACTTTGTGCTTTGTGAAAAGTTCGATGCTTTTCGGGGTGCTGATAACGGGAATTGCGTCCACTGAATTACGGATATTCGGAAGGCCGCGTTTAGCAGCTTCCTGGGTCCATTCTTCCGTGTAGTTGTTTCCGTTAAAGACGACCTGTTTATTTTTGCTGTAGCTCTCCTGAACGATTTTAAGGATCTCAGCGTGCTTGTCACCAGCCTTTTCCAGCCTGTCGGAATAATGGCTGAGGATTTCTGCGACTGCAGTATTTAATACGACGTTAGGTCCGGCAACGGAATCACTGGAAGGCATCATACGGAACTCAAACTTGTTTCCTGTGAAGGCAAAGGGCGAGGTCCTGTTTCTATCGGTCAGGTCTTTTGGAAGTTCGGGTAAAGAATTGTGCCCCAGTCTAAGAAATTCTCCGTCCTTGGAAGGAACCTTTTCACCCTTCGAGAGTTTTTCCATGATTTCCTCGATAGCTCCGAGGAAAATGGAAATGATGGCTGGAGGTGCTTCGTTTGCACCGAGACGATGGTCGTTACCGGCGTTTGCCGCACTCATACGCAGAAGTTCTGAGTATTGATTCACAGCTTCGATAACTACAGTGCAGAAAAACAGGAACTGGCTGTTTTCGGCGGGTGTCTTTCCAGGCTCGAGCAGGTTGATGCCGTCATTTGTTCCCATAGACCAGTTGTTGTGTTTTCCCGAACCATTGACGCCGGCAAAGGGTTTCTCGTGGAGAAGACCGACGAGATCGTATTTCAGTGCTACCTTTTTCAGGGTTTCCATAACCAGCTGGTTATGGTCAAGTGCGACGTTGCTGATGGAATAAATACAGGCGAGTTCGAACTGGTTGGGTGCGACTTCCTTGTGTTGGGTCTTGGCATTCACGCCCATGGCCCAAAGCTCGGTATTGAATTCCCTCATAAAGTCGCTGACACGGCCGGAAAGGCTGCCAAAGTAGTGGTCTTCCATTTCCTGGCCCTTACCGGGTTTGGCACCAATAAGCGTTCTTCCAGTGAGGAGAAGATCTGGACGCTCGTCAAAAAATTCTTTTGCAACAAGAAAATACTCCTGTTCCGGTCCCACGGTCGTAAAGACTCTCGAGCTAGTTGTGTTTCCAAGGGCGCGAAGAACTTTCATCGCTTGGGTGTTGATGGCTTCCATACTTCTTAGTAGCGGGGTTTTCTTATCGAGTGCTTCACCCTTATAACCGATAAAGGCTGTCGGGATACAAAGTGTGAGGGCATCACCGTCTGTTTTTAGAAAAGCAGGACTCGTTGTGTCCCAGGCGGTGTAGCCGCGTGCTTCAAATGTCGCACGGAGACCGCCCGAGGGAAAACTAGACGCATCGGGTTCACCCTGGATCAATTCCTTGCCAGAAAACTCCAGCATCACACGGCCGTTACCAGTAGGGCTGATAAAACTATCGTGCTTTTCCGCTGTGATTCCCGTCAAAGGCTGAAACCAGTGCGTGAAGTGCGTCGCACCCATTTCGAGCGCCCAGTCCTTCATAGAATTCGCAACAACATTGGCTACTTCCGAGGTGAGCTTTTTTTCCCCCATCTGAACTTTCTTTATTTCCTTGAAAATGTCTTTGGGTATTCTTTCCTGCATCACAGCTTCACTGAAGCAGTGCGTACCGAAGTGTTCCGCTAGAGACTTTTCTGTAAATTTTATCATTGAATCCTCCATGATTTATTGTAGCAAAAACCGTGCTAATATGTATTCCCACGATTCCTGTTTAAGTTGTTTTCTAGATATTACTTATACCTATTAATTTTTCCTAATTAAGTTCAGACTTACATTCATGTAGGAAGAAAGTCCGGCAGTCTACCATTCGGTAGATTAACGGGATAGGGTGAATTTTTCAATAAATCCCATCGGTCTATAGGTTTCTTTCGCCTGCCTCAACCCCGGGTCATCCAAGTCCTGTTCCCGGTTGATAAGCTGGTACTTACCTCGAAGCTCGCAGGCAAAGTCTTGAAAAATGACTTGATAGATACCCTTGTAAGCCGGGTTTGCCTTTTCAAAATGGATGACAAAGGTCCCAGTCGAACCGATTTCCTCTCCGAGTGTATAGCCAACCGGTTCGCCGTTTACACGGAAAAGTTTACCTTGTAGTTTTAATCGTTCCATAAGAACGAGTCCTTCTTCGGCTGATTTTGTATCGCCTTTCTCCTGGTGTAGGTCACTCCAAATCTGAAGTATCTTTTCGGCATCCTTTGCATTTTCAAAAACCAAGGGTTCTGAGGTATAGTTGTAGCTCTCATGAAACTGGTGGATAAGGTTACGCTTCTTATGGAACTTTTTTCCTGCCAGCTCGGACATCTCTGTGCAATCATAAAGGTAGTCCCAATTTTTCCTGTCGGGGTTTATAATGTAGCTATGCTCCTGGGCAAAAGATCCAAGCTCTTGTACCTGGTCTTTCGATAGATTTTTCCAGAAATCAAATTCTCCAAGTAATATTTTCAAACCCTCCTGGTCAGGCAGGGTGTCAGGGGTTGAAAAGAAGGTTTTACCATCCCTCTGCCCTTGGAGCAGAAGGCTTCCGTTTTTAGCTAAACAAAATTTATAAGTGTAGGTATTCCTAAAAAGATAGAGTCCGGCAAAAGTGAATTCAGAAATTCCGCTGGTGGTCTTATTCAGAATTTGTTCGAGTTCATCCTGATAATCGAGAGTCAGAGGGGTCCATTCGGGGTAGGCTGAAAGTTGTTTCATTATTTAAATTAAGACCTTTTATACTTTGAGGCAATCCAGGAGATGATACCACTTTTTTTTTGCAGAAAGGATTTTAAACCAGTTGGCTTCATTTCTATCGATTTCGCCATTTAGAAAATCCATTTCCTCACGGATCAATTTTTCCGCCCTTGCGCTGACAAGGTGTCTCATACGTTTCCATTTTTCGTCTCTCCCCTGGAAAATACAGGCGAGTTCCTTATGCTTGAAATTGCGCATGAGAGACTCCCCTTCGTTTTCGGGGAGTTTTCGTACTTTTAAAGAGTTTTCCGTTTTCATATCGAGTTTGTGAATGGCGGTCTTGAAATACAGTTCCAAGGGAGTATTGATCAAGGTATTCCAGACTTTAGAGAAGTTTCCCGAGAATCCCTCGAGCAGGCTTGGATTTTTTACCCATTGGACCCACAGGTTTCTGTGCCGTATTCCTAAGGGGACGGGGGTATTTTTAAGGGCGAACCTGAGATTTTTCCAGCTTTCGGAAGCCGATGGCGCCAAACAATCCCAAAGGAGAGAAAACGTACAGTAGGGGTCGGGGATTAAGCTTGATGGACCTTTATTTTCCTTGTCCCAGCTGTAGAAAAGGTCCCGTGTTTTTTGGATTCCCTGAAAATAGATTAACCTTCTCATGAATTTTTCCCTATCATCGAAGCTCAGCCATCCCAGAAGTTCCCCTGGACCGCAGAGTCTTGGAAGTTTAGACCGTGCGTTCAAAACATCTAACCACCGTTTGGACCAAAGGGATTCTCGCAGGGCAAGAAGGTGATAATAGGAGTTGATTTGCGGGGAGTAGGGGAGCGAGGCGGTTTGTGAAAGTGCCTGGAGTTCACTTGCACCGAGAAACAGCACAAGAAAAAAAGGTTCATTAGTAACTATACGGGATCTAAAAAAAAGTCCTTCGGGTGGCGGCGCCCTATAGGGCTTGGCCTCGGCTGTTTTCAACCAGGCGGCAGTTTCATTGGGAAGCTGTTCTCCGAGAGGGACGAGGAAAATGATTCTACCGTTTGGTTCTGTGAAACCTACGGACCGGGATGTCAGACTCGCTAAACTCGAGCAGAGTTCAGGACGGGATTCCATGGATTTGAAGGGTTCGGGTAGGAGAATCCGCAAGAAAAACCAGGAGTCGGAGTGGCTTACGACAAAACCTTCCTCCTTTTCCCAGCCTTTTTTAGTCGGTGGACGGGGATACCACCGTCCAGGTTGAGAATCAGGGTTTTCCAAAATAAAGGCAGTTTGAAGTTTGGTCTTCGATGGTTCGTCCCAGCCTGTGTAATAGACCATGGTTCAAGAATAAACGAATTAGCCTAATTTTCCAACCTCTTGCATACGTTGACGGTTTTCTTTAAATTCTTCTACCAGTCGGAAGGTTTTGGAGGTTGAGATGAGTTTTAGCAGACGGCCGCAAGCAAGTGGGCTCTATGTTCCCGAATCCGAAAAGGATTCATGCGGCGTCGGATTTATTGCACACGTTAAGGGCCACAGAAGTCATAAGATTTTAAAAGACAGCTCGAAGATTCTTTGCAATATGGAACACAGGGGAGCGGTGGGGGCAGAGTCCAACACGGGCGACGGTGCCGGCGTCTTGACCGCCTTACCCTGGGAATTTCTTGAAAAAGAAGCCCTTAAAGTCGGGATTCAACTTCCTTCCCGACGCGGCAGCTGGGCGACGGGTATCGTATTTCTTCCTGCAAACCCAGAAGAGCGTAAACGGGCCAAGTCGCTTTTTGAAGAGGTGACTCTGAAGTTTGGCTTGGAATTTCTGGGTTGGAGGGATGTTCCCAGAAACAATGCCGGCTTGGGTAAGACGGCTCTTGCGAGCGAACCCTTTATGGCTATGCCCTTCGTAACTTCAGAAGAAAATTTATCCGAGGAGGACCTGGACCGGAAGCTCTGGGTCTTAAGAAAAAAAGCCACACACTTAATCCGCGGTACCGAGATGGATAGTCTGCATTTCTTCTATGTCGTGAGCCTGAGTTCCCGCATTCTGGTGTATAAGGGGATGTTTACACCCGACCAGCTTTTCGAGTATTTCACTGATCTTAGCGACCCCGACTATACGACACATCTTGCCATGGTCCATAGCCGGTTTTCCACAAACACTTTTCCAAGTTGGGACCGTGCTCAGCCTTTGCGCTACATGGCCCATAACGGGGAAATCAATACCCTCCGCGGAAATTTGAATAAAATGCGTGCCCGTGAAGGGCTGATTTTTTCCGACCTTCTCGGTGAAAGTCTGAAGGAAGCCCGGCCTATCAACGAACCCGACCAGTCGGATTCGGGAAATTTTGACAATGTTTTGGAACTCCTTAACATGGCGGGCCGAACCCTTCCTGAATCGGTGATGATGATGATACCGGAAGCCTGGCAGAATCAAGGTCAAATGGATAGCGATAAAAAAGCATTTTACCGCTACCACTCGCATATTATGGAACCTTGGGACGGTCCGGCCAGCATAGCCTTTACCGACGGACGAGTTATCGGCGCTGTGCTGGATAGAAACGGTTTAAGGCCAAGCCGTTTCTATATAACAGATGAAGATATGGTTATTATGGCGAGTGAGGTCGGTGTACTGGATATTCCGCCTGAAAAGGTCGTTCAAAAAGGACGTCTCCAACCGGGAAAAATGTTCCTTGTAGATTTCGAGCAGGGGAGAATTATCGATGATAGCGAACTCAAGGCGAAAGTCAGCGGTTTGCGTCCCTATTCAGAATGGCTGAAATCCAACGAGCTGCATTTGAAGGATTTTCCCTCCGACGCCGAGGGAATAGGGTATGATCAGGAAACCGTTCTCTCCAGACTCCGTGCCTTCGGGTATACCTACGAACATATGGAGTTGTTGTTAAAACCTATGGCTGAGGATGGCCAGGAGGCTCTGGGGAGCATGGGAAACGACAGTGCTCTGGCCGTTCTTTCCGACAAACCCCGCATGGTGTACGACTATTTCAAACAGCTCTTTGCTCAGGTCACCAACCCGCCTATCGACAGCATACGCGAAGATATCGTTATGAGTCTCGAGTGTTCGATTGGTCCCGAAAAAAATCTGCTGGAGTCGACACCCGAGCATTGCGGGAGGCTTCTGCTTCCAACCCCGTTTCTTACAAACGCCCAGCTCAAGGGGCTTGTTCATTCAAAGCACAAGGTCTGGAAGACTAAAACTTTAGATATTACGTATCCTATTGAAGAAGGGATTTCTGGTTTTGCGGTTACCCTTGAACGGATAAAGGAGGAAGCATCCCTGGCTATTACAGAGGGGTACAACCTGGTCTGCCTTTCAGACAGGGGTATGAGTAAGGACCGCGTGGCTGTCTCAGCGCTTCTGGCGGTTGGGGCGGTCCACCATCACTTGGTGAAGAAACTTTTAAGGAGCCGGATAGGGATCTTGGTTGAAACCGGTGAAGCAAGGGAATCTCACCATTTTTGTGCATTGGTGGGTTATGGCGCCGACGGCGTCAACCCTTATTTGGCCTTCGAAGCACTCTGGCAGCTCAATGTCGAGGAAAAACTTACTAAACGCTATACCGAGACAGAGCTTATTGCCCACTACTTTAAGGCGCTCTCCAAATCCCTGCGCAAGGTAATGGGAAAAATGGGGATTTCGACCTTGGAAAGCTATAAGGCCGCCCAGATATTTGAAGCTATCGGTCTTGATGAGGAAGTGATCGAGAAGTGTTTCGTCGGGACTGTGAGCAGGGTGAAGGGTTCGAATTTTGCTAGGCTTGCCGAAGAAGCAGTACGGCGTCATAACCTGGGCTGGCCTAAGGGAAGCGATATCTTCTTCGAGACCTACGTCAACCCCGGGGACTATCATTACAGAATAGGCGGCGAGAAGCATATGTGGGACCCCGAAAGCATAGCTTGGCTTCAAAGAGCCACTTGGCAGAACGACCCGGATTCCTTTAAGAAATTTTCCGACCACCAAAACCAACGCGGAACCAACCAAGCAACTTTACGGGGGCTTCTCAAATTCCGTGAAGGATTTCAACCAGTTGATATCTCCGAAGTTGAAAGCGCTAGTACAATTGTAAAAAGGTTTGTTACCGGGGCTATGAGCTACGGTTCTATTTCAAAAGAGGCCCACGAGACGCTCGCTATTGCCATGAACCGGCTCGGTGGTAAAAGTAACACCGGCGAGGGGGGCGAGGATCCTGTCAGGTTCGCTCGATTACCGAACGGTGATTCTAAAAGGAGCGCTATTAAACAAGTAGCCTCCGCACGTTTCGGGGTGACAATCGATTACCTGAGCAACGCCGACGAAATCCAGATAAAAATGGCCCAAGGAGCAAAACCGGGCGAGGGTGGCGAGTTGCCGGGTCACAAGGTTGTGGGCGATATAGCCAAGACCCGATACGCAACAGAAGGGGTAGGGCTTATCAGTCCCCCGCCCCATCATGATATTTACTCCATCGAAGACCTTGCCCAGCTGATTTTCGACTTGAAAAATGCAAACCCCGGTGCTCGCATCAGCGTTAAACTCGTCAGCGAGATGGGTGTGGGGACCATTGCCGCCGGCGTTGCAAAGGGCCACGCAGACCATATCCTTATTAGCGGCCACGACGGCGGGACTGGTGCATCCCCGATGACGAGCATCAAGTACGCCGGTCTTCCTTGGGAACTCGGAATTGCCGAAACGCACCAGACGCTAGTGATGAACGACCTGAGAAGCCGCGTCGTTCTTCAAACGGACGGCCAGATCAAAACAGGTAGGGATGTCGTGATTGCCGCCATGCTCGGAGCGGAGGAATTCGGATTCAGCACGGGGCCGCTGATTACTCTCGGCTGTATCATGATGCGCAAATGCCAGAAAAATACCTGCCCTGTTGGTGTGGCGACACAGGACCCTGTTTTGAGGGCACGGTTCCAAGGCAAGCCCGAGTATGTCGAAAGGTTTTTTACTTTTGTAGCCGAAGAGGTAAGGATTATCATGGCCTCTCTAGGCCTGCGGACCTTTGATGAACTAGTCGGAAAAGTGGAATACCTCGAAACCGACGCGGCCGTTCTGCAGTGGAAAAGCCAAGGTCTGGATTTGAGTCCCTTGCTACTGCCTGCCCAAAAACCCTACCCGGAAGCGGGGGTTTTCTGTACCATCAAGCAGGACCATGGACTTGAAAAAGTTCTGGACAGACACTTGATCGAAGAGTGCCAGAATTCAATCAATAATAAAACACCTATTGGTATTACTAAAAATATCCGCAATACGGACCGCGCCACGGGTACGATGCTGAGCCATAATATCGCAAAAAAATGGGGTAATGCCGGACTTCCCTCTGATACAATTTCCGTGAAGTTCCGCGGGTCGGCCGGCCAGAGTTTCGGAGCGTGGTTGAGCCATGGTGTGAGCTTTTCCCTCGAGGGCGATTCCAACGACTACTTCGGAAAGGGGCTTTCAGGTGGTGTCCTGTCGGTATACCCAGAAGTAGCCTCAAGTTTTTCAGCACGTGAGAATATCATTATAGGAAACGTAGCTTTCTACGGTGCAACAAGCGGGGAGGCCTATGTTAGCGGAGTGGCCGCCGAGCGGTTTTGTGTAAGGAACAGCGGAGCCAAAGTAGTCGTTGAAGGGGTGGGCGACCACGGATGCGAGTATATGACAGGAGGTCGCGTGGTGATTCTTGGGCCTACCGGGCGCAACTTTGCTGCCGGGATGAGCGGCGGTATAGCTTATGTCTACGATCCCGACAAAAATTTGGAACCCAAACTCAACAAGGAGATGGTAGACCTGGAGGGTCTTGAGGCTGAAGACGAAGTGGATATTCTAGCCATGATCACCCAGCATTACCAACGAACCCAGAGCACTCTTGCTGATGAGTTTCTTAAGGACTGGTCTACGAAGAAGAAATCTTTTATTAAGGTCATGCCGCGCGATTATAAAAAAGTATTGGAATCTTTAAAACTTAAGAACAAGGAGGCTGTCCATGGGTAAGCCTACGGGATTTTTGGACTTCGAGAGGTCCAAGGTCAAAGAAAAGCCTCCTGCCGAGAGACTTAAGAATTTCCAGGAATTCCTTGTGCCGTTATCTCCGGAAGGCCGCCGCTCACAGGGGGCGCGTTGCATGGACTGCGGGGTACCCTTTTGCCAGAGCGACTATGGTTGTCCTGTCGATAATTTAATTCCAGAATGGAACGACCTGATCTACCAAGGGAAGGATCACGAGGCTTTTCTGCGACTTATGAAGACCAACAACTTCCCCGAGTTTACCGGGCGGGTTTGCCCGGCTCCCTGCGAGACCGCGTGTGTTCTGGGTATCACGACCCCTGCTGTGACTATCAAGGATAACGAAGCCTGGATTATTGATAACGCATACAGCCAAGGTTGGATGAAACCGAGGCCACCCGCTTCCAGGACAGGAAAAAAAGTCGCCATAGTCGGATCGGGACCAGCCGGTCTGGCTGCGGCAGACCAACTCAATAAAGCCGGGCATTCCGTTACGGTATTAGAACGGGAAGACCGCATCGGCGGCCTCCTTACCTATGGCATTCCAAATATGAAACTCGATAAGAACCTGGTTCAAAAGAGGGTCGACCTCCTGGCAGAAGAAGGCATTATTTTCCAAACCGGTGTGTGGGTGGGAAAGACCCTTCCGGCTAAAAATTTGCTTGAGTCCCACGACGCCGTTCTTCTTGCCACTGGGTCGACACGCCCCCGCGATCTCGTAGTTCCGGGCAGGCAGCTCAAGGGTGTGCATTTCGCCATGGATTTTCTGACATCCAACACAAAAACCCTGCTTCAAACCGGTGGTACTGATACGGCGCCCATTAACGCTCATGGGAAGAAGGTCATCGTGATTGGCGGGGGCGATACGGGTAACGACTGTCTGGGGACAAGTCTGCGCCACGGTTGCGCCTCAATAAAAAACTTCGAAGTTCTGCCACGTCCCAGCGAAACCCGCACGGACGAATTTCCATGGCCTACATACCCACGGCTATATAAGGTGGATTACGGGCACGCAGAAGCAGCGGCGGCCTTCGGAAGCGACCCCCGTGAATTCAGTATTTCAACAAAAGAGTTTGTCGGTAATGATAAGGGTGAGCTTACAGGCCTGAAAACAGTGAGAATGGAATGGAACCATGAAGCAGGTGCTTGGAAGAGCCGAGAGGTGCCGGGAAGCGAAGAGTTTTGGGAAGCCGATCTTGTGTTTTTGGCCTTGGGATTCCTTGGGCCTGAAACCGAAATAATCCAAGAACTTGAACTTCAGACCGATCCCCGTTCCAACATCAATGCCGTCTATGGAAAGCACAAAACAAATAATACCAAAGTCTTTGCAGCAGGTGATGCAAGGCGTGGACAGAGCTTGGTGGTTTGGGCCATTAAAGAAGGAAGATTGGCAGCCAGGGAGGTGGACAATTTTCTTAGAGCTACGAGCACTTAAAGTTTAGCTAGCCAACCTTCAAGATCTACTTGTAAAGATCGGAGAATAAAAGTGTGGATTTTTTCCCTGTCTGTCGGTAATAGAGTTTGATCAAAGAGTAAAATAAAGGCGGGTATCTTTCCAGGTTCCGCCCTTTTTTTTACAACTACAGCGTCGACCTTAACACGCAAACCCTTAAGCATCAGCTGGATGTCTTTAAACTTACTGCCTTCGGGGAAATCCAAATCTTTCGCATCAAAGGAACAGCTCAGGCCCACGCTGGAAACGTCAAATATTTTCCCTGATACCAAATTCCCCTGGTGGCGGATATTTAAGGTGGCGGCGCCCAAAGAGGGTCTTACTCTGATATAGCGCCGTCGGCCCCGTGCTTCGTTGGCGAGCAGGGTTTTATTTAGAATAACCCGAGCATTCTCCACTCCCGAGCGAAGAGTGATAAATCCAGACTGGACTCCGATATCCATAAGGTATTTTTCTGCTAACTTGCTGTTGTTGTAACTTGAAAAAATTCCTATGGGGTCGTCCGGAAATAGTTCCTTGATATTTTTAACATAAGCAGACCAATCCGCTTCAGTCAACGTCTCGTCGATATTGATGTAGACCATGGCTCTGGGAAATTGGTGGAGAAGTTTGAGAAGCTTTCCATGGTCTCTGACAAGGTAAACTTCAAATTCATTTTTTATAAGAGAAAGGAGAATATGCTCCTCGATTACGTTGTGCGGGTAGAGGAAAAAAACTTTTCTACCGTAGTCCAGCGGGTTATTCAAATTACTCAATCTTCACCATGGTTTAAGTATAGCATGTTTGCGTTTGCCTGAAAACCTCTGTATAGATATTTCTTTATAAAAAAATCTTGCAAAAGAAAAAAATTTGGGCTAAAATTACCGAGGGTGAAATAAGAAGTCATAATGAACATACAAGATGGAGCAAAGGCTCGAAAGGCTTGGTTTTAAAAAGTCGAGGGTCTATGGCTTGGGAATTTTCAAGGTTTCTATATTACACTGAGCCAAGCCAACACAACCGATACGTCTGTAAAAATCAGAACCTCGGTAGTCCTTGATAACCAAACCGGGAAAATCGTTGATCTCTTGGTGTCATCACCGGTGATAAAGTTCCTATAATCACCGGTTTCCAGGTTCCGCTTTTAGAATCAGATTCAAAATTCTCGTGTGAGTGACTGGAACTTCAGTGAGGGGTTGTCCACAAAACCTGGGGATTATTT
>DYOB01000062.1:0-6929 GCA_020720765.1 Borreliella garinii
CCCTGCTCCCACCACCTGACCAGTACTCCCACCAACTTATCTGCAACCCATTGCTTCAAACTTGAGGCGTACGGGTTACTTTGGGACTACAACAGGGTGGAGATAATGGAATATATGGAGATATTGGAACCTGTTTACTCCCCACAACCTACTTCCAGGGATTGTGATGAAACTGTGTAGCGGTCGCGGACCGCCCGTGTAGCCGAACGAAGTGAGGCCCGTGGCCTTACCGGACTCGCTTCTCGACATTTTGGCTCTAGGACCCTCGACCGCAAACGCTCACGTATCTGGGATACGCTCACATTTTTGATCTTCGAGGTCCTTCGGCCAAAACACCGGAAAGTTTCGTCCTGGCGGTTAGGACCTGACGAACCTTCTAGTTATCTCGATGTTCGGTAAATCTCTAGATGCTTTTAATGGCATTTCCGAAGGCTGGAGGGCGCAGGGGCCGTGCCGTCGCTCCAGCGACCCGTGTAGCCGAACGAATTGAGGCCAGTGGCCAAAAACTCTTTGCGATTTTTACTTTCCACGCGGTTGACTTGGGGTTTAAACTGGCTATAAATTCTACTCTCTCACATCAAAGGTGATAAAGGTCGTCATGCCTTTTTCCATCAATTCGACAAAGGCCATAAGTTCTATGGCTCCCCGCTTGCCTTCGGTATTGAAAAAAACGGGGGTCTGCACGGCTTGCTCCGACCACTTGGCTTTTTCCATAAAATCGACCCACAGCAGGCCAGGATCGTTCATGGCTTCTAGAACCTTGTCTTCCACCAAAATCTCCATAGTCCCTTCCGTATGGTCGAACCTGGGAATAAAGACAAGGTAACTCGAACTCAAATCTTTTTTTCGATAACGTGCCACCGAACCCTCCCTTTTTCATAATACCGACAAAACACCATTCTGAACAGGTGGCGGCAGGGAAATATTTTCATATAAACATGGTCAGATTCCGTATGATGGCTTATACTTTCATTATGAATAAAAAAATCTTGACCCTGCTGACGCTGGGTTCGTTTTTTCTTCCTGTCGTGCAGGCGCAAACCGACCTGCCCGTCACCCAGGTGGTTCTGTTTTCCAACGGAGTGGGATATTTCGAGCACAGCGGACAGATTCTCAACGATTCTAACGTCAGGCTGAGCTTTAAAGTGTCGGAAATCAACGATGTTCTGAAAAGCCTCCTACTCAAGGATGAGGGCGGAGGCACGGTCGACGTCGTGCGCTATCCTTCCCAGGACCCTTTATCTCGAGCCCTCCAAAGTTTCTCCATCAACCTTGACGGTGTCCAGGAGATTGAAACGCTTTTTCAACGTCTTCGTGGAACAGAAGTCACCATAAACGCCCCGAATGCTATCACCGGCAGGCTGATCGGGGTGGAAAGAAGACCCTCGATTCAGACAACTGGAACCTCAAGCGTCCAGGTTGACGAAATTTTCCTCAATCTCTGGACAGCGAGCGGCATCCAGAGTTTTCCTCTGCGTTCCATCTCCGGCGTTCTTCCTACTGACCCAGGCCTGAGGGAAGAATTTCAAAAAGCCCTGACGCTTATTGCAGAATCCCGCAACACCGAAAAGAAAATCATGGACCTGAGTTTCCGCGGGACCGGTAACCGCAGGGTCAGGGTCGGCTATATCAGTGAAGCTCCTGTTTGGAAAACCACGTACAGGCTCGATCTTACCAACCGTGATCCTTTTCTCCAGGCGTGGGCAATTGTAGAAAATGTTACGGAACAGGACTGGCGCGGCGTGAGACTCAGCCTGGTCAGCGGCCAGCCGATAAGTTTTATCCAAGACCTCTACACACCCCTTTATAATCCCCGGCCAGTAGTGGGCCCTATGGTCAGTCAAAATCTCAGGCCGCAAACCCACGCCCAAGGCATGGTGCGTGACAGACTGGAGGAAGACGCCGGCGAAACCCTTTCATCCCGAAGGTCGGCTCCTTCTCCCGCGCCTATGGTCTCCGGCCCCGGGTATGCTCAAAACTCGCCGGAAGCCATCAGTCCCAGCGAGTCGGCGGTTGCCGTGACAGCCCAGGGCGCCAGAGCCGGTGAGCTCTATAAGTTCACCGTTGCCACACCCGTCAATATCGGACGCAGACAGAGTGCGCTGATTCCCCTTTACAACGGTAAAATCGAAGGGGAGAAAATCAGCCTCTATAACCAGACGGTTTTCGCCACCCACCCCATGAATGGCGCCCTTCTAACGAACAGCTCGGGCTCTGACCTTCCTCCGGGTCCGATTACGGTACTTGACGGCGGAATCTATGCGGGTGACGCACTTCTGGAAAGTACGCCACAGAGGCAAAAACGAATCATCACTTACGGCGTCGATCTCCAGGTCCCTGCCCAAGTCACGAATAGCTCTACTTCGGAGACTGTTTCCATCCGGATTCTCAGGGGTGTCCTGACCTTCCGCCGTAAAGTCAGGTATACCACTGAATATCGTTTTACAAGTTCTGCGACTCTACCAAAAACCGTTCTCGTCGAACACCCCCTCCGGTCCGAGCGTGCATTGATTGAACCTCCCACATTTGAAGAAAAAACAAACGCTCTCTATCGTTTTAGAATGACGGTTCCACCGGCCGGGACAAATACATTGAAGGTTGTGGAGGAGCAGATCACCGGCGAAAGTATCACCATCATGAACGTGGGCCACGCACAACTTTTGAGCTACAGCACCAACACAACCATGTCAGCCCAGATCCGACGGAGCCTCCAGAAAGCCGCAGAACTCAAACTTGCCGTGGAAACCCTATCGAGTGAAATTCAAACCCTGGTTCGCGAAAAATCCCAAATAGAAAACGGTCAGGCGAGGATCCGCGATAATATCGAGACGGTTGGACGGGATAGCGCTCAAGGACAAAGGTATCTGCAAAAGTTGATGGAGGATGAAAACCGGATCGAAGCCTTAGCCCGTCAGATTACAGAAAAGACAGGGCAACAAACCCGGGCCCAGCGTGAGCTCGAAGATTTCTTAAAAGACATGACAGTGGAGTAAACGATGAAATATTACATAGTTTTGGTAACGGCCTTCATGATAGCCTGTGCAACGGCGCCGGCAACAGGATCGCTCTCCCTTAAAGGACGCATTCTCGACGATGGCGGTACGGTCTACGACAATGTCGAGGTGCAATTATTCCTGGTGGGAAATCCTGATGTTCTGCAAACCACACAGAGCGGAGGCGGCGGAACCTATGAGTTCCAGGCACTTAACGCCGGGAAATACCTTATTGTTATCGACGCAGAAAACCAAATGGACGGTCCTCTCCCCGTCGAGAATCCCGAACCCTTGAGTGTCAATATTGCCGCCGACGGCAGTATTCAAGGTTCTTCTGTTTTCATCATGCACTCGACCTTGAGTTCTTCTGAAAGGATCGAACAGAAATACAGCGCTGATTTTTCACGCTGGAAGGCGGAAGACGCCAACGTTCAAGGATCGGTGGTCTTTGCAGGCAGCAGTACGATTCGATTATGGAGTTCCCTGGTTATAGATTTCCCCGGGATCAAGGTGGCTAACCGCGGATTCGGAGGTTCCACAGCCTCCGAGCTTAGGCTTATCCTCCCTGCTGTGACAAGTCTCAATCCCCGTGCCGTGGTTCTTTACGAAGGCGACAACGATCTGGCAAACGAAGGCGGAAGTGTGGAGAAGTTTATTGAAAATATGACTGCAATTACCGCCACATTGCGTGAGAAAATCAGACCCAACCGCATTATCCTTCTTTCCATTAAACCCAGCCGAACCCGCTGGGACCGCTGGCCTGTTTTTCAAGAAGCGAATACGGCCTTAAAGGCACTCGCCGCAGCCCAGGGTTATACCTATGTGGATGTCAGCACACCCATGCTTTCAACCGATGGAGTCCAGGACAAATTTATGGGTAACGACGGACTGCATATGAGCTCGGATGGGTACGCCCTCTGGACTTCCATCCTCCGCCCGGTTTTGATCCGCGTTCTCGCACCCTGAACCCTTGTGTTACAATATCGCTGTTGAGGCCACCCGGGCCAGGTTTCAAAAAGAGTTCGGGTGGGACACGAGTGAAGGATGGGCTCTTTCTGAGAGACTCAATGCCTTCACCCATCCTTTTACTGCCGTACTCATCATGGACAACGAGCTCAAACATTGGGTTATGGCTTCGTGGGGCCTTGTGCCGCCGTGGTTATCAAAAAACCCTGGTGCTGAGCGTAAAGGTACTCTGAATGCGAGGTGGGAAACCCTCGATGAAAAGCCCAGCTTTAAGGAAGCCTACCGTAAATCAAGGGCGGCTATCCCGGTCACGGGTTTTTGGGAATGGGAGAAGGGCCTGGGTGAAAAAAAACAGCTTGTAAAAATTGATAGAAAAGGTGAGACATTTTTTCTGGCCGGTCTCGTCCAACCCTGGTACCCAAAAGATGAACAGGTCTGGACCTTCACCGTAATCACCATGCCGGCCTTCGGGTGGTTTACCGGGATCCACAACCGCATGCCCCTGGCGCTCACGCAGGAAACAGCCGAGCTTTGGCTTAAGCCTGGTTTGCCCGACAGGGACAGCGTATCAGAGACTGCTAAACGGCAAGTTTTGGATTGGAGAAAAAAGTCCTCAATCGAAAGCGGCCGTTTATTCTAATTGCCCTTTAAGTCGGAATTGGAACGGCGATTTTCACGTAAGGCTGTAAGAAAGAACATCAAGGCCCCCCCCTGCATGACCAGGGAAAAAACCACCACGGGCATACTGCCCCAGCTATCGTAAAGCCATCCGATAACCACGCTTCCTGCAAACCAGAAAGCTCCGAAGACTGTGTGAAAGAGGCCGAAAGCACGTCCCCTCTTTCCGGGTTCCACGCGGTCGCCTACAGCCGCCTTCAGGGTGGATTCCTGGGTGCCCGTGCTGATTCCCCACAAGGCCATGCCGAGGATGATCCCTGGGAATCCGCCTAGAAAAATCAGAGGCGCAGTAAAGATTTCCACGATAAAAAGACCGGTCAGAGCTTTAACACCGAACTTGTCGTAGAGGATCCCGAAAAGCAGGGCTCCTGCGGCATCGATGGCCATGGCGCCCGAGTAGAGAAGCGGGATGGCCTCTTCGGGGAAAAGTCCCGTGCCAAGCAAGTGCAATCCTATCAGGGGAAAATCAGTGATGCCTGCTGCCATAAGACCGGCGGAGAGGGTGAGAATCCAGAACATTTTTGGAAACCCTTTTGTACCTATAAGCGGCCTGGCCCCGGGTAACTCGAAAGCCTCGGGTTTTGGGAAAGCAAGTTTGGCGATAAAGACGAGGATGACGACCACAGCAGCCGGGATAAAAAGCAGGAGAAGCCCAAACCTGTAGGTTTCTAGGGATTCACCGGACTTGAGAAAGAAAAGCAGACTGAAAAGAGCAGGCCCGATAAAGGCGCCAAGCTGATCCATGGCCTCCACGATACCGAAGCCCAAACCGGTTCCAGTCTTACTCGATGCGAAACTCACCACCGCGTCGTGGGCGGGTTTCCGCACGGCTTTACCAAGTCTTTCGGTGAATAAAAACACGATAGCGAGCTGCCAACCCGAAACAAAGGCCATCATGGGGAGTGAAGACAGCTGGACCACGTACCCTATACCAATAAGCGTCCAGTATTTGCGCGATCTATCGGCCAGTGTCCCGCTGATAAAACGCAAGGCGTAACCCATAAACTCGCCCAAACCCGCGGCTATGCCCAGGGCCAAGGCGCTTGTTCCGAGGAGTTTTAAGTATTGGCCTGTGACACTCCGCCCCCCCTCATAATTCATGTCGGCGAAGAGGCTAATGGCCCCGAACAAAATCAAGAGCCCAAAGGCTGAAGCTACACTGAGGTTAAAAGGGGCGTTTCTATTTTCCTGAACTGGCATGTCAGCAATATACTCAAACCTTAATTATTCTACAAGGAAAATTCTCACTTCCCATGGCCGCAATATGGTTTTTTCAGTGAGACTTTCACCCAAAACAGGCCGTGCGGGAAACCGTACCGGCAGTTTATTCTCCTGAGCCTTATCCATGGTGTAATTTCCCATGATCAATCGATAATTGGATAGCTTTTTCCCCCGAAGTCTTGAAGGCAATCCGACCTCTCTCTCCCGGTCACGCCAGCTAATGAGAACCAGGACTGCCGAGGTGCCGTTTTTTCTCGTGAAGGTGATAACTCCATCGTTTAAGCGTTCAAGAGGCCGATAATCCCCGTCCACCCAAACACGCCGGGTTTTGCGTTCCTGGATTAATTTTTTGTACCAGGAGAAAACACTGGTCCTGGATTCTGAATCCGCTGAAGCATTGATTTCCTTGAAACTAGGGTGAATCGGCATCCAGGGCTCGCCTGTGGTGAATCCTGATTTCATAGAACCATCCCAAGCCAAGGGAACTCTTGAATTATCGCGCGTCACGGATCGGAACCAGTTCCACGCTTCGTCGGGGATTCCACCCAGGGTATCTTTAAGTTCATCGACGAACCGTGCAAAGTGGTGGTCCCGGTACGAACCTCGGTCGTTGAAATAAGCGTTGATAAAACCGTACTCTTCGCCCTGGTAGATAAAGGGGGTGCCCCAACTTGTAAGAAGAAAAGTCGCAATAGCCTGGGCACTCCTTTCCCTCCAGAGCCCTTCGTGGCCGAAAACAGAGACTTGACGGGCCAGATCGTGGTTGGAAAGAAAAACTGCGTCCCAAGCCTTAGGCGAAAGTGCCTTGTGCCAGGAGTGGAAATCCTTGAGTATGGACGAAGCATTGCGAGGGTCGGGAAGGTGCACGTGGTTGAAGTGGAAAATAGTGTCGAGTTCGTGGCGGGAACGTTCGGTATAAAGCCGTGCGGTTTTTGAATTTGTGCCCCCGGTTTCACCCACGGTAAAAATCTCATGCGGCGAAAAGACCTTCTTGTTGAATTCATGAAGGTAATTGTGCGTTTCCGAACGATTCTCCCAGATATGGAAGAACGTGTTCTTTGTTACTTTAAC
>DYOB01000062.1:7029-13799 GCA_020720765.1 Borreliella garinii
ACAAGGTCCATCATCACCTTCATTCCTTTCTCTCCGGCAACCCGGATCAATTGTTCCATGTCCTTCATCGTCCCAAATTCTTTTTGAACCGCGTAGTAATCTGAAATGTCGTAGCCGTTGTCGTCGTTGGGGCTTTCGCAAAAGGGGCTCAGCCAGATCACATCCACCCCAAGGTCTTTCAAGGTGTCCAATTTCTGGATCACACCCCCGAAGTCTCCGACTCCGTCACCGTTGGAGTCCAAAAAACTCCGGGTGTAGATCTGATAAACTACCGCATTCTTCCACCACTCAAGCCCTGCTTTTTTCATCATCATTCTCCTTGTCTGAAGTTTTTTTCACCAGCATAAATTTCACAGTATTAATACCGCCTCGGAGGAACTCGTCGAGGGTCATGGTGATCATCACCCCGGGAAGGCCTTGGCCCCAAACGAAGATCATCAGGTAACTCACACCCACGACAAAGAGGGTTCCAAATATCTGTGTGTAGAGCATCCAGAGAGTGTCACCAGTTCCGCGTATGGCGTGGCCCATCACGACATTAAACGATTGGAACACCACGAAAAAACTCGCTATGCGCATCAGCCCGATTCCCTGGCCTATCAAGACCTGGTCGGTTGTAAAAATTCCCAAGAGAGGTTTCGCAAAGAAGAAAATCACCAAGCCCCAGGTGACGCTGATGCCTAGGGAAATAGCCTGGGCTTCCATACCTGCCTTCTTGGCCTCTAGCTTTCGGTTGCCCCCCCAGTATTGACCCACCAGGGTAATCGCAGACCGCGCAAACCCGAGGTAGACAAAAAGGGCGAGGTTGAAAATTCCATCGACCAAATTGAAGACCCCCGCGGCTTGCGGATCGATTTCGTTCAAAAACCTCAAGAGAACCAATTGTCCCGAAAACCAGAGAAAGGATTCTATACCGCTCGGCAAACCGACCTTCATGGCCTGCCAGAACCTGCTCCACAAAGGCCTCAGCAGCGCCCCCAGGGTAAAACGGAACGGGAGATTACGATTAGTTAGGACAATGGTAAGCAGAGTCAGAGAACCTATGGCGTTCGCTATCACCGTAGCAAGTGCTGCACCTTCCAGTCCCATGGCAGGGAACCCCAGGTTACCGTAGATCAGGGTCCAGTCAAGAAAAACATTGATAAGGTTTTTCATCAAACCCGTCAGCATGATGGGCGCCGTCAACCCCGACGCAGAAAGAATAGAACCGCTCGTCATATCGAGACCAGCAAAAAGCAAGGAATAGGACATGATGTGGATGTAGGTTTCTGCGCCGGGGATAAAGGCGGGATTGGTACCTAAAAGAGCGAATACCGAACCCGCTGCAAACTGCCAGAAGAGAAAGATAGTACTTGAAAATAGAGTGGAGAAGATAAACGAACTTTCACCGAGCTCACGGGCGTGGTCGATTTTCTTAGCCCCGAGGTTCTGCGCTATCAGTACACTCAAACCCGTGGAGGATGCAAAAAGAAAAAGTTCCAAGGCCCCGTAGGGAATAAAGACATTGCCCAAGACAGTAAGGTAGGTCGGGTCTAAGCGGCCCAAGAAAGCACGGTCGATAACCATCTGCAGGTGTTGGACGAGATTCTGGATGATGGCTGGGACGGCAATCACCACAACCGCTGTGAGTCGGCTTCTTCTTGTATCCGGAAGGATCAAGGCTTCGTTGTTAAAAAAAATTCTCAGGAAGAGTTTCCAGATACGTCGATAAAACACGATTAACTCCTTTTAGTTCTCAACCAGTAATGTTCAGCCAATTTTTCAAGAACGTCCTTGTCGCTTTTAACCTGCGGGTTTACGAAGCGCAGGTAGACTAACTGCTGGATCAAAGCATCGAGCTCGATGGCAAGAAGCCCGGGGTCGATGTCTTTACGTATCTCCCCCTCCTTCTGTGCAAGGACGATATACTCCATAAGTTTCTCACGCTTCATCGAATCGTGTTTATCTATGGCTTTTTGGTATTCAGGGAATCGCCGTGTTGCGTTGTATAAAAAGGTGTAGAACAAGAGAATCGCATCGTCCTTAGCGACCGCCGTCACTTTTTGGATCCAGGCTTTCGACTGGTCCACACTCTGGAAAGCCTTCCGGACGCGCTCGTAAAAACTCGAACACTCTACTTCTAACCAATCAGGTATACCCGTTTTCTTAAAAAAAACATCAACAGCCTGACGGTATAGATCTTCCTTGTTTATGAAATAATGATAGAGTGCACCCTTTGTAAATCCGGTAGCGGTACAGAGGTGGGTAAGACTCGTTCCGTTATAACCCCGCTTGATAAAAACCCGAAGCGCTTTTTCGAGGATGATTTCCTTGCTGTCGTTTTTCTTTGCCATAAAACATACCTACCGTTCGGTATGTAACTTATTACAGGTTTTTGCTTTTGTCAAGCTTCCATTTAAAATGTTTGAAATTATTTCTTGATTTCCTGGATTTCATCCGCTAATCTTAGGGTTATGTACCTCCTTATTCCCGGGCGCCACCATGCCCTCACGTGGTTTCAGTTCCAATACCTTCACAGGTTTGCCCATAGCGGACTAGGAAAAACCCTGGACACCGACGGAAACCCGCTTCCCGACCTGCCACTTCAGGGAGCTGTTTTCGCTGTCACAAGCGCTAACCACTCAGGTACCAGGCGGAACCCACTGCCCTTCTTTCTGAGGGCTATGACGATTCAGGATTTTTCAGGGGAACTTGAAATTCCCATCTGGACGGTCGGGGTTCCCGATGTTGGAGTCAGACCGGATTTTGCTGATTACGTGATTAAAACCATCCACCATGACCTTGGACTTGCGCTGACCCCCGAGAATACTGTTGCTGCGGGTTCAAGCCCGGTGATGAGTCTTTACAAAAAACTTGGTTTCAAAATCTGGGGTGCCGAAGCGGAAACTCCAGCTACACCAATTCCCTGGGACCTTGTGGAACGGGCGGCTTCTATCGAGGAATGGTCGAGCGACTCCCGCATCCTGATGGAAATGCACCCTGCGTGTTTTAAACTCTGGAAACACTATAAAATTGGTGAAAGGGTTAGGAAACTATTCAAAGACCCTATGATCAGTGCGGACGGAGACCTCACACCTGGCCGTGACTACGGCACCTACGTCAGGCAGATGGACGAAATTGCCCTGCTTAAATGGGAAGAAACAGCACCCATGGTCCGTCAGGGAGTTATCGGCGATATCGGGTGCGCGGTGGGAAGCTGGCTGAAACACGCAAGTGCAGATCCGCATCTTGCAGAATCGGATTTTTATGGAATCGAGATAGCCCGCCCGCTCTATGAAATTTGTCACCAACGCAAAGAAAACGGCGAGTTTGCAAACCCCAATGTTTGGTTTGCCCAGCGGAACGCCGTTACGGGGCTTGTTTTTGATAATGGTACAATGACTACCATCCACACAGGCAGCCTCACCCACGAGATAGAAAGCTACGGAGGGCGGGCTGATTTAGAAGTCTTTCTCACCAACAGGAAACAGGAACTCGCTACCGGCGGGGTATGGATTAACAGGGACGTGATTGGTCCCGAAAACGGCGAGGAACCCATCCTTATGGAGCTCCATGAAGGCGCTGGTCAACAAAACCCTTTTGCGACCTTGCCCGAACAAAACGCCGAGGCAGAGGCCCTCCTTAAAACTCTTTCTCCCCTCGGGTTATGGAGGCAGTTTCTCCAGGATTGGCGCCCGGGGCACCCCCGTCCCACCGCCGAGGAGTTGGTCCGCCAGGGCCGCATGGTAATCAAAACAACCAGGGCCACGGTCTCCGAATTTCTCCTTCATAAAGACTATCGGGACAACTGGAAGAGCGAAATGCACGAAACTTTTTGCTTCTGGTCCTTCAGCGAATGGAAAACACGCCTTGAATCAGTCGGTTTCCGTATCAGCCCCCTGAGCAAGGTCTACACCAACCCATGGATTTTAATAAACCGCTGGGAAAATCAGGTGCAACTGTGGAAAGAGGCAGGAAATTGGGAGCCCGAACCCTGGCCGCCCACCACAATGATCATGGTAGCCGAAAACTAAATGGCACCTTGACTTTTGTAAAAAAGGTCTATAATTAGGTCATTATGCAGACTATTTCAGTGACCCAATTTAAATCCCACCTCAGTGCTGAGCTTAAAAAAGTCAGTGAAGGTGCTGCCATAACGGTTCTCGACCACGGAAGGCCTGTAGCCAGGGTTGTCCCCGTCTCCGAAAATCGGGAAATGGCTTACCAAAAGGCAACAAAGTCTTTTATCGACCAGGATTGGAGTCCTTTGATAAAAATGGATTCCCTTGTTGCGCTGATGGCTGACCGGGAAAGCCGGTGATTGCTTACGTAGACACCAGCGTTGTCTTGCGTTTTATTCTGAACTCGGATAAATCCTTGATGAAAGCCTTTGATTTTCCTCGAACAACTGTGAGTGAGCTTTTCTTCATAGAATTTCGCCGGACCCTGGAAAGACTGAGGTTGACAAACGCTTTGAATGATGCCCAGTTTAGTGAAGCGGCCCGGAGATTTTTCGAATTACATCCAAGTTTCGAAGTCTGGAATCTCACACCGGCTATCAAACAGAGAGCTGCCGGTTCCTTTCCAACGGTGGTTGGGACCCTGGACGCGCTTCACATTGCTACAGCATTAGAAATCGCAGCAGAATCAGGGGTTTCAGAACTCAACCTTTTCAGTTTTGACCGTCAGATGAATATCTGTGCCGCTTCTTTGGGATTTAAAGTTTTACTCTGATCCGAGGTTATTGGTAATATCCAAGATTTGGATCATACTGTAGGTATGCGCAAAAAAATACTAGCGATCTTCATGATAGTGTTTTCTCTTGCCCCAGCAGGGTCGGATGTCATTACAGTCGCAGGGCTGTCTTCCCAGGAATTGAGACAGAGGATTATTCAACACGCCATGACCTTTCTCGGTGTCAATTACCTTTACGGCGGCACCACTCGCAGGGGTGTTGATTGTTCAGGCTTGACGTACGCCACCTACCTCGCCGTCACCGGTGTTACCATCCCGCGCAACGTCCGGGGGCAAGCCACTTATGGTACAAGTGTCACTTTAGACCAAGCACAACCCGGTGATATTATGATCTTTGATACCATGGGGGGGCCAAGCCACGCAGGTATCTACCTAGGCGACCGCAAAGTGCTTCACGCGGCCTACGGTGTCCAAAACGGCGTTATCGTCAGCGGCATGGACGAACGTTACTACGCCACCAGGTTTCTCTACGCACGCAGGGTCATTAAGACCACCCAGAATCAACCGATTTCACCACCCGTTCCGCCTCCCGTGGAGGCCGTTGAAACCCCGGTTCATCCGCTGGGGATCACCTTGGGCCCGCGCCTTATGATCACAAGGGACCGTGTACCCATGAAAACTGGGACCGGGGCCGAGTTTATCATCACGAGCCGCCTGGAAACGGATGATTGGGAAATCCTCTACTTTCGGGGCGATTTCGAAACAGGCAGGTATTCGCTTATAGGAGAGCCTAAAAGGGTAAGGCTGGCGACGAATACCCCCCTTACCCTTCCCGTTCTTCTAGCTGAAAAAGCCGGCGAGACTTACGGCGCGGCGGTTCGTTCGGTCACGGGCGAACTCAAAGCGCTGTATATCGTACGTGCCCAGGACACACCATGAAAAAAATATTTCTTTTGATTTTTCTAGCATCGCAAATCGGAGCCCAGAACCTTTGGGTCGTCTTAGCCGCCGACAACGCCGACCCCGTTCTGGGCCGCTCAAGTTCGCAGGATGTGGAGCTCTGGAAGGCATTGCTCCCAGCTATCAGCGCAGACTCCGGGCTTGAGCTCAGGCTCAAAGTTTTAGAGGGAAGTGGTTTGACCTCCCAAACTCTCAGGCAGGAACTCTCCGGCCTCACACCCTGCCGCGATGATACAGTAATATTTTATTACACGGGGGCAGGGGTTGCGGGGACCAGCAGGAACCGGTGGCCCAAACTCTACCTACCCGACCGTGCGCTCTTGGACTTGCAGGGACTCTTCCAGGAACTCGCAGCTAAGGACCCGAGGTTATTGATAGTCCTTGCTGAAACAGGGCAGACACCAGTCCGCCAGTCCCGTGATGGGACAATAGGTACAACACCAACCCCGGGGGTCTATAGAAGCCTTTTCAGAACAAGCCGCGGGGCAGTCCTGGCCTGCGCGGCGAGCCCCGGTGAGGCTGCTATGAGTTATTCCGAAGGTAATGCCTTCACAGTAACCTTTTTAGAGAAGGTAAGAACCGCAACCGACACCGATTGGCAGAGGCTTTTAAACACAGTGTCCTCGGCAGTTGTAGCAGATACAGCGCGTTCACAGACACCCCTTACCCAATTTGCCACCCTCCCCACCCGGCCGGGTCCGGTCGTTCCAGCCTCACCCGTGTCACCCGCTACCACTGTGTATTCCAACAAGGATCTTTCACCGTTTATTTTGATCGGTGAAGGTTGGGTTTTTTTCCAGTCGGGACCACGTCAGTGGATTGTCGTCGATGAAACAGGGAACGAGGGTTTTATCCTCAACGAACAGTCGCGGACCATGAGCCATATGCTACTCAAGGACTCCCAAGGAAGGACTTGGAGGTCACCGCTGCCCGGCACGAGCCTTACTGAAATGCGCAGGCAAAACGGCTCGGTATGGGAAGTCGTTTTTTTGGGGGTTTGGAGAAGAGTAGTTTACAGGTATTCCGGGGTGTTGAGTTAGTGTAAACTTCTTTCCGTAAATTGGGGCCCCCTCTAAAAACTTAACGGTTATCCCCAAAAGCCGATATGATGGAACTCTTTTACGGTTTTAATCCAA
>DYOB01000270.1 GCA_020720765.1 Borreliella garinii
CATAATAGATAGCATTCTGCGCATCATAAGAAGACTCCTCGTTAACATTTTAGAGGTATCTATTTCAATTTGTCAAGTATTCTAATACCTGAATTATACAGAGTGTATTTATTATGCTCTAATTTTTCCAAGACATACCCTATCAATACCCCTCCCCCCCCTATTCTCCTAGTATGGAAATAACAGAATTATCATGGCGGGCTCGTACAGGACTGGAACTCCGCTCTACAGATCCGTCCCCCGAGGCGCGCGAACGATTGGAAAAAGAGCTGGCCTCCATAGAGGACCACGGTTGGGCTCAAGCCTTTTGGGACGCCGCGGAAACGGCCCAGACAGAACGCTCCCGGGGCCACTTGCTCGGCGCCTGCCGCGGAATCTACGGTAACTTTCTGGTGTGCTATGCGTTACGCATCAGCCAGGTGGACCCGTTGGAATGGGAATTACCGTTTGAGCGTGCGGTATCCTTTTATGAAAGGTTTGGTTTGCTATTTCCTCTCTTTTCCAGCGGGTCCGGAATTCTCGATTCGGAAAACACCTCCGAAGAGCCGCTGGTGACTACGCCTGAATTATCACAAGCCGCCGACATCATCAATGCGCAAGGCCTACAAGACCCCTCAGTTTTTTGGGATTCTATTCCGATCGGCATTGCCGAATTAAAAGAACAGGTTGTGCAAGATTTCTTGACAAGGAATAGCGATGAGTCACGGCCGAAATTCCCTCGGCTTGAGTTCGAAAAAGCGATAGTGCCGTTCTGTACCGCCTCCACCATGAAAACAATGGGTCGCATGGTTTTCTTCGAACAACTGAACAAGCTTGTTGGTGCTTTAACTGGTTGGAGCCAGGCAGAGTGCGAACGTATCCGTAGTATTTGGTGCAAGCGAAAAATATCCGAACTGGAAACTGTCCGCCAATCATTGCTGCAACCTTTGACAGCAAAGGATTTTTCGTCTCAAGATTCTCGTCACATAATAAAATACTGTGAAGAATTGTCGGCTTACTTAGGATCGGGAGCCTATTTTATTGGTATGGCGATGGACCGCTACCGTTTGTTCCATCTCAAAAAATGTTTTCCACGGTTTTAAATACCATAGCTTAACTTAGTCCATATATTGGACTAATATGAATTTCGTAATGACAACAGTCAACGTTCATGAAGCAAAAACACAATTCTCCCGACTCTTGGAGCAAGCCCATCGCGGTGAAGAAATTATCTTGGCTAAAGCGGGCGTCCCCTACGCACGGTTGGTGCCGTTGGAGCGACCAGCCGAGCGTATTCCGGGACTTTACCGTGACTCTATTCCTGATGACTTTTTCGTTGCGCTTTCGGATGACGAACTGGACGAATGTGAAAAGTAAATCTTCTCCTGGATACGTGCACCCTTTTATGGTGATGGTCACAGCCAGAAAAACTGTCTGTTCGTGTTCTAGCTTTGATAAGAAACCCGGGCAATTCGATCTTTATCAGCGCAGCATCGGCTTGGGAAATTGCAACCAAGACACGGTTAGGCAAACTTCAGAATGGCGCCCGCATCTTGGCACAATGGGAAGAGAGGCTCTTAACGAATAGTTTTACTGAACTTTCGATTTCCGCCTCCGATGCAAGGGCTGCGGGTTTACTGCCAGGCGAGCACCGCGACCCCTTCGACCGAATGCTTGCAGCGCAGAGCCAAGCCCGCCAACTTGCCTCAACATCCTGCGGGCTTGGGTGAGTTGGTGTATACTGTCCTTATGAAATCATCTGCTGTCAGAACCATAATTTTTCTTTTCCTTGGGTCAATCTTATCCCATGTCCACGGTCAGGATTTACCTTTGCGTCCGGCGGAGGCCGGTTTTGGAATCCTGACCCTGAACCTCCACACCTGGCAGGAAGAGGATGCCCATGAAAAACTTAACAGAGTTGCTGATCTTATAGCCCGGCTGAATTTGGAAGTGGTGGTTTTCCAGGAATGCGGCCAACACCAGGAAGCGGTTCCTGGGCAAACAACCGCCGCTGCGTGGCAGGCCCCTGAAGACACCTTGTTTCAAGATGAACCCGGCGGACTCGAAGGCAACGCCGCCTGGTTGGTCCAAGAACGGTTGCAGCGGGTGCATGGGCTCCGTTACTTCTTTGTCTGGTCCTGGGCGCATATCGGGTTTGGCGAATACCAAGAAGGTTCGGCAGTCCTTACCCGCTGGCCCATCACAAGCGTCGGCAGGGCTGTGGTATCGGCCGAGAAAGACCCTTCCAGCCCATCGCGAAGACAACTAGTGTCCCGTAAAATTCATTTGGCATAATTAGATTTAGCCCTGGCAATTTTTCCCTTAATTTCGTCAGCTGTTTTCACCCACTGGA
>DYOB01000271.1 GCA_020720765.1 Borreliella garinii
AAACAGAACAGACCTACACCTACCACCCCGACCACCTGGGCAACACCCACTACGTCACCGACGCCCAGGGAAGAGTCTACGAACACCACGAGTACACCCCCTACGGCAACCAATGGGTCCAAGAGAACACCCCCGGTGAAATGACCACCACCCACCGCTTCACCTCCAAAGAAACCGACCCCGAGACAGGCCTCATCTACTTCGGAGCCCGCTACCTGGATCCCAAACTGGGAAGGTGGTTATCAGAAGATCCGGCGCTGCTGGAGTACCTCCCGGTCCCCGAGACCAGTGACGACGCCAAGAAACATAACGGACAGCTCCCGGGTATGGGTGGTGTGTTTAATGCAGTGAACCTGAACTTGTGGCACTACGGTGGGAATAACCCGATTAAGTATTCAGATCCGGATGGGCGTCATGCAAGCCCATGGGCAAACTTCAAAGAAGGTGAGAACGACCTTTTGCCTTATGCCGGTTCCGTCAACACAGGAGCGGGAAATTATATAGATAGTTTTGTTGCAGGTTTTGGTGCTCTTTGGAACCTTGCTGCTGGAACTGTTAACGGATTATCGAATGGAGTTGCCGCAGGCTACAACCTAGCAAACCTTTTGACTGAAATGTCCTTAGGCATGTCCATTGATGATATAACGCTGGCTCTTGGACCCTATGGGGCTGAATTAAGAGCAATTGGTGTATCAGCTTCCACCATGGTAAATATGATCAAGATTTCTGGGGGTAACCTTGGAAAACTTTTTACGATGCTAACTGGTGCCGGTGGGAGAGGACCAACTTTAAAACTGCCTGGATCAATGGCAAATGAACTACCCGCCTACCAGAGAGCCTCAGAAAATGGTTCTCTCGTTAGAACGCAATCATCTGCGTTGCCGAGATCTACAGCGAGAAGCAATTGGGAAGCAGCGAATGGCCCAGTACCAAATGGCTTTGATGTTGACCATATTATTCAGCGTCAGTTTGGAGGAGGTGATGAACTCACTAATCTCCAACTCAAACCTTCAAGCTTAAATAGGGCAGAAGGGGCTTCTGCTTACCAATTGAATAAATCCAATCCATATGAAACCATATTTACCGGTGTGGAGTTAGTACCATGAGTTTTATTACGAATGCTTTGAATGAAATAAAGAAACACAATGCCCCTGGTTATCATGTTGTTTTAGGTCATTTTAATCAGGATGATTTTTATCGATTAGACTTTCCGATTTCTGAAGACTACAAGAAATTTGTATGCGAGATCGGATATGGTGATTTCTTTGGAGCCCAACTTAGGCTTTTTGGACCGAAGGATAAGATTATGAAGGATGGTCCATTTGTTAGGACTGTTACTGATGAGCTGGCAGAGCGCTTATTAGTAATTGGTAACAATGGTACGACTGAGGGCGACTTCTGTCTCACTGAACGAGGCAATCTTGTTTGGCTATTCTCCCATGACTTATTAGTACGGGCTGAGGGGAATTCCTTCGCTAGTTGGGTTGAGAAAGTGTTCAAAGATACTTTCAATTCAAAGGCTTATTCTTTCTATACTAGCATCAAAGATCAGGGCGGGGTTTATAGCGTAATTTCTGAGAGAAAAAAGTTTTTTGTGAAGCTTTTTGCTTATGATAAAAAGTTAGTAAAAGAACCTGGAAACGAAAAGGCTGTTCTTCCTAGATATAATAAGTTGACCTTTTTGATCGAAAGGAAGGAAGAATCATGCCTTAATTTCTACACCGTGAAATGCAAGAGAATTGGTTCAATATATGGCGACTCAAATGTTGAATATGTTTCAATACCGCTTGATATCAATATACAATTGTATGAAGTCTATCTCTTTGATCCTTTCAATGTAGAATTTCAAGATATTCAAGTTGATTGTACTCCAGACATTGATCTTTCATCGAAAATGCGAGTGAAATATAAAGAGTTGTCAGATTTCTTGTAACTCCAGAGGCTCGGTCTCACGACTTTGGATTGAAGTAATGCCTAATATAAAGTTCAAGCTGACACGTCGGACAAGCCGTCGTGCAGCTTAACTTGGTCATTAGGCTGACTGAAACACCGGTTTCCAGGTTCCGCTTTTGAAACCCTGTTTCAATTTTTCCGTGTGAGTGACTGGAACTTTGGCGCGGGGTTGTTCACAAACCCTGGGGATGATTGAGGCCCCCTCCTCCCTCCACCTATGAAACACAACTGAATCAAAACCTGCTTTGCACTACCGCTTTGACCGGCCCTGTGGTCCGGGGCCTTGGAGTTCGGGTACGAACTCCGACGGCTAGGTGTGAAGTCCCTCAAACACCAACGTTAACTTGCAACGCGGCTTGTCCGCGTTGTCAAGTTG
>DYOB01000272.1 GCA_020720765.1 Borreliella garinii
GTAAATATTCAGTAAAGTACGTATCAATCTAATCTCTCCGAATAAATTTTCAAGAAATCTTCAAAAAAAAACTAATTCTTGCTTGCATTTCGCTTTTGCGGATATATTGTTCGTAATAATACGAATAATAGCAAATTCGACAAAGGTGGCAAAGATGAAAAAGGTCGAGAGGCTAAAAGCGAAGCTGTTCGAGAATCTGGACATTCTGTCAGGTTCGGTTGTCATGTGGCGTTCGAAATGCGGAAAGAACTGCGTCTGCAACAACGGGATGAAACATATATGCCATTATCTGACGTTCAAGAAGGACGGCAAGACGAAAAATCTCTATCTTCCTCCTGGTGCCGTGGACGAGGCGAAGAAGATGACCGAGAGGCACAAGAAGATAAAAGCACTTTTGCTGGAGATAGGACAGCTCAACTACGAGGCGCTGAAGGAACGGCACCTGACAAAAGGCAGATAGGAGAGGAGCCATAAAAACTGTTGTGGAAAATTCTGCGGACGGAGTACTGGAGCAGCTACGGCTTGAGAACGAGCAGTTGCGCCGCATCTTTGCGGACGCATCCATGGAGTTTGAAAAACGGAATCTTAGGATTTCCCATATTGAGGAGGAGCTTAGGGTTGAGAGGGCGATAAACAAGTCTCTGGAGATTGAATGCGCCTCCCTCCGTTCGGCACTCAGAAGAGAGAAGGCCAGAGCGGAAAAATTAGCCTCGATGATTTTTGGTTTGAAGAGCGAGAAGCTGAAGCTTGCGGACATGGATATAAAAGATACTGTTGTTGCGGAAGGAGATGGGAATACTGTCCCGTCATCGGAAAAACTGGCAGATGCGATTGTTGTCGCAGGGGAGAAAAGACCGCGCGGGGCGGTTCCCGGTCATTCCGGCACCGGAAGAAAAATTCCTGAGAATCTCCCGGTGGTCGAGGTGGTTCTTGATATGCCGGACAGCGATCTCAAGTGTGAAAAATGTGGAATGACGGCGGTGGAGAAGCCCGGGCTTGAGGACATCTCTTGGCAGGTCTCGGTCAAAAAGCAATATTTCCTCAAAAAAATAATACGTAAAACTTACGGTTCCTTGTGCAGATGTGGTAGCCAGCCTTCCGTCATCATGTCTCCCACGATGCCTCAGATTATCCCCAAAGGGAAATATTCCGAAGAAATATGGGGGGACATCCTCATCTCGAAATACATGAATCACATGCCGGTCAACAGACAGCTTTTCGGGATGGTGCAGGCGGAAATAGATGTCCGGGCCGGCACGATCTTTTACGGTTTCAAAAAAATATACAACGACTTCCTGAATCCTCTTTATGAACTGCTGCTGTCCGACTTGAAACTGGAAAGCCGCTGGCATGCGGACGAGACGCGCTGGAAAATGTTCATGGAAGAATGCGGAAAACTATGGTATATGTGGGCGTTCAGGTCCGAAAAGATAGTGGCGTTCGTCCTTGATCCCACGAGGGCGTCATCGGTTCCGCTGAAAACACTTTTCGGCATGAGCGTCGCGGATATTGAAAAGATGAAGCTAGCAGATCATCCGGTCGAACTCCCTGAAGCGGACATGAAAAAACTGAACGTGGACAGATATTCCGCATACAAGGTTCTTGCCGGATACGGGCTGGTTTTGCTGTCCTGGTGCTGGGCGCATGTCCGGCGGGATTTCATAGACATAAAGAAAAAATTCCCAGCGGACATGGAACTCTGCGGATGGGCGGAAAAATGGATTGCAAAAATCGCGGAACTCTACAGAATCAACAACGAAAGAGTCAAATACCCGAAAGGAACCGAGCCATTTCTGCAATACGACACACTATTGAGAAAGGCACTCGCCGAAATGAAGGCGGACTCCGAGAAAAAATATGATGACGATGCGCAGACAGCTGCGATGAATTCAATGAAGGAACACTGGAGCGGGCTTGTCCTGTTCGTGGAATATCCGGAACTTCCGATGGATAACAATCTCATGGAAAACGGAATCCGCCCGTGCGCGCTCGGGAGAAACAACTTCCTCGGAAGCCATTCGATATGGGGAGGAAACCTCGCCGCATGCATGTACTCGATAATCCAGACATGCCTTCTGAACAAGATAAGTCCCAGGGACTATCTCCTATACTACTTCAATGTCTGCGCGAACAGCAGGGGAACCATGGACAGCGACAAGACAAGAGCCTGCCTCCCATACAACCTCGATGCGGAAACCAGGGAGAAGATGGCGCTGAAAAAATTCTAATATTTTTTCACTGTAGCTTTTCCATCAAAAAAGAAGCCAGCCGTTTTGAGGCTGGCTACATACTTCACTGAATACGTAC
>DYOB01000273.1 GCA_020720765.1 Borreliella garinii
GGGGGGGGTAGGAAGGAAGGAAGGAAGGGAAGGGAAGGGAAGGGAAGGGAAGGGAAGGGAGTACCGTAAATAAGTTCCCCGTTACACGCCTAACCATACGAAATCGGGACAATTATTTCTTCTTTTTCGGGTTTCTTTTTTTTGTCTATCGGGCACGAAAACCCGTTATTAAACTTGATGTAGGCGGTGTTCATGGTATCCCGTAAATGGGTTTCGTGTTGCTCTGCTACTATGAAACTGTCATGAACTGGAAGGATAGGGATTCCCTGTTTCGCAAAGGTGTCACAAATCCAAAGAGCCATTTGGCCGTCTTTGTTTTGTAGCCGGGCTCCTGAATCGGAACCAAAATATTCGTTTATGGGATAGTGTTTCTGTCTTACTGCTTCGACTACTCTCTTGTATATCCCCGCCCCTTCCTCTGGTGTTTGATACTGCCTAAGGATATATCGGCCAAACCTAATATCTTCTTTCCAAACATGATTTGGCAATATCCCGGCTATGTTTTTGTTGTCTTTCGCGTTAATAACGATCAATAAAGCAAGTTTAGACAAAACCCTTAATTTTTGGTCGCTTTGGTACTCCGGCAACACATCGGACAAGTCGTAAAGGTCGCCTTCAAATTGAATCCCCTTTTCGGCGTAAAGCATTCGTGGATGCAACCCTGAATAATCAAGCTCAACGGTAGGTTCGTTATCAATGAATATCAACGCTCTGAGATTTTGAGGGCTGGTTTGGTAGCTGCTTCCCGATGCGTAAATTCTCCCCCCTCGTTTTAGGGTTTCGCTATATACAATTTGGAGCTTTGAGACACATGGAATCTCATGCTTTTTCCCTTTGATAACTATCTTATGGCTGAGGTTGACTTGATTGATCCTTTGGAGTTTGTTGATTTTGCCGGTGGTCAACCTGATATCGGTAGAGGATAATTTGACGGCCTTGTTGTCCTTTGTTTTTTTGATAAGCTCTGTGTCCGGGATAGTGATGTGGAGGGTGGTGTCCCTGTCTGCAAAAGGTGGAAAGATGGTGTCAAATGTCTCTGTTGGATATATTATTGACAGTTTAGCACTTTCTTTGCCGTGATTGTATCCGGGGAGATAGTTGATGTACTTTTTTTCTCTGAGGAAAAGAATCGTCTCCGTGAAAATTTTATCGGCTGTAACTCTTATGGAAAGCGGCTCTTGGATTTTTGAGGATGATGTTCTCGGAAGGGTTAAAAGGTTTGCGATTACTGAAATCAAATAGTCCTTCCGGCGTTGCGCTGGTATGGATTTCCATCGGTTCTTAGCGGCCCATTCGGAACATAGCTGGATTGCTTCATGGAAATAGGGGTTGTCCTGAAAAAGAATTTGGTCACAATCGTACTCTTTAACGCGGTGAAAGCGAAAAGTGGTACTTATATTGGCTGGCGCGTTACGCTCCAGGTTGACGATGGCGTCTAATCGCTCTTCCTGCTCTTTGCGACGATCTGCCATTCTTTTTTGTAATGCCTGCCTGTTGAACTGTCTGTTGATCTTGTCCCGTTTCTGTTCTGACATGATACCTGCCTCCGATAGCGGCGATGATCCGAAATGAAAAATGGGCGGAAGGGAGTTTCGGAATCCTCCTTTTCGGTAGCGAACCTATCCGCCCAAACTTTGTTTAATATAGAAGTCTCCTGTTTATACGATAATATGCGAAAATCATGGAGTATTTTTTTACTTTTGTCGCTATAAAATTCTTCAAAACGATAGAAACATCCTCTTTGTGCCAAATTTTGCCTTTCTTCTGTCTCTGCCCTTTCCTATGGACTGGTGCCTGTTCGTGTCGCTACGGGGCAAGCAAATGGCTTCTCGACACAATTACCGACAACCGGCATACGCTCGCGCCAGCCTATCCGCAACGACCTTTGCGCGATTCCTATTATTCCAATCGTCTTCCTTGAACCGCTCAACAAGTCTTTGATTCTCTTTGGCGGCGGCGAATTCACTGGAGAAACTAAAACCGTCGCCATCATCTGGTATTTCATGAATTGTTGCATGGCCCAGTATCCAATACACCGTTTCCTCGAAGTCTGGGAATGGGCCTTCTACCCTGCCTTCAACAAAATGGACTACATGATTGGAATGATAGCCGCCGTAAGGTGTGTTCCAACCAATATCAAAAAAGACAACCCCGTGAGGGTAAACAAATCCTTCCGCGATAACCCGTGGCCCGGTACTATCCCCTATCCCGAAAGGATAGACCATCAAAGGGGCGTGTTCCTCGAATCGTTTTTGTAGTTCTTCGTTCATGAATCACCTCGTTGGATTGTCGTTTCCGGCCTTA
>DYOB01000001.1 GCA_020720765.1 Borreliella garinii
ACTGTCCCTGATGAGAAAACTATCTGGTATTACCGAAACGAACTTTCTAGGAGCCCGGAAACCCTGGTCTGTGTCAAAAAGCCTGAAAGAGTGCCTATTCTACCCTTTATCTGACCAAAACCGTAAAAAATTCCATCACATCGGCTTTTGGGGATAACCGTTAGGTTTTTAGAGGGGGCCCATAGGACAACCAAAACAATGGCAATTACCATTAACATAAAGTTTCCTCTGAATCTTTCGATCCAAGGTTAATATACTCATTGTTAATAAAATAAGCAAATAATAAAGTAAATATACATTCAGTATTTGCAATAATATGTCCCTAAATATCATTGGCAAAATAATTCTTGACAAAACGAAAAAATCTACAAGACTATAACCCATGAGAAATCATATTCTTATATTTTTGTTCATAGGTTCTGCACTTTTTGGAGATCCTATCGATCCCGATCTCGGAAAAACACCGATTATTGATGGGTGGCGGTGGCTTGTCGGGGATAATCCTGCGTACGCAACGTCAGACTGGGACGATTCTCCATGGTATACAGTCAGGGCCCAGGAAAAATTCGACTTAGGTGAAGAACGTGCAGGGTTCTGGATGAGGCTGAACTTTGAAGTCGTGGAAGAGAGAACTCAACCCGTTTATTTTTTTATAACCAAATTTTTCGCTCCCGCTGAAATTTTCGTCAATGGTGTTCAAATTGAATCTCGTGGTTCTTTCCCTCCCCATTACTATCCCGATATGGCGAAAAATATCATAGTAAAAATTTCCGATTTGCTTTTGCGAAAAGGGAAAAATGTTATTGCGATCAGGAGTTTCTACGACGGACCTAGCTTGCCTGCTCCAGCAGCCTTTTTTGGTGGTAAGGATGAGTATCTCTTCGAGGCTAACATTGTGGAATTCTTCAATTCGACAATGTATTTCTTTTTCGGTGCGGTCAATCTTTTTACGGGTATAGTCTTCCTTATTCAGTTTATCTATAGAAGGGATTTCTCGGCAAACCTCGTATATGCACTATCGAGTTTGATTATGGCCGCTTACTTTTTCGAATTAGGTTCTATTTTTGGTATCGGGGGACAATTATTCCGTCATTTCGCGAAAGCATGTTTCCCCCTGGGCATGTCTTTATTAATCGTTTTTTTTATTCAATATTTTAAAATATTTAACCGTAAACGAATCTATTTTTCGATCCTTTTTTTAGGATTGGCAGCCGGTTTGTTTCTTTTCTTTTCACCGAATGAAACTATGCTGGATCAACGTTTTGCTCAATTGCTACTACCCATCCAGATCAGTATTTTGGTTGCGCTTTACATGGTAGTCCGTTCGACTTTTTCCGGGAACAGGGACGCTGTCCCCATTTTAGCGGGATCCTTTCTTGCAGTAGCTTTCGGCAGTTACGATATTGTGCATTTTGTTATCGGGGTTGAGCCCTTTGCCTGGCTCCAGGGGATTGGATTTTTCTCTTTGCAAATGTCGATGTTTGTATCCCTCTCGATCCGCTCGGCGCGTCTGAATACGGAATTGACAAATTATTCTGCGCAACTCGAGGTAAAGAAAACCGAGTTAATTGCCCTAAACACTTCTCTCAACCGTTTTGTGCCTCAGGAGTTCTTGAGCTTTCTCGGTAAGGATTCGATCACCCAAATCCGGCTGGGTGATGGTGTGCTTAAAGAAATGACAGTTTTATTTTCGGACATCCGGAGTTTTACAACTTTATCGGAGCGAATGACCCCTGATGAAAACTTCAGGCTATTAAACTCATATCTTTCTCGAATGGCACCGGTTATCAGGGAAAGCGGAGGAATTATTGATAAGTATATCGGTGATTCTATTATGGCGCTTTTTCCAGGGAGTCCTGCGGAAGCCGTCGCTGCAGCCTTGCGCATGCGTCTTGCCCTTCAGGAATATAACGATGGAAGAATAAGAGTGGGCTATACGAGTATCGATATGGGAATAGGGCTCCATTCGGGGCCCCTGATGATGGGAACCATCGGTGAACACAACCGCATGGAATCAACGGTGATATCCGATGTGGTCAATATCGCAAGCCGCCTCGAAACTTTGACTAAACTTATGCAGGTACCGATTCTTACAAGCCGGCAATCATTAACCGAGATTCCTAAATATGAGGAATTTATTGCATCCCGCCATTTGGGTAATATTTTAGTGAAAGGAAAAACGGAAAAAGTATCCATCTATGAAGTTCTATCCGAAGCCACCGATCCGCACTATGCGATAAAACGCGAACAGAAGAAGGATTTCGAAAAGGCAGTTCAAGCCTTTGACTCGGCGGAATTTGCTCTTGCCGAGGAAATTTTTTCAGGACTCTCCCAGACAACTCCCTGTGACCCGGTGGCACAAAGATACCTGACTTACCTCCAGCTCAAGCAACCTGAAAATATTTGGTTGGCTCCTTTGAGCTAGGAGCCTGTTGCGCTTGAGATTTTGACACAGGACCGGGGAGCTTGGTGTGGGAGTGTGGACGGAAGTCAAATTTCCTTGGTTGCCTTACCGACTCGGAAGCTACCGAAACAAGAACTTCCATCTCTTGGTTCAAATGCTCGTCTTTTCCTTCTTCTTTTGAATCGGCGTCCTTGGCTTTCTGCATCAATTCAGCGACTTTCTCTGAAAGTTCCTTCTCCAATTCCACAGCCCGGTCGTTGCGAATACTTTTGTATCGTGGTGCCATGGGCAACAGAATATCACACAGTTCAACCTCAAGTAAATTCCTGCGGTCTCAAGCACAACAGGCTCTTAAGAGCTCTTTTAGACAATTCCTTCCCCTTACCCGCTAAATTTTCTCTTCGAGCATTTTAGCGGCGGCGTTCCAAGCGAGGGTTGCACATTTAACCCGTACCGGGAGTTGGACGACCCCAGACAGGGCGGCAAGGTCCCCCATCGTTTCCAGGTCGGAAATCGAACCCTTGCCTTTCATGATTTCAAGAAACCGGGCGACCAAGTTTTGTGCCTCGTTTAAAGTTTTTCCTTCAAGTACGTCACACATCATATCGGTGCTCGACATGGAGATGGAACAGCCTGCCCCGTCGAAGTTGCATTGTTTCACGACTCCCTTTTCCACACTGAGCTGGAGCCTCACCTGGTCCCCGCAACTCGGATTCTCGAAGAGTGGAGCATCAGGGTTGAGGATGGCACGATAGTTGGGATTTTTAAAATGATCACGGATCATCTCTTGGTACATTTCATCAAAACCTTGGTTCATAGGACGGTCACGGCCTCCTCAAGATTTTTTATAAAAAAATCAACTTCCTCAACGGTGTTGTAAAGATAGAAACTGGCACGCGCTGAACTCACGACTCCGAAACGCCGGCCCAAGGGATGGGCGCAGTGATGGCCTGCCCGGATAGCGATTCCCCTCGAGTCGAGAAAAGCAGCAAGGTCGTGGGCGTGGATTCCCGGCAGATCAAAAGCCACGATTCCGCCCCTCTCTTTAGCCGATCCTAAAACTCGAAGCCCTTTTATTGTTGACATTCCTTCAAGCGTTCTCTGGGTGAGGGTTATTTCGTGCTGATGGATGGCATCCAGTCCAACTTTTTCCAAGTAGCGGATAGCTGCTGCCATACCTACGCTTCCTTCGACGTTTGGGGTACCAGCTTCGAACCGGAAAGGAAGATCGTTGAGGTCGAACCCGTCGAGCCGAACGCTCCTGATCATCTCGCCTCCTCCATGGAAGGGGGGGAGGGTTTCCAAAATAGGTTTCGCTGCATAGAGAACGCCGATCCCCATGGGGCCGCACATTTTATGCCCGGAAAATGCAAGGAAGTCGGGTTTAAGAGCCCGAACATCCATCTTCATATGAGGTACGCTCTGAGCCCCGTCGATAAGCACAGGGATACCCTTGCCGTGGGCTTTTTCAATGATGTATTGAACGGGGTTGATGGTCCCTAAAACATTACTCATTTGGGTGATGGCTACTAGCTTAGTCCTCGTTGTGAGAAGGGTTTCAAAAGAATCGAGGTCGAGTGTGCCATCATCGAGAACTGGTATTATTTGGAGTTTAAGCCCGTGCCTTTCGGCAGCCATAAGCCAGGGAACCAGGTTGCTGTGGTGTTCCATGGTGCTGATAAGGATTTCGTCGCCCTGGTGGAATTTTTCAGGCAGGGTGCGAGCAACGAGGTTGATACTCTCCGTAGTCCCGCGGGTGAAAATGATCTCCTCGAGAAATTCTGCGTTTATAAATTTTCTTACAGCTTCGCGTGAATCTTCAAGAAGCGAAGTAGCGCGTTCGCCCAGGGTGTGAATCCCCCGGTGGACGTTGGCGTTGGAAGTGGTGTAATACTCCGAAATGGAATCGATAACAGAATGAGGTTTCTGGGTAGATGCAGCGTTGTCCAGATAAACAAGCGGTACATCTTTTCCTTGTTTCTGAAAGACCGTGCCGAGAATGGGGAAATCCTGTCTTAGCACTAAGGGTACTAAAGGCATTTTCTGTCAGCCTTCCCTGAGAAGCTGTTCGAGGGTCGACTCCACGGGTATTCGGAACTGGGTGGGAAGAGAATCGATAATTCCCTGGAAGAGACCCATGGTGATTAAAACCTTGGATTCTGAAGGTGAAAAACCACGGGATTGAAGGTAATGAAGTTGTTCCTCGTCGACTTTTCCTGTCGTACTCCCGTGGGTGCACTTGAGGTCGTTGTGATCTATTTTTAGCTGGGGCAGACTGTCTGCTCTAGCTCCGTCGTTGAGAATAAGATTTTTAATGGAGAGGTAGGCATCGGTTCCTTTTCCTTCAGGGGTCACTTCGATAAGGCCCTGGAATATGGTTCTTCCTCTGTCGCGTACAGCACCTTTAAACAGGGAGTTGCTTTTCCCCCGGGGAGCCTTATGGTTGAGTACCAGACGCAGGTCTTTGTGTTGTTTTCCCTTGCAGACAAAGATGCCCTGGGCTTTGATTTCCGCTCCCTCACCGATAAGGGAAGCGTCCCACTGGGTCTTCGCAGTAGCCGTTCCAATGCTCACAAGATTATAGTTGAAAACGCTGTTTCTTTCCTGGACGCTTAGGCTGTGATCGACTTGGTAGGAGGTCTGGGAAAGGGCCTGGATCTCGGTTAAAGTAAAATTTGCGCTTTCTCCGATAAAAGCCGAAGTTCCTCCATTGATAAACACAGTGTCTGAACTATCCCATCTTACAACCGCGTGCACCTCGGAAAGCCGGCGTGCCTTGAAAAGTATCCGGGGCCTGTACATAGTTTTTTCCATGGGGTTTGAGGATGCGTTCCAGTGAACAAGGATGGGTTTATCGAGTACGGCATTTTCATCAATCTCAATGATTAAAGTAAAATCCATACGGGCCAGATGATCGCTAAGAAACCTGTCGGGGTTTTGGAAAAGGTGGTTTTTGAAATTTTCTTCATCTTGGTCTTCGAGGTTTCGGATGGTGATCTTCTCAGAACCGGACCATATTTTTACCTTTCGAGAATCTTCAATTAGAACCACTGCACTATACGATGAATCTTTTTCGTAGTCAGAAATTTCCAGATGTTCAAAATGGGTTTGAAATTCATCCACAGGCAGACTTTCCATCTGCGTGCGTCGCCAGAGTTCAACTTTCTTGGTAGGCCAGGATTGCAGGTCGCATTCCAGGGAGTACTTGTTCCTCATTTGTACGAGCCATTGAGGCTGTGTAGTGATGGCGAATTTCACCCGACAGATCCCTCCATTTCCAGTTCAATAAGACGGTTTAGTTCTATCGCGTATTCCATGGGAAGCTGTTTAACAAGGGGGTCAATAAATCCGTTGACTATCATCATGCTCGCTTCAGTTTCATCGATTCCCCGGCTCATCAAATACAGGAGCTGGTCTTCGCTGATTTTACTCACCTTGGCTTCGTGTTCGATACTGACATCGTCGGAGCTGATTTCCATATAGGGGTAGGTGTTGCTTTTACTGTTTTCGTCGATGATCAAGGCATCGCAATCCACCTTGCTTTTAATCCCAGTCATCCCCGGGGCGACTTTTATCAAGCCGCGGTAGCTTGAAATACCCCCGTTTTTTGAAACTGATTTTGCAGTGATAACACTTGACGTATTGGGTGCGTTATGGACCATTTTACCGCCGGTATCCTGCTGCTGGTTTTTTCCCGCAAAAGCTATACTGAGAACCTCCCCGTGTGCGCCTTCTCCGAGGAGAAAGACCGAGGGGTATTTCATGGTGCGTTTTGATCCAAGGTTTCCATCCACCCATTCCACCGTCGCTCTTGCGTGGGCATGCGCGCGTTTGGTGACCAGGTTGAAAATATTTGTACTCCAGTTTTGGATAGTAGAGTACCTTACACGAGAACCGGGCATGGCGATGATTTCCACCACGGCGGAGTGCAAGGAGTCGGAAGAGTAGGTAGGCGCAGTGCAACCTTCAATGTAATGAACGAAGCTACCCTCTTCGGCTATAATCAAGGTCCTTTCAAACTGCCCAAAATTCTGCGAGTTGATCCTGAAATAGGCCTGGACGGGGATGTCGACTTTTATACCCTTAGGCACGTAGACAAAACTGCCGCCGCTCCAAACAGCCGAGTTCAGAGCTGCGAATTTATTGTCGTTATAGGGAATCACAGTTCCAAAATACTTCTTGAAAATTTCAGGGTGTTCCCTTATTCCGGTTTCAGGGTCGACGAAAATCACTCCCTGGTCCTGAAGATCCTGCCTGATGCTGTGGTAGACCATTTCAGAGTCGTACTGAGCTCCGACACCGGCGAGAAACTTTCTCTCAGCCTCGGGAATACCAATGCGGTCGAAAGTTTTTTTTATATCCTCGGGAACATCTTCCCAGCGTTTCTGTGTTTCCGCAGTGGGCTTGATATAATAGTAAATACTTTCAAAGTCGATCTCTGAAAGGTCGGCACCCCAGGTCGGCATGGGAAGTTTTCTGAAAGCTTCAAGGCTTTTAAGGCGGAAGTTGAGCATCCATTCGGGCTCGCCTTTTGATGCGCTTATTTGTTCAACTACCTCCGGGTTAAGACCAATTTGAGTTTTTACAACAGAGCGTTCCGGGAAGTGGAAGCCATACTTGTAATCACCTATATCATAATCCTGGATCGGCGCGTCAGCTGGCATTTTCCGTCTCCTCTATTCCATACTGGGCTTTCACCCAGTCGTAGCCTTTTTCCTCGAGAACCGTGACAAGATCCTGCCGGCCGGAAGTTACGATGCGTCCCTTATACATGATATGGACAACATCGGGCCGGACGTAGTTGAGAATGCGTTGGTAGTGGGTGATAATCAGAGCTCCGAAGTTCTCGCTCCTCATTTTATTGATTCCCTGGCTGACCACTTTTAATGCGTCGATGTCCAGGCCGGAATCTGTTTCGTCAAAAATAGCCATTCCAGGCTTGAGTGAAAGCAGTTGAAGGATCTCCATGCGTTTTTTCTCTCCGCCGCTGAAACCTTCATTGAGGTACCTATTGATAAAATTCTGATCCATTTCGAGGTAGTCCATATCGGCCCTGACCTGTTTGATAAAGGCGCTGATATTCATTTTTTGACCTTTCCCCTCTAGCTGTATCTCCACTGCGCGTTTGAGAAACTTACCCACGGTCACTCCGGGGATTTCCACCGGGTACTGAAAGGCCAGGAAAAGGCCCAACCGAGCCCTTTCATGAACTTCTAGGTCCAGGATATTTTTATTATCAAAGAAAACCGAGCCGCCAGTCACTGTGTAATGCGGGTGTCCCACAAGGACGTTAGCCAAGGTGCTCTTTCCTGAACCGTTTGGACCCATCAGGGCAGCGATTTCCCCGGTCTTAAGTTCCAGATCGATACCTTGAAGAATAGGTTTCCCCTGAATTTCAGCTTTTAATCCTTCGATTCTTAACGTGCTCATATTATTTCCTTATTCTTATATAGGGATTCCAAACATGAGCTTCATTTCTTCACTCATCATATCTTTATCCCAGGGTGGATTCCAAACTATTTGTGCCCGGATGTCTTGTCTTCCAGTTGCACCCTTGACAGCTTCCTGGACCTCCTCCAAAATCATGTCGCCAACGGGACAGGCTGGGGAGGTGAGTGTAATATCCACCTCGATCCAATCACCCTTGTCTTCGGCCCGGTAGATTAAACCAAGGTCGACAATAGGTAAACCCAGGTCGGGGTCGACAACCTCGCGCATAAAGTCAATGAGTTGATCCTGAGTATACACTGCGCCTCCTATCTAATTCCGACTAATTTAGTCAGAATAAGGAAAGAGGTCAAGGGCGTAAGACTAAGCCTTTATAAGACCCCTTTTCCGGGATAAGAACCTGGGACGTTTGGGTCCAGGATTCTACGATGTCCTCCACGGTTTCTAGACTCAATGCGTAAAACAGTCCCCAGCCTATTTCAAGGTGGAGCTCGTGTTTAACGGCGTCCGGGCTCGGCCTTCCCCAAAGGAGGCGGGACCATTCGTGTGGTGTCCATCTTTTATGATGTTCTTTGAGGAGGGCTTGAAGGGGGGCTTCGTTCGGTTCCTCGTTTTTTTCCCCGGCGCAGATATCGCAGCCGGAACACGTTTCAAGTTTGCTGTCGAGGGCTTTGAGCAGGAGTTCCCTGCGGCAATACTGGCTGTTTTCGCAATAGGTTTTATTATCTTCACTTTTGAATTTGGAATGCCGTGTGACCAACTGGATAGCCCTGGCCGGTTTGCCGTCGCGGCCGGCCCTTCCGCTTTCCTGGAGGTAAGAGGTCAGCGACTCCGAAGGGTCCCAATGAATAACGGTTCGAATACCCGCTTTATCCACTCCCATCCCGTAGGCAGAAGTCGTACAAAGGACACCGGTTTCAGAAGCAAAAAACCAAGTTTCGACTCGGGTCTTTTCTTCACGCGTCAAACCTGCGTGGTAAAATCGGACCTCGGTGTCACAGGTTTCTGAAGATATCAATTCAGCCAGGGATTGGACACCCATCCTGCTTGAAGCAAAAACTATCAAAGGCCGTTGTTCGGTTTTCAAAAGTTCGAGAAGCATCTGCCTTCGCGAAAACCCCTTTACGACCTTGTAATAGATATTGGGCCTGTCCGGAATCCTACGGTAAGAATTAAATTTTAAATTTTGAAAAAGGTTGGCTTCGAGCGCATTCTGTGTCTGGATTCCAGCGGTTGCCGTAAAAGCGCTCAGTCGGCCGGCTGCAAGTGAAAGAGCTCCTTTGGCCGCCTCGAGGTAGGCTGGACGGAAGGAGAGTCCCCATTGATCGATACAATGCGCCTCGTCAAAAACGAGATGACCGATCTTTATCTTTTGAAGTTTTTCACGCACTTCGGCTTGAACCAACATTTCAGGGTTTGTGATCAGAACCTTAACAGAACCATTCGACACCCGCTCCCAAAGGTCGCTGCGGTGTTTCCGGGTCTGCCCGCCGCGCAACACCAAAGAGGGAATCCCCAGGGATTGAAAACGCCGGTTCTGGTCTTCCATCAGGGCGAGAAGCGGATAAACAATAACCGTCAACCCCTCGAGGAGAAAAATCGGCAAGGTAAAACATAGACTTTTTCCCGCACCTGTCGGAAAAATGATAAGGTTGGGTCCATTCTGATTGACGATACCCAGGATTGCTTGTGCTTGAAAAGGGTAAAGGTAGGGAACTCCGAGTTTTTCTTTAGCCAATTCCTGGATATGAGTTTCATTCCACATAAGAGAATAAAGCGCCAAGATTGGCCTTTTGCTTGTAGATAAAGAAAATTATCTAGCGCGAACCCTGACTTCCGCCATCAAGGCGAAACCTTCGAGGATAATCACGGATTTGGGTTGAACGGGTCTGGGGGTCAACTTAACTTCAGCCATGACTGCGTTGATTTGTGATATCACTTCGGTTTCTGAATTAACGGTGAGTTTGAGTTCACTGAGAATAGTCGTACATGGGATTCTTACCTCCGAACCCGCTGATAGTCGAGTGAAATCCAGGTGGGCGCTACCAAGAACTGTAAATACTTTTTCCGGAACCTTGCCATCGGTCATCAACCAGGCTTGTTCGGAAAGGGTTGTCATGATTTTAGAACCCATCGGGATCAATGCCTGGGTCGTGTAACTTTCATGAGGAACTTGGGAAGCGAGCGGTGCAAGTGCATTGTCCACTTCGGATAAGTTCTGGGCTCTGTCGACCTTTCTACTTGCCACTTCATAGTGGTCGGGGGTGATGAACCCTTCCATCATACCTGCGTCAAGAATTTCTATTGCCATCGAGCGTGCTTTTTCTAATTCCGTCATAGTGTCTTAGACCTCCATATCGACCATAAAAGCCAGATACCCATAAGGATGGCTCCGCCGAAAAGCGGAGTAGCAAAGATGGGAATACCGTAGAAAAAAGGCTGGCTCGGGCTCTGGATAAGAACCGTACCTGCAAGAATCAAACCCGTGATGATAAGCGAAGCACTGAGCCGGTTAGAAATCTTTCCCAGATCGCGCATTGTGTTCTCAAGATTTTTTTCATTGAGGGATATCTGGATTTTTCCCGCTCTTAAAGTTTTAAGAGCCGCTCGTATATCGTAGGGGAGGCCTTTAAGAAGTTTTAAGACTTCATAAGTTCCGCCCATACCCTGGAGAAGAAGTTCTTTTGTATCGAGCTTTCCGAAAAAATTATGGTAAAGGGACTTGCTCAACCATTCGATAAGCTGAAACTCGGGGAAAAAGATACGGGCGAGCCCGTCAAGGCCGACTAAAGTTTTTATCAGAGTGAAATAGTATGCGGGCATTCCCAGGTGATGCTTGGAAAAAAGGTCGGATATCTGTGTAAATAATTGGATAAGGTCGAGCTGGTTCAGGGGTATGTCGAGAAAATGTTCCACCGTTCTTCCCAGTTCGTTTTCAAATGCAGCTGAGGGTGCTTTCTCTTCTGTCGAACAGAGTTCCCAAATATCGTGTACTAGCATGACACGGTCCCCGGTTGCGATGGCTAGCATCAGATCATTGAGGATGTCCCGTTGTTTTTTATAGAGGACCCCCATCATGCCCATATCGAGAAGGAAGACATTACCATTATTTTGTATCAAAAGATTTCCCGGGTGAGGGTCTGCATGAAAAAAACCGTGGGTGAAAATCTGTATCCGAAAACTATCGGCCAAACCTTCGAGAAATTTCTGCGGTTTGATATCCGAGTCCTCGAGTGCTGAAGGTTGAAACGGGTGCTTGCCTTCGACGTAATACATAACCAAGACACGACACGTAGAAAGTTCATTGACAGGTGCGGGTGACTTGAGAAAAGATTTGTCAGGGAAGAGCGCTTGGAATTTCACGAGTGATCTGAGTTCCTCTCTAAAGTCCAGCTCCTTGAGAATTGTGCGCTCGAATTCAACGATCAAACCTTGTGCGTCGATAGTTCCTTCACGGATGAACAGAGCCGCGAAGATATTAGCCATCCTTTTCATAAGGGCAATATCGTCGAGGATAGTTTTTTTTGCGTCGGGTCTTTGAATTTTAACAGCTACTAATTTACCGTTTTTCATCTTTGCCTTATGGACCTGGCTGATGCTGGCTGCGGCTACGGGTTCACCGTTCCATTCGGAAAACACAAATTCAGGGCCGTGACCCCACTCCTCGAGGAGGACTTTTCTGGCTTCCTCTTCTGAAAACGGGGGTACGTTGAATTGGAGTTTCTGAAGTTCCACTAAAAGTTCCGGTGGAAAAAGGTCGACGCGGTTACTCATAATCTGGCCGAATTTTATAAAGGTGGGGCCGAGTTCTTCAAGAATAAGCCTTAGACGAACCCACCTGCTTTCTCTAAAAATATGGTGAAAGCTGAAAACTTGGTGCGTTTTTTTTAATAAGTGTGCAAATCCATGTTTACTGATGACTTGGAGAATATGGCGGGTGCGCTGGACCAATGCCTGTCTTGACATTTTTAAAGTGTAAGCCGTTGCATGAAGTTAAGCAACGGTATACTGTATTGACTATGAAACTCATTCGGACAGAATCGGGGAGTCCCTACCAGCTTGGGGCGAGAATGGACCATCAGGGATGCAATTTCGCCTTGTTCAGCAGGCACGCACACTCGGTTGAGCTTGTATTTTTTGAAAAGGCTGAAGATGGCGAACCCACGGCGAGATTTCCCTTCGACGGCTCGGTAAACCTAACGGGGGATGTTTGGCACATTTATATTTACGATGTTGCACCCGGACAGCTATACGGCTATTATGTCAACGGCCCATATGATCCTTTAGGCGCAGGCCATAGGTTTAATGTGAATAAACTTTTGATTGACCCATACGCCATGGCTGTAGCCGGTGAATACCATTGGACGGACCCTTCGTGTTTTGTTCATATTACAGACCATCCAAACGGGGATGCAAGTTTTAGTACCCTTGACGATACGGCCCATGTTGCGAAAGGGGCTGTTGTTGATACGAGGGATTTTGACTGGGGCAAAGACAAGCCTCTGAACATTCCTATGCAGGATACCATCATCTATGAAACCCAGGTTCGGGCGTTTACAAAGGACCCTAGTGCAAAGGTCAAATTGCCGGGCACTTACCTGGGTATGATAGAAAAGATTCCCTATTTGAAAAAACTTGGAATTACAACTGTCGAACTCCTTCCTGTCCAAGATTTCAACCCTTTCGAAAACATAAAAACTAACCCAGAAACAGGGGAACACCTGGTAAATTTCTGGGGATACTCCACATTAAACTTTTTTGCACCTGCACGGTGGTATGCAAGCGATGGGGATGGGCGTACTGCTGTTAAAGAGTTCCGTCAGTTGGTTAAAGCCTTTCATGAAGCCGGTATGGAAATCATCCTCGATGTTGTTTACAACCACACCGGTGAGGGAAATGAATACGGTCCCATCCATAGTTTCAGGGGTTTCGACAATGTCGTCTATTATATGCTTGAAAATGCACGCTATTATAAAAATTACAGCGGATGCGGAAACACCTTGAATTGCAACCACCCCGTTGTGCGCTCCATGATCCTGGATAGTCTGCGTTACTGGGTAGTCGATATGCACGTGGACGGTTTCCGGTTCGACCTGGCCGCCATTTTAGGAAGGGACAGCAACGGGCACTGGATGCCTAACCATTCCATCCTTAGCGACATAGAAAAAGATCCTATTTTATCGAATACAAAAATAATCGCTGAAGGATGGGACGCCGCCGGACTTTACCAGGTCGGTGGTTTTCCTAAACGCTGGGCGGAATGGAATGCTTCTTTCAGGGATGACGTGAGGGCTTGGATTAAGTCTGACAACGGAAAAGTTACCGAGATCGCTAAAAGGCTAACCGGAAGTTCCGACCTTTTTCACTATGCTTACAGAAGGCCGTACCAAAGTATCAACTTTATCACAGCACACGATGGGTTTACTCTTATGGACCTGGTCAGCTATAACGAAAAGCACAATCATGAAAATGCCGAGAACGAGTCGGACGGTTCCAACCATAACCTGAGCTGGAACTGCGGAGAAGAAGGCGTTTCGAAAAAGAAGGAGGTCTTGGATCTGCGTGAAAGGCAGATGAAGAATGCCCTCCTTATACTTATGGTCAGCGCAGGAACTCCCATGGTTTTATCCGGTGATGAACTCGGCTTCAGTAAAAAAGGTAATAACAACACCTACTGCCATGACAATAGTTTAAACTGGCGTAATTGGAACCTACTTGATCAAAACGCCTCTTATCACAGCTTTTTTACCTATGCCGTTAATTTCCGCCGAAATCACCCCGCCTTGAGGCGTTCGACTTTTTTCCGCGGGGAGGATATGACTGGGAATCAAATCAGGGACATCACCTGGTACGGTGTTGACGGTTATCCGGATTGGAGCCAGGAAAGTCATTGTCTGGGTTTTATGCTCGATGGAAGCCGTTTTGATACAGGCGCAGAATTTGACGATGATTTAATTTTTTATGCCAGCAATACTTACTGGGAAGCCAAGGCCTTTAAAATACCCGACCCTCAGAAAGGACACCCCTGGCTCTTATGCATTGATACTTCCTACAATCCTGGATTCTGGCATGTTGGTGAGGAACGCATTGTTTCAAATACTTACACGCTGGGACCGAGGAGTTCTATACTTTTAAGGATGCCTCTGCGTTCTCTTTTTCCAGTTCCCTCCCAGTAATAACGAGCATTTGAAGCCGGTTTTCTATATTCGCAAAACTGGTATCAGGGTCAAAGTCCAAGGGTAGTATTTGGACGTGCGGGAAGCGTTTTTTAATGGGCTTGATCATTCCCCGGCCTGAAATATGGTTGGGAAGGCAGCCAAATGGGCTGAGAATGACAAAACTATTGATCCCTTCCGTCGCCATTTCTATGATCTCGGCAGGCATTAGCCATCCTTCCCCAACAAGAAGCGATTCGGGCATCATGCCTTTAATATTGGACATGATTTTTTCCATATCGTGGTGACCTCTATAAAACTTGAAGTCTTTCATTATCTTGTAAACCGAGTCGCCTATGGCCTTAAATACCAAATCAGAGAGTCCGCTGATGGCCAGCGTCATAAAAGAATTTTGAAGTAGTCCTTCTTTTCCCTTCCATTTGTCAACAATATATTTTCTGCGGAAGAAGTCCGTAAGGCTCGGAAGAATGACTTCCATACCGTGGGATTCCAGATACCGCTCCACATCACCGTTGGCTGAGGGGTGGAAGTTGATAAGAATTTCCCCAATAATTCCTACGCGCGGTTTTCTGGCAGACCTCTCGATTTCAACCGCGTTGAAGGCTTCAACGGCCTCTTGGATTACCTGTTTGGCCTTTTTAATACTGATGACAACTTCAACAGCGACCCTGTTTAAATAATGATCGAAGAGCTTATCGCTAGTTCCCTTAACTTTTTCATAGGGGCGAATGGCACGAAGCATCATTTCCAATGAATCTATCAGGGCAAGGCTCCACGCCATCCTTACCTGGAAAAGCGGTCCGAGCGTAAAACCGGGATGGATATTCTTGGCGTCGGTACCAGTCGTGATAAAAGGAACCTGGGGATAACCTGCCTCGTCGAGGGCCTTTCTTGCGAGTGCTACATAATGACCGGCCCGGCAGTCTTCACAATTTTTTGAGAGACCCACAGCCGTCTTGTCGGGGTCCACATCGCCGCTTTCCAACATGCGAAGAGCTTCACCGATATTAACCTGAGCGGGAAAACAGATATCGTTGTGAACGTATTTTTTACCGAGTTCGATGGCCCTTGCATCGGCGAGGGGCATCTGCGCAACCATATAACCTTCTCTTTCGATAACGCTACGTGTAACCGTGCTGAATGCCCTCGATAGGTTGGGAATGATAATGGTCTTGTTTTTCTTATCTTCTTTCGTGAATTTTACTGCGTAAGCGTCTTCCATTTCATCCACGTGAAGGGATTTTTGATTTCTTCTTGTCCGGACGGTTTCCACAAAACTCTTGACGCGAATACTGATAGGGCCGCGGTTCTCTCCCTCGTCAAGTTTTAGAATGAGTGGCTCTTTACCGCTTTTTTCCCTCATGATCCGCGACATTTCGTCGCTGATGACGGCGTCATGGCCACATCCGAAACTTACAACCTGGGCGAGTTCGAGGTCGGGTGATTCGGCGCATAGGAGGGCGGCTCCGATCATACGGGAGTGGAAGGGATTATAAGAATCCATCCTGCTCGTACGAAGGTCCGCATCATGAAGGTCAGGCAGAGCATCAAGGGTAATCACAGGGATCCCGAGGCTTGTAAAATGGCTAGAGAGATCGTGGCTGATAAGTGGATCAGCGTGGTAGGGCCTGCCAGCTACGACGACGCCAAAAGTTTTTCGGTCTTTAATAAGCTGGAGTGCTCTTCTTCCTTCGTTTCGAAGTTCTTCGAAAAAGGAGAGCTCGGTTTTAGCGGCAATATGGTAGGCCTTTGTTGCAATATGGGGTGGAAAACCGAGTTCACGGTATAAAAACTGGACAACTTGCCTTCTTTTATGCACCATGTCGTACCAGACAAAACTCGGATGGAGGAGTTTGATTCCATGCCTTTCCTCCGGTTCATCCTGCCGGGCTATGACTGTGGGATAACCCTGGATAAGAGGACACATATGCCCGCCTTGTCCTCGGTTATTTTCCTTAGGCATCATAATCAGTGTAGGCATAAAGATCCTGTCGACCTTTTTTTTAATCAGGTCTTGAATATGTCCGTGGGTGAGTTTAGCCGGGAAACACACCGTATCCGAGGGGACGCTCGCTAGACCGCTTTCGAAGAGGGGATATGAACTTGTTTTTGAAAGGACGACCTTGTACCCTAAACTCTGAAAAAGCACCCGCCAGAAAGGAAGAGACTGCCAGAATTCCAGGGCCTGCGGAATACCCATGGTTTCATTTCTCGCAGGGGCGATGGTTTCATGGGGCCAATTTTTCACCAAAAGTTCCTGATGGGTTCTGATAAGATCGGGCACATTGTTGATTTTACGTGTTTTCGCCAGAACCTGCTCGCGTACTTCGGGGTCCTGGATATCCCCGAGAATTTCGCCCTTTTCACACCTGTGACCCGTGACAAAGTTCGTTCCGTCGTTAAAAGTGACGATGGTTCGGCTACAGTGGTTGGTGCAGAAGTGGCAGATCTGACCCGGGTTGGTTTTATAGCTGAAGTTCTCCATTTCCTCAAGGCCGATAAAACTCGATTCATACGCCGGGTCGAAGAGTTTTCTTTCTTCTATGTGTCGTTTTGCAAGAATTGCTGCGCCCCAAGCTCCCATTTCTCCGGGCAGGTTCGGCCTGGTAACTGGTCTTCCGATATACTGTTCGAAAGCCCTAAGGACAGCGTCATTTTTAAAGGTACCACCTTGAACGACGATGTTCTTCCCCAACCTGTCGAGGTTTGCAATGCGTAAAACTTTCGTGAATACATTTTCAATAACCGAACGGCAGAGACCCGCCATAATATCCGAGGTGGATTTCCCGGATTTCTGTTCCGTGATAATGCTTGAGTTCATAAAAACTGTACAACGCGAGCCGAGTTTACTGGGTTTCTCGCTTTGGAAGGCAAGCTCGGCCACGTTCATCACGGGAATTTTGAGGGACTTGGAATACGTTTCTATAAAACTCCCGCAGCCTGCGCTACAAGCCTCGTTCAGGGTGATTCCGGTGACAACCCCGTTTTTTATAAAGACTGCCTTCATATCTTGGCCACCGACGTCGAGGATAAAATCAACATCGGGATGCAGCTGTCTGGCGGCCTCGGCGTGAGCTACGGTTTCAACAGTGTGGTAATCGGCTTTAATGGCCTGGGCAAAGAGATTCTCAGCGTACCCTGTTGTTCCGACGCCCAGAATTTCCAAGGTTACTTCTTTCTTCTTCCAATGGTCCCTGAAATTCGTCAGGGCTTTTCTCAGAACTTCGAGGGGTTCTCCTTGGTTATTGGCGTAAAATTTATCGACGACCTTTCCGTCTTCGGTCATCAAAACAAGCTTCGTGGTTGTCGAGCCGCCGTCGATTCCCAAATAAGCCCGTAGTGTTGTCCCGGGTTCAAAATTTTCAGGCTTCCAGGCCGAAAGGTGGCGTTTGTCAAAATCCTTTTTTTCTTCCTCGGAAGAAAAGAATAATAATGGGAGTTCCACCGAGGATGTTTTATCCGAGGGGTCTTCGATAACGAGACCTGCTCTTCCGATATAATCGTTGGGTTGTTCACCATAGAGGACGCGCGCTGAGAGGGCGGCCCCGAGAGCCACGATGAGTTCAGGCCGAGGAGGGAGGAGGACCTGGTCGACCCTGAGGTTCAGACGTTCCTGAAAAACCCGGACAAGGATGGGGTTGAAGGTCAGAGGCCCGCCTTCGAAAATAACGGGTGGAACGATATTCATACCCTGTGCCAAACCGCCTATGGTCTGTTTGGCGATGGCGTGGAGGCTGGAGAGGGCGATGTCTTCGATTCCGACACCCTGGTTGAGTAGAGGTTGGATGTCGGTCTTAGCAAAGACCCCACACCGGCCTGATATCTCATAAACATTCCTTCCCCGGGAAGCAAGTTCGTTAAAATCCTCGGTCTTGATATTGAGAAGTTCGGCAACTTGGTCTATAAAAGCACCCGTACCCCCGGCACAACTGCCGTTCATCCGCATATCCGAGGTCACCTGCTTTCCTGTTCTTTCGTCGTGGCGAAAAAAAATAACCTTGGCATCCTGACCGCCGAGTTCGATGGCGCAATGGGTCTGAGGGTAGAGTTCTTTAATGGCAATAGTGTTCGCAACGACTTCCTGGGTAAAAAAGGCGCGCGTTTTCCGGGCAAAGGGTTCGCCTGCACTCCCGCAAAAAGCGGTTCGGAAGTTGGCACCAGGAAATTTTTCTTCGATTTCAGCTAATAGTACATCAAGGGAACCTTTTTGGTCAGCATTATGACGGCGGTATTCCCCGTATTCAATTTTTTCAGACTCGGGATTCCAAACAACGGCCTTAACCGTGGTGGAACCCACATCGATTCCCAGAAGAAGCTCTTTTGATTGTTGGTTACTCATAAGTTCCTCATTCGATGATATTTAAGCCATACTTTTGGAATCATTACAAGCTACGGTTTGATTTTTTGCCGGTCAAGCGGTAAACTGAATGAAAGATGTCTATAAAAAAAGAAGTTCCTGAGAAAGTGGATTGGTACGATTCCGCTGAACACGACATCGAAGCCGGAATTTTCTCCGAAGAAGATGTCAGTCTGGAGTCGTGGGAAGAAGCGCGCGATTTCAGGAGTGAAGAAGGAATAGAGCCTCCAGTGGCTAAAGGAAAATCGCTTTCTCCCAAAATGCTCGCCATGCGAAAGCTAGGGAGGGAATCCAGGGTTCCGAGAAAAATCTGGCTGAAACTTCTAGCGGCGTCAGAACTCGACGATATCCGCGGGGCTGAAAATAAAATTGGAATGGGGCTGCTTTTTGAAGCCTTCTGTGAAAATGCTAACAAACTCTGGCTCGATCCCCTTGAAGAACTCAAACCTATCATAGAAAATTTGGAAAAATTTCAAGGTGAAATCCGTCACCTGAGAAGTTTTATCTATTTGATGGTTCAACTTTCAAGGGAAAAAATCTCGCCCGGGGCTTTTCTCCGTTTTGTTCTTAGACCACGCATGAATTTTGATTACAATTTTAGGAATTGGCGTGAAAAAAATTTTTGGGCTCTTGAGAAAATAGCACTGGGACTGATGGAACTCCGAAAAGAGCGCCCTTTTCATGAGGTCTTTTTGGGAAAAAGCCGGGCACTTGTCGAACAGGTGCTTGCCAAGTACGTAGGAAAACCCCTGGCCCGGTTCAGGACGACGGAATTGGATCAGGACGCAAACCTCGATGCCTACTTCCAGGTCTGGTCCAAGTTGACTTTTGAGAACGTGTTCTTCCTTCAGTTTTGTCGGGTCAATGTTTTCCCTTTTTTCTACCGCCTTTCGGGGAAGATCGATCTTGTTCAGCTGGTGTCCGTCGTGAAAATCCTATTAAGCCTGGAAAAAGCCTTTTCGAAAGGGCTTCCCCATGCAACCACTTATACCCATGAGTCTGTTTTGAGTTTCAGCCTCTACACGGATTTTGAGGCGAATATGACTGCCCGAAACGATAAGGGGCTCGGCCCATACGACATGGTTAGGGAACTTAAGGCTTTTCTCCTTTGTGTTAACGAGCTGTTAAACACAAACGCCGGTGTCTTTTTAACAAGTTGGCTTTCCGGGTTTTTTCACGCAGAGAAAGACCCGGATTTTGCCGAATCAGTGTCGCTGCTGATACCCCTCTTAAAAGACTCCGGCGGGATGGATCTCTACCGTTGGCATATTGTGGCACTTTCAAAGGCTGTTCCATCTGCGAGGCCAGATTTTCTCCGCGAGGTTGAAGTACACGGTGGCCGGCATCCGCGTTATAAGGAGGCTTATACCTGGGGACCGCCTGAACCTAAAACTTACCTGCATATTTCTTCTGGTTTGCTTTCTGCAGCTAAGGCTTCCTCTTTATCCATCACTTGGAACCGAATACTTCCTGAAAGGAGGGAACCCAACGGCGAGGTCTTCGGTGCGGCGCGCCAAAAAATCCGTATGGATTTCTGGGAGCACTCTTGGAGGTCGCTTTCAAGTGTGCCGGAGACTAAGATCGACTTTCGAAATATGATTCCTCTTTTACAAAATGATATCAATCTAGGCGAGAAACTTCTTAAACAGTCGAAGGAAGCACTTATTCTCCGTGATTCGGAGGAGCTGAAAACCAGAATTCAGAGAATCACCCAATCTTTGAAACTGCCCGCTGTCCTATTAAAAAATATAGATTTCTTTAATCCCGGCGAAGGAATCTTAGCACTTATCCTTGCGGCTGGGAGGTTTGGCAAACCTGGAAATTCCTGGAATAATCTGGGTTTGCAGTGTTGTGCCCAACTTTTGCTTGCTCCTGAACACCAAACTCCGATGGATTTTCTAATTAAGGATATTGCCCTTGAGCGGCCTACTGAACACCATTTAGGCTGGGTTGTATGGTTGGGGTATAAAGCCTTGGAAAACGTTTGGACCAGCTGGGATAAGGTCACCCAGCATTTAAGGCCCAAGGTAAGAGAGCTATTAAGTTATTTCGTCCTTGAACCTTCGTGGGGTTTTGGACCGGAGGCCTTCCAAGAAGCCGTTCGCCGGATTTTTTCTTTAGATGCGATCAATTTTGACCGTTCGCGCTTTACGGACGCTATGACAACCATGATGAGGTCCAAAAGTGAAGAAAAGATTCAGATTCGGTTTTGGGAATCTGATGAACCAAAAAAGGGGGCGCTTTACACCGGAGCTTTTCTGGTTTCAGGAAATCTCATTGCCCTTGCCCACCTTGGTCCGACAACTCCGGGAAACTCTATTCATTACCTTTTGGAAAAAATTGACATAGCCCCGGAAATTTCTGTAATTTGGGGACAAAACGATTTTCTCCGCCTCTATGCTCATTTTAGAAAACTCTGGGAAGATTTCTTTCTCCAAAAAGAATGGGGTCTAGGTCTTATCGAGAAACAGTGGCAATGGGTAGGTCTTCAAGAACTTTCAGATGCTATAACTGTTTGGGAAAAAAAACTTGGAGCGAGAAGTTTAACCTTAAAAAGTTCAGATGGGAAGGTTCAGAAGGTCTTAGGTTTTGCCGGAAAAGGCCTAGATAGAAAATCAAGAAACATGTTGGATATTATTGGGTAATAAAAAACCGGCCGTGAAGCCGGTTTTGAGTTCTAGCAGGTGTAGTAGTCCCTTCTTTCGAATGAACGACCTTCTCCGCGTCCTCCTCCTTCTTTGGGAAGAGCCAGATTGACCTTCAGCTTACGACCTTCGAAATCTTTGTCATTCAAAGCTTCGATTGCCGCATTAGCGGAATCACTTTCTGTCATTTCGACGAAAGCAAAACCCTTGCTACGGCCAGTCTGCCGATCAATAATCACATTGACGGAACTGACTTCACCATAAGCGGCAAACAGATTCCTCAAACCATCTTCTGTCGTGCGGTAATTCATGTTACCCACGTATACTTTGTTGGACATTCCCAACCTCACTCCCGGTTTCCCGGATATAATCAACCCCCTTGCGGAGGTTTTTTCAGAAAGCTCATAGCACTTTCGAATCCCAACAGGACCACGTTCATTATTTCACCTTGTTGGCATCCTGTCAAGTTTCATCCAGGCATTTTTCTCCACCAAATGCCCTAAAAATGGGTTATACTGGTTTTTATGTCTGCTATCAAACAAAATTCCAACGAATTAGCCTTAATCGATCTCCTTTTAAATATGGATTTGGCCGAAGAACACCCGGAATCTTTTTATCATCAGTTCCTAGAAACAGCTATTCGACTGATTCCCGAGTCCCGTTACGGCACAGTGAGCCTTATATCCGGGAAGGAATGGAAGTATGTGGCCTCGGTTGGGCACCAGCTTGAGGTGCTTCTCACCCTACCTCTGGAAGCCAGGTGGGATCTGAGTTCGGGGGAATTGATGGAAGTCAACGAAATGGAATCCAAACACCAAACCCAATTTCCCCCTGAAATTGCAAAGAAATTCATGGAAGCGGTACGGAAGACCTCGGCAACCCTGATAGGAGCCTACCATCTTCCTGGTGGTGACCGGGTTACCCTTGCCTTGGACATACCCTTTGGAAGCCCTGGCCGGTTTTCTGATGGGTCAAAGAAGATTTTTCAAGCGCTCCTTAAATTCGCAGGAAAACACCAGCGCCTCGTTAAAGACGAAAGGGATCTCCGCATAGCGTACTCGGATCTGCAGGATAGGACCAACGGTCTTGAAATGAGCTACCAGGAGATTTCCAACCTCAGCGAGAAACTGCGCCAGGTCCTAAATCTAGCATACGAGATGGGGCAGGGCGTGATGGAGACGCGGGGCTATTTTGATTTACTACTCCAGTCCGCTCTTTCCACTATCGAACAGGCCGACTATGGAACTTTAAGTTTGATTGAAAAAGGGCACTGGAAATTTATGTCAGCCGTTGGGCATGACCAGGAAAAACTGAAAACACTTTCACTCTCGGGGAAATGGCTGCCTCCGGTAAAAGACGGTGTTGATATCAGACCGGTTTTAAAAGATTTTCAAAAATCGCTCCCGGCCGAATTTTTTCTCGAACTGAAAGAAGCCTGGAAGGCATCGGAGAATTCCCTTGTAGCCCTCCTTGAAGTTTCCGGGGACCTGAGCATCTTTATTACCCTGGATTCACGAGAGGGCAGTGACAATCCGCTTCCGCAGTCGAGTAAACATATTTTCGAGTCTTTTGCTCGGCTTGCTAACAGTTTTCTTAAACTCAAGGTCCACACCGAGGCAATAAAAAGGGCCTATTTAGGTTTTGCAGAGAAGCTTTCCCTTCTGGCGGAAGCCCACGATGCAGATACAGCCCAACACAACAAACGGGTTGCTGAACTTTCGGGGTATCTGGCTAGGGAGGCGGGATTAGAGGACGTTTTATCGGAAGAAATCGAAACATTTTCCATCCTTCACGACATAGGTAAAATATTTATCGATACGTCTATCATCAAGAACAGCAATGAGCTCGACGAAGAGGACTACGAGATCATAAAAAAACACACTACCCTTTCAGAAAGCCTTTTGGATGACCCATTTTTCAAAACAGCAAAAAAAATCGCTGTCTGCCATCACGAACGATGGGACGGTTCGGGGTATCCAAATAAACTTAAAGGTGAAGAGATTCCGATCGAAGCGCAAATTGTCAGCATTGCCGATGTCTACGATGCGATTCGTTCCAAGCGTTCCTATAAAGACGCTATTCCTGCAAAGGAAGTCCTGAGGATCATGAAGGAAGGTGATTCACGCATCCACCCTGGTATGTTTAACCCCAAACACCTCGAACTTCTGGAATCCCGCCTCGAAGAGATAGAAAGGCGGTTTTACATCACTGTCTGATTGTGGGTAAGGCCAGTTCCCAGCCTGGTAGTAGAAAATCAGGGTTCTTTATAAGCCCGCTGTTTTTCTGAACGATCCCAGGCCAAGCTTGGGCGTCAAAGAGTTTATCCCGGGCTATCATCCACAGAACATCTCCCTGTTTCACCTTATAGGTTGGGTCTTGCGGGGTACCAGGAACTAACGGAACAGCAGGACCTTCAGGCACTTCGATAATTTCCATGTTGGTTGTACCTGTTTGGTTGGATAAATTCTGTGAATTGGGAGGAGTTTGGATTTCAGGTAAGACGAGTTCTTGTTCCGCTGGAATTTGTGACTGGGGGGATTGCGTCGGATTTTCCTGTGCTGGTTTGAACTGGTTGGCCAATATCAGGTAAATGATGGTTATAATGATGCCTGCGAGAAGAAAACCTAAAAGAATGGGGCGCCAGGGCCATTTGGGAGACTTTTTTTTCGGTTTGATCTTTTTATTTTCCACAATTTCCTTAGTAAAAGGAGTTTTTTCCCATTCACCCAGGTAATCGAGGGCTTTTTGGGTCAAGGGATAGTCGTTAGAAAGTTTTTTCAGAGTGGACGGGAGGGCAATATTGGAAGAAATTGCGAATTTTTCGCGAGCTGCACGAAGAAACCTTCTATGAATTTTCGCATCTTCAAATCCCAAAAGTTCGCTTTCCAAGAATTTTAAAACATCGTCGTCGTAATTTTTTTCTCCGACCAGCCTTAGGTTACCTTGTATTGAAAAGGAAGGCCAGTTGATGGTCCAGGGAATATGTTCATCGAGCCAGTTTTTATCTTCTTCCAAAGCAGGAAGAATTGTTCTAAGAAAAGCTAAGGTTTCCTGGTCTTGGCTCTGAAGATTTTCACCCACTACGGTTTCGGACCAGAGCTTGGCCCAATTTTCGAGGGCCAAAAATTCCAGCTTTTTCTTTTGAAAAAGTTTTCTTGCCTTCTGAATGAGTTTTGTATCCATATGTGGTATTATAGGGTATGCAGGTAAAAAGAAAAGGTTTTTCCCGTCAAAGCGTGAAATTTTACACAAAACTCATGTTTTTTCTAGTCGTCACAGGGGGGGGAGCGCAGGAAGAGGAATGGACTTCCGAGTTGACTCTTGGGACGGCCATGGTTTGGGGTACAGCCCAGGAATTCGTCTTTAAAACAGACCATAAACCCGATAAACTCAGTTTGTTAATTTGGGATATACCTGTAAGTATGGGGCCCAAACTCGATTTCCGTCTGCAAAGCCCTTGGTTGTGGTATGTTGTAGGCAATTTTCTCGGTGCATTGCCTTTAAAAACCGGACTCATGATCGATAAAGACTGGACAGACGCTACTCCAGATACGGACGAACCAGATATTTATTCAGAAAGTACAAATTTTCTCACTTCTTTTTGGAAGGCTAAAGTCGAAACCGGTGTATCTTTTGAGACTTTTGAATTTCTAAAACTTGATACCTTTTTCAACTTTCAGCTTTTACATACATCCTGGGAAGGGTGGAATTCTGTTCAACGTGTAAAAGGAAATCCAACCCCCGTCTATCTTTATGGTCAAACTATCGACTACCGCCAAACCTGGTTTGTTCCGGGAATCGGCGGCAGACTTCGGGGGGAAGGAGATTTCTGGCTGGTAAAACTAGGTGTGTCTTGGAACCCCTGGCTTTTTCTCCAGGCGAGAGACATTCACATAGTAACCTTTGATCCTAAAACTTTCCTGGATACCGTTTACGGCGGTTGGGGGTGGAATGCGGACGCTGAAGCTGGATGGGAATTCCTTGAATCCTGGTGGGCCGTTTTTCAGTTCGACTACTCGTTTTGGCAGGCCTGGTACGGCGACACCCTCAATTCTGTAAACGGCGCGTCTTCGGAGTCCGCCGCTTATTCCATAAGTAAAGGGACCTCCGGGGGAGATATGTCTCGTTTTGGCCTTTTCTTAGGGGTGAGGTTCGTGATAGAATGAGGCATGCGTTTTTCCACTCTTTTTCTTCCGATCCTCATTCTCATTCTTTACAGTTCCTGCGGTAAAAATTATCAACTCGAGGGGATCCGGCTTTCGACAACTCCTGTTCTCCAGATTCAAAACCTCTTCGGTGTTATAGCCCACCCAACTTTGAGGATCCGGAGTCAGCCCAGCGAGGAAGGCGAGATTGTCACGGTCCTTGTCCGCGGTACGATAGTAGAAATTGAACTGATGGATCAACGGGATATGATCATCGACGGCCAGGAAGGAAGGTGGATGAAAATACGCTACCAGGGACGTCGAGGCTGGGCCTTCGGGGGTTTCGTTCAGGTCTTTGATTCGTTAGAAAAAGCAAGGCGAGGCGTTCAAGCGCTCTTTCTTACTGAATGACCTGGGTCGACTGGATACTGCCCGCTACAGTTGGAGCAATCATCGGTTATGTGACGAACGACCTCGCCATTCGAATGTTATTCCGACCTCTGACGCAGAAAAAGCTTTTCGGCATTCCCATCCCTTTTACACCTGGAGTGATTCCTAGGCAAAGGGAAAAACTCGCCAGGTCGCTGGGAAGGATGACAAGTAACGAACTTTTAAATGCCGAGTCCATCATGGTCCACCTTCGACGTACATCGACACTCGACGCACTTTCTGCAAGTCTGGGAAATTCCCTTGAATCTTTTCTTTCACGCCCTGCTGTTTACTACCTCGAAAAAATCAACACCTCGGAAGGGGCGTGGTCGAGAGTGGTTAGTATCGTTAAAACAGCACTCGTTCCTTTTTTGGACAAGCTCTGGGATTCACCACTTGAAAGGGTTCTTCCGGAAGGCGCCCGCGGGGCGCTAACCAAACTTCTCGCCGCACTTTCACAGCGGATCAATAACCCCAAAGAAGGTCTCGTGGCTGGAAGCGGATTCTCATGGTTGAAGCCTGTTTTACTTGAGAGGTTTCCCTATTTGCAGGAAGCTCTCCGTGGATGGCTGCATTCGGCGGATGTCAAAACAGCCCTGAACGAATCGGGACTCTACTTACTTCGGAGAGCGTTGGAAGCCTTGAGCACGGTCCAGAGGTTCTTAGTATCAGCCATCCAATACGATAAAAGCCTAGAAAGTTCGATGCCCGAGCTGACTGAATCTGCAGTGAACAGGTTTTTGGGTTTTCTTGACGACCCTGACCACCAAGGGGATTTAATCGATAGGGCCCTGAGGGTCCTCCACCAGAGTCTGACCCACGAGTCGCTTTCTGAACGGATGAGTCCGTGGATCATGGATTTCTGGGAGGAATCTAAAAGCCTGACACTGAAAGAAAATCTGGAAAAATACTTTGGCTGGGATAGAGAAAAATTTGTAACATGGTTTGGTGAAAAACTTGGCTTGTTCGGCGGTGTCGGGTCGGGACTCCTTGAAGATATAAAAGAAAAGGCTTGGGCGCAGAAACCCCTCAACCAGCTCCTGGGTCTTGAAAGTTTTGATTTTGCTTCGCTTTCGAGGGATTCGGCCGAGGGTCTAATATCCATGGTAGAAAAAGAATTACCCGGGTTCCTCCAAAAATTCGATATTCAACAAATGGTGGAAAACCGGGTCAACTCCCTCGAGCTTGTCAGGGTTGAGGGTCTTCTTCTCCAGGTCATAGAAAAACACCTCAAATGGATCAATGTTTTCGGAGCTCTGCTGGGGGCGCTTCTGGGTCTCAGCCAGACCCTAATGCGTCTTTTTGGAGTAATTGGGTAGAAAGGGGTTTGTAAAGGGAAATTCTATTTCTTTCCCACCATATTTAGAAACCATCTATGCACTCTCTCATCTTCGGTGAGTTCCGGGTGAAAGCTCGCAGCGAGAATGTTTTCGTTTTGTATCAGAACCGGTACATTTTCGCGTTCGGCTAGGACTTGGATACTCTGCCCCAAGCGTACAACCTTGGGTGCCCTGATAAAAATTCCCGGGCTTTTGGTTCCATCCTTCCAGTCGACCTCTGCTTCAAAACTTTCTAGTTGCCTGCCGTAAGCATTGCGTTCCGCGGTGATATCAAGGAGGTCGAGCCAAGGTTTTTCCTGGCCTTGAACAACATGCGCCAGCAGGATCATTCCGGCGCAGGTTCCAAAAATAGGTTTCCCTGACTTCGAGAACTTTTGAAGCACTTCCACTAAACCATAGCGCCGTAGAAGTTTACCTATAGTGGTACTTTCACCGCCGGGAAGAATAATTCCTTCCACAGAGTTTATATCTTGATCGGTAAGGACCGGCTTCGCGGTGACGCCGATTTTCTTGAGCATTCTTAGGTGGGGGTCAAATCCACCTTGAAGGGCGAGAACACCGATTTTCAAGGGGGTTTACCAGCCCCGGAGTGCAAGCCGTTGATTATCCGTAAGGGAACGCACATCGATTCCGGGCATCGAGGCACCGAGACCTTCACTGACTTCAGCCAAGACTTTTGCGTCCTTATAGTGGGAAACAGCTTCAACAATTGCTTTAGCCAGAAGGGCAGGGTTGCCCGATTTAAAAATACCCGATCCAACGAAGACTGTTTCTGCACCAAGCTGCATCATCATGGCAGCATCGGCTGGTGTGGCAACTCCGCCGGCGCTGAAATTCGGCACAGGAAGGCGGCCACGATGGGCTACCTCGACGACTAAATCGTAAGGGGCACCCATTTCTTTTGCAGCGGTCATAAGAGCCTCGTGAGGAAGGCTTTGGAGACGGCGGATATCGTTCATAAGTGTACGCATATGGCGCACCGCCTCGACTATGTTTCCTGTACCCGCTTCACCTTTTGTCCGGATGAGCGCTGCACCCTCACCGATTCGTCTCAAAGCCTCGCCTAAATCACGGCAGCCGCACACAAAGGGAACCTTAAAGTTCTGTTTATCGACATGGTAGGTTTCATCAGCCGGGGTAAGGACCTCGCTTTCATCGATAAAATCGACTCCGAGGTGTTCGAGGATCTGTGCTTCGACAAAGTGTCCTATCCGGCATTTAGCCATAACAGGGATGGTAACGGATTCCTGAATCTTTTTTATCATCGAGGGATCGCTCATCCTGGCTACTCCGCCCTGGCTCCGGATATCAGCTGGAACTCTTTCTAAAGCCATAACTGCAACGGCGCCGGCTTTTTCAGCAATACGGGCCTCTTCTACGTTGGTCACGTCCATAATGACCCCGCCCTTCAGCATTTCAGCCAGTCCAATTTTTGTTTTCCAGGTACTCTTCTGCCTCTCCGACCAAAGATTTTCACTCATCTTTCACCTCAATACTTATAGCTATCCAATTTTCAAGGCTTCGTCAATGACAAAACACCCGTTCATGATTAAACTAAAGTGATGGATTGGAATTCTCATGTTCGGATTAACGCTGGGGCAATCGAAGAAACCGTGACTCAAACTTGTATCCAGTCTGGGAGAAACCGTTCGGCGGTGACAATTATGGCTGTCACAAAAACCCTTCCGGTCGAGGCCGTTTCCGCAGCTTATTCACTGGGCTTCCGCCACTTCGGTGAAAATCGAGTTCTAGAGGCACTTGAGAAATTCGAGACAGGGGTTTATCAAGATTCCACTCTGGATTTGATAGGTCACCTTCAAACCAATAAAGCAAAAAAAGCCGCAGAAATTTTTCAGGGGGTACAAACCTTGGATTCTGAGACAACAGCAAGGGAACTCTCCCGGCGGGCGCTTCAGGCTGAAAAGAACATCGAGGTCCTGATCGAATACAATACTTCGGGGGAAGCTCAAAAAGATGGTTTACAAAGCTGGAAAGAATTAATCTTATTGGCAGGTTTACTGCAGAGCCTCCCGAACATTACCCTTAAGGGTTTGATGACAATGGCTGCTTTTACAAGCGAGGAAAAAATTGTTCGAAAATGTTTTGCCCAGTTAAAGGAATTAAAAACAAAAATCGAGACTGAATTAAAGGTTCACCTACCTGTTCTTTCTATGGGAATGAGTCAGGATTATCCCTGGGCCATCATGGAAGGTTCCACACTGATCCGCATTGGCACTGCCTTATTCGGGGGTAGAAAATGAAAAACCTAATGCTTCTTCTCTTCTGTACTCAGGGTGCATTTGCACAAACTGCCCCAGCCCCCGCGACTCCTCCTAATTCTTACCTTGGGGACCGGTTTCCTCCCGGGTGGAAGGAACTCGATAGGGCTAAAACACTGATGATCGGTGCCTTTCCATTTGCTTATCTTTTAAGCGGGTTGGGTTATGATATCAATTATTATATTCAAAGTGGTTTTAACCCGACCTATACGCCTTGGCCGGCCGGACCAGGGACAGAATCTTTTACCGGTGAGGCGCTTCAAGAAAAATATAAAACTCTTGTGCTGTCGAGCGTCATCATTGCGGGAACACTTGCTTTAACGGATTTTATTTTGGGTTTACTGGAACCACCCGAGTACGTTCCTCCCCCTATAACGGAGGAAGTTCCCGATGGCCAGCCTTAATCTCCAGACAGATATGGATTCATTCGGAGTCCGCCTCGACCATTTCTTAACGCGCAATGAAGGCCTTCCAACCCGGAGCCAGTTTTCTGCAAGGAATCTCAAGGTGATTTCAGGGGATAAAGAACTCAAAATGTCCCTTAGGCTTAAAGGTAATGAGTATTTAACAGTCACCTGGGATGATGAAGTTCCTTCACATCTGGAGGCTATCCGAATGGACCTTGAAATCCTTTATGAGGACAATGACACCCTTGTAATCAATAAGCCCCGCGGGCTTTCCGTTCATCCCGGTACAGGAAAGCCTGTTCCAACCCTTGTCCACGGCATAATGGGTTACTTAACTGAACCCAGCGAGGCTTGGGAGGCACCGGAACGGCCGGGAATTGTTCACAGGTTGGATAAGGATACCACTGGAATCATCTTGTGTGCAAAGAATACCAAGGCGCTCGAGTTCTACAGTAAACAATTCCGTGAACGCAAGGTTAGAAAAACTTATATCGCACTCGTAAGAGGAACACTCCCACGTTCAACCGGACGCGTTGAAAATCTTTTAGGCAGGGATCCGAAACACCGGCAGAGATTTGCTGTTGTAGCAAGTGGCGGAAAAAACGCCATCACCGAATATGTAATCCGTGAAAAACGTGAAGGTTTAGCCCTAGTAGAGCTCAACCTGCTCACCGGAAGGACCCACCAACTCCGGGTGCATCTGGCCCACCTCAAATGTCCTATCATCGGGGACATTCTCTATGGAAGGGGACAGAAACCGCCACTGATGCTACATGCTCGGTTATTGGAATTGACACTGACTGACGGGACGCTCAAGACTCTGGTTGCACCGCTTCACTCCTCATTTCTCGAAAGGCTTATTGAGGTTGGCTTCTCGACTCTGGATTTAGCCAAGGGTTGAAAAGTTTTTCCGCCTTTAACGAAGTCGGGGGGCCTTCTCCAGGGTAAATGGTCAAATCCTGGTAATGAGGGAAGAGTTTTTTATGGAGTGCCTCGATGATAAGTTCACGCTTATAAACGATGCCGTCGTCACCTATGTCACCGGCGCTCAGTACATCACCTGAAAAAAGCATGTGACGGATTTGAAACATCACGGCATCGTGGCTTAATTCAGGAAAACCTATTATACCGATTTCTGTTTCGCCTATTTGAAGAAAATGCCCGGGTTTGACCTCGTGGCAGGGAAAATCAAAGATATTATGGGAATGTGCGTAAATCTCGGCAGAATAGATTTTCAACAAGGTTTTAAGACCCCTCAAATGCGCTGCGGCCTGGCGTGTAATAAGTATGGATCGGATTTCCCAAGAGCGGGATTCGAGTGCCTCCAAAATAGGAGCGTGGAAGACACCAGGATCGATGACGATTGCGTCGCCGGGATGATCGGGGCCGAGTATATACGTGTTGCTGAAATTTTCATGCGAATAAAAGTAAAGGAGTTTCATTTTTTTTCACGTCCTTTCCAGGTCCATTCAGCCTCTTCCGAGTTGGAGTACTTGAGGTTGAGATCCTCGATCTGTGACTCTTGAAAACGGGTTCTTGCAAGGTTGCAATCTTCCATTATGCAGTTAGAAATAGTACTTTTAACAAACCGGCTGAAATAGAGGTCGCAGCTGTGAAAATTGACTGACTTCAGATGGCATCCGTTAAAATTGCAATGGAGGATGTCGCTTCCTTCCCATTCAAGATCAGTCATCTGACTCCCGGCGAAAGAGCAGAAAACCCATCGGGTTTTTTTCATGTTGGTTTTTTCCCAGTATGAAAAATCGAAAAAACAGTTTTCAAAAACACAGCTTTCCAAATTTATCTCCGAGATTTGAGTACCGGAAAAATGGACGTTTTCAAAACGCCGGCCGCTGAGATCGATTTTGGTGAGTTTCAGTCGCCTGAAATTTAAATCGTGGTATGTTGTCCCGGGGAGGAGAAGTGCAGGGAGTTCCATGGAAAGAGTATCATTTTCATCCAAATGGTTCTGACAAACGTCCCTAAAACTCATCGGTTCCCGCCGGCATCCTACGATTTTGCAAATTCTCGTGGTCATGCTCCAGTGTAACAGAATTCTGATACTTAGGTAAGGAGACTTGCTCCTCCCTTGAGCGTTAAAACAACAAAGGGTACACTTGTGTTATGCAACCTATAGTGATTGTAGATTCAGGGGTGGGCGGTTTACCTTATCTCTCGTGGATTATGAAGAATTTGCCTCATGAAAAACTGATCTACATTGCTGACAGACAAAACTTTCCCTACGGCGAGAAAGCACCCGGGGTTGTCCGGGATGCGGTGGTGGACTTGGCACAGACACTGTGCACGACCCATGATCCCAAACTCCTGATCATTGCATGCAATACAGCTTCGGTCTACGCATTAGAAGCACTCAGAGAAGTTTTGGATATTCCTGTCGTTGGAGTTGTCCCGGCAATTAAGACAGCGGCACAGGCCACGAAAAATGGCCGCATAGGAATTCTTGCTACCGAACTGACGGTCAGATCTTCTTACCTGGCCCAGCTTATCCAGGAATTTGCTGCGGATAAATGCGTGATGAGTTTCAGCGCTGGCGATATCGTTCGGCTCGTGGAGGAAGACTATCTTTATCCGGATACCCAGGAACGGGATAACCTTCTTCAGGGTTGGGCTGAAAGAATTAAAACTCTTGACATCGACACCGTGGTCCTCGGCTGTACGCATTTCCTCCATGTCATTCCAGAATTAAAACGATGGTTTGGAAACGATGTTATCCTTGTGGATTCCCAAAGCGGGGTGGGAAGGCGAGCCGAATACCTTTTAAAAGAACGGGGTTTGCTGGCCGTCGAAGGAGAAGAAGGAGGCGAGTTTTGGGTACATTGGGAAGAAGGTAAAGTGCTGCCCAAAGTTGAGATGGACAAGTATAAAAATTTTTCTTTGCGTTTCGGATTGAATTTTAAAGGTCTTTACCGGAACACCAACCCATGATTGGAACAATTGTTTACGGGATCAATAACATCTACATGGTCGAGCACTCCCACGGTGAGGTGTTATGCAGAATTAAAGGGAAGGTTCTCGGCAATGACAGAAGCGAATATAATCCTCTTGCACCCGGTGACGAAGTTGAATGGGAAGCCGACGGGACAGAAAATTCCCAGGGTTTGATAACGGGCCGTTTGGAAAGAAAATGTGTCTACCAGCGTTGGAATAAGAAGGGACAAGCCCCGCAGACACTTGCGGCTAATATTGACATTGCCGGGTTTGTCACGAGCGCCGATCAACCCGAGTTTAGACCAAGGTTCCTGGACCGCGGGATAATAATCGCCGACCGGGCGGAAATTCAGCCTTTTATCCTTGTCAATAAAATCGATCTGGGCCTTCAAAGATGGGTCGTTCAAAGGCTGGAAAACTATGTATCCTTAGGCTATAAGGTTTTTCCTCTCTCAGTGAAAACAGGAGAGGGAATTCCAGAGTTAGTCGGTGCCTTGCAGGACAAGACCATCATGCTTTCGGGGCAGAGCGGAGTAGGAAAATCTTCCCTCCTTAATGCTCTCGTCGAAGGAGCGGGGCAGAGGGTCGCGGAGATTTCAAGTAAATTCCTTCGAGGTGTCCATATGACAAACTTTGCCAAACTTTTTCATGGCAAGGGTTTTACAGTCATCGACACACCGGGAATCCGTGAACTTGAATTATGGGATATCGATGTCGAGGAGCTTGAAAGTTGTTTTCCTGAATTCCGGATCTACCGCAGTTCCTGTGCCTTCCAACCTTGTACCCATAGGGATGAACCTTCGTGTGCGGTAAAGGACGCCGTTGAAGACGGTCTTATCCACCCGGACCGTTACGAGAATTATCTCAGACTTTATGATGAAATAGCGAAAGGGCAGACCTATGGATGTTGATTCATCCAATTCTCTTGAAATCGACAAGATTTATGAAGGTATACGCTATTACTGTCTGAGCGAAGCAGGGAGGATGTTTCTCAACGGCATAGTACCGGCCAAGACTCCCCACGAACTGGAAGAGCGACGACTATTTGTCACAGGGGTGATGAAAGAATTGCTTGAAGACAGGGTTCCCCCGGCTTTTCCCGCCCCGGAAATAGACCACGAGATGGTGACTCTCAGACTGGAGAACTCGTACCTCAACGGAAAAGAATTCCGTCTCATAGCTGAATATTTAAATTCGACTATGGCTGTACGAAATTGGCTATTAGGCTCAGTCCAGACTGTTCTACAGAATGAAGGTGAAGCCTGGCCCGACTTGAGTACCGAAGCCCAGAAACTTTTCTCGCTATTTAGTTCAGAAGGCGAACTCGATGCTGATAAAATTCCCTCTTTGAGAAAATTGTCCCAAGAACAAATAGAACATAAAAAGCGAAGGGAAGAAGCGGCAAAAAGGCTCCTTGGGGATGTTGCCCTGAAACCCTTCTGGCAAACCCAACAGTTTTCTTCCAAGGACGAACGGTTGGTCCTGCCTTTAAAGGCCGACTTCAAAGGCAAGGTGCCGGGAATCGTCCACCAACATAGTTCTTCAGGTCAGACCCTTTTTCTTGAGCCCTTTGAAATCGTGGAACTGAACAATGACCTTGTACGTCTCGACGAAGAGTACCGCCGCGAGGTGATTAAAGTTCTTCAGGAATTGACGGGATCTTTAAAACGCCGTCTACCTGAAATTCTCGAGCTTCATATAAGGTTTCCCCTCATGGACAGCGCACTCGCCAGGGCCATCTGGGGTTATTCCCAACACGGTTCGTTTCCGGTTTACGCCTTTCCCCACGAGGCGTGGAGTCTTATCCATGCTCGGCATCCTTTGTTGGGAAAAACAGCTGTACCTGTGAGTATCAATGTACCGGCTCAGACCCTGGGCATGATCCTTTCTGGGCCCAACACCGGAGGTAAAACAGTCTTCCTCAAAACCCTCGCAGTCATCACGTATTTTCACCAGATTGGTTGCCCGGTTCCCGTCGATCCTGATTCAATCCTGCCGCTATTTGGATCCATTTATGCAGACATAGGCGACAAGCAAAGTATTTCAGCCTCGCTTTCAACCTTCTCCGCTCATTTAATGAGGGTGAAAACTATTCTTGAAAACGCTGGATCGGGCATGCTCGTCCTCCTGGATGAACTGGGCACGGGTACGGACCCACAGGAAGGTGGTGCCCTGGGAGTGGCTATTCTGGAAGAACTTGAAACCCGGAAGGCTTTCACCGCCGTCACAACCCACCATGGAACCGTCAAACAGTTTGCCTTGACACACCCGAACTTTATGAATGCCTCGGTGGAATTTGATGCCAACTCCGGTCGACCTACCTACGCCTTAGTCCAAGGCGTCACTGGAACAAGCCACGCCCTGGATACAGCCGAACGGCTCGGTCTTCCAGCGCAGGTGACACGGCGCAGCAGGGTCCTCCTGGAACACAGTCAATCCCAGGCGGAAAAAAAGATCGCCAGCCTGGAAATTCTTGAAGAAGAAGCCAGGCAGAAAGAAGCCTCATTGCAACACAGGGAAGCTGTACTTGTGAAGCTTGAAGACGAAAGGGAAGAAGCCAACCGCTTATTTCAGGAAAAATACGTATCCTGGGAAAGGGACAGGCTTATGGACCAGGAGCGCCAACTTTCCGTCATGCGCCGGGATTTTGAACAGCTCGTCCAAAAACTGCGCCAGTCCCAAGCCGATAAAAACGATATTCTGGACACCCGGGAATGGATGGAAAAAACCAAGACAGAAATCCAAAATCAGAAAGAAGAATCAGAAAAAATCCTTCGTGCTGTCGGCAGGAATAACCTAAAAACGTGGAAGAAGGGAGATCAGGCATATTATAAGGGTAAGCGGGTTGTCCTTGAGAGACCGGGTAGAGACGGAACCTGGACTCTACAAGCAGGAGTCTTAAGGCTCGAGGCCCTGGTTGAAGACCTAGATTCCATTGAGGACGAAAAGATTGTCCAGGCATACCGTGGAGAAGTATCTCAAACACCCGGGATAAAGGCAGTTTTTCAGCTGGATATCAGAGGCGAAAGGGCCGAAGAAGCAAAGTTGTTGCTGGAGCGCCAGATTGATAGGGCCCTGGTGGATGGGATCAACGAATTTTCAGTGGTTCACGGGCTCGGCGAAGGCCGTCTTCAAAAAGTAGTGAGGGATCTTCTTGCCCTTCATCCGCATATTATCGATTATTATTATGCGACACCCGAGGAGGGCGGTTTTGGGAAAACAATTGTCCGTCTTTAGAGCGGTAATACTCTTTTCTATTACAATACTTGTTTCATGCGGTGATATGTCGGTGAAGATCCGTTTTGAATCCCTCACGAGCGGCCAGGTTGAAATGAGCTACCTTGTATTGAGGGAGTTTTCACAAGTAGGCGGTAGAAATCATCCGCTGAACTGGCCGGTAATCCGTTCAGAATGGACTGACATGGTTGGCAGGGTACAGGGAGTCACTTTGGAAACACATTCACTTGAAGAATCGCCCGATGGAAAACTCGTCAAGGCAACCCTTAGATTTGCCAATCTTCAATCTTTAGAGGGAATTTCTATCCAGTTTGGGCAGAGACTGACCGTTATCCCCAACCAAAATATCTATACCATGACTTTTAATTATCAGGTACCCGATTTTTCGAGTTTTGGAAACCAATCTCTCGCCTTGTCCAGAATTTACCTCCAAGGCCGTGAAATCAGCTGGGAAGTCCAGACACCTAGAACGGTAAGGGACAATGGAAGGGCTCAGAGAACCGCTGATAACAGGGGGCTTACTCTCAAGGATTCTTTCATCGAGGCACTTGGCGGCCAGACCCCGGTTTGGCGGGCTCAGTGGTAATGATTAACGTGGTGCTTTTATGAGTTTCCAACACCCCTTGACCGAAGAATGGGACCGCAGGCTCGAGGCTGTTTTCGAGAGGGTGGACATCAAAATGGAACAACACTTCAAAGAAGTCTTCCCGCGTAGAAACAACCGGCCAGCCCATGGAGAAACGGCAAGTTCGCAGATGAGCGGTTTATTTAACATTGGTGCAAGTTTTTCTGCAGGCTATGGATCGGAGCAGGGAAGGGGTTACGTCATCGATGTGGAGCTTTGCACCTATCATAACGTTGACTCCGAGCTCAAGGAAAATATTGAAACTTACGCACGCGAACTTATTAAACAGGAACTTGAGCAGGAGTTTCCGGGAAGAAAGCTTGAAATCATGAGGGACGGCGGCGTCTATAAGATCACCGGGGACTTTTTCTTAGGAAAGGCCTAAGTCTCCCCTTGCAAACTTTAAACTCTGACTATACAATCGTACTAGTTTAGCACAGGAGAGACGCATGGACACGGATTTGAAGGGGCTTCTCGAACAGATACAACGTGAAGGTGTAGAGAAAGCTAGAGTCGAGGCGGATAAAATTCTTTCAGAGGCTCGAAAGCTCTCTGACACATTGATCCATGATGGAGAGCAGAAAATTGCTCGAAGCCGATCACTTGCAGAAACGGAAATCCAGCGTCAAGAAGAGTCATCCAAGGCAGCTCTCGTTCAGGCTGGCCGCGACTTACTGCTTATGACTCAAAGAAAATTAACTGAAATATTTCATTCTTTGCTCCAAGACTCTGTAGCAGAAACCATGAAGGGCGAGTTTCTTGAAAGACTGATGATGAAAGCTGTCGAAAACTGGAAAGAAGACTCCGTTCGCCTGGAGATCTCCACATCGGAATCCGACGAACTTGTAAAAAACCTAAAAAACAAATTAGCACAGAAATTTTCTAAGGGCTTTGACGTCTTACTGAGCGATCATTTTACAAAAGGCTTTAAAATCGGAACAAAAGACGGTGCGATTTTTTATGATTTTTCACCGGCTACTCTTTCTGAGGTTTTTTCCGAGCTAATCAACCCCCTTCTTATTCCCACTATTCAAAAGGCTGCGGAGTAAAATTTGTCAAGTTTTTATTTTACCCTTTCGAGTCTTCCTTATCTTGGCACTCTTCCTCTGCCCATCAACGGGGATCAATTTTTGGAATTGTGCCGTTCTGAAACGACGGAAGATGAGATTGAACTTCTCCGTAGGGTGGTTTCCAACGAAATCATCGAACACCCGCTTCTTCTGATGTACCAGGAATGGGAACACGCTATGCGCTACGAACTTGCGAGATTGAGAGCGCAGAAACTAGGATGGGGCCAGCCCGAGTCTCGGTTCAGCGGTCTGAACCTGGCGGATACTGCAAAAGTTATTTTTCTAAAAGAGAGTCCCCTTGAAGCGGAAGAAACCCTGGACCGTATGCGTTTGGAGGCTGTCGAGGCTTTGTCCCAGGGTGTCTATTTCCAGTGGGAAAACCTTCTGTCCTACGCCCTACGTCTAGCGATTTTAACCCGTCAGTCTTTAAGGGCGAAAGATTCAGGTGTGGCCCAGTTTGAAGTCAACTATAACAAAATCACCCAAATTCGAGGAGTTCATGCGTCATGACACAAGGTAAGGTCACAGGTGTAAACGGAAACATGGTTTCGGTAGAGACGGAAGGCGTGGTCTCCATGAATGAAGTGGCGTACGTCCGCTTGGGGGAAACCCGTTTAAAGAGCGAGGTGATCCGTATCAGCGGGACCAAAGCCGACCTTCAGGTTTTTGAAATGACCAAAGGGATCGGTGTCGGGGATCCTGTGGAATTCACCGGAGAAATGCTCGCTGTGAAACTTGGACCCGGCCTTTTAACACGCATCTACGACGGATTACAGAATCCTCTTCCCGATCTGGCCGAGAAGTGCGGGTTCTTCCTTGAAAGGGGCATCTATATGGAGCCTCTCGATACTAAGAAAAAATGGGCTTTCACCCCAACCGTAAAAGCGGGCGATAAAGTCCGTGCGGGCGACAGCATGGGTTGGGTTCCAGAGGGCGGTTTCACACATAGAATCATGGTCCCCTTTTCTTTTAAAGGAGAATGGAGTGTTGAGAGCGTCGTTTCCCATGGTGAATACAATGTAGAACAGACCATAGGCCGTGTAAAAAACTCTGAAGGATTTTCCCACGACTTGACCATGACCATCACCTGGCCGGTCAAGAGGGCCATCACGGCTTACGCCGAGAGGCTCAAACCCGTTGAACCCATGATCACTAAGGTTCGTTTGATCGATACTTTTATTCCTGTCGCCCTCGGCGGAACCTACTGCATACCCGGACCTTTCGGAGCGGGTAAGACCGTGCTCCAACAGGTTACTTCAAGAAATGCGGAAGTTGATATTGTGATTATCGCTGCGTGCGGTGAAAGAGCGGGTGAGGTAGTTGAAACACTCAAAGAATTTCCCGAACTGATGGACCCGAGGACGGGGAAGACCCTGATGGAACGTACCATCATCATCGTGAACACAAGTTCCATGCCTGTCGCTTCCCGCGAAGCCTCCGTTTACACAGCTGTCACAATGGCGGAATACTATAGACAAATGGGGCTAAAAGTTCTCCTGCTAGCCGATTCGACAAGCCGCTGGGCCCAGGCCATGCGTGAAATGAGCGGACGCCTGGAGGAAATCCCCGGTGAAGAGGCCTTCCCCGCCTACCTTGAATCGGTTATCGCATCCTTTTATGAGAGAGCGTGCATAGTCCGTCTGCGTGATGGAACGACGGGTTCGGTCACCATAGGCGGAACAGTGAGTCCTGCCGGCGGTAACTTTGAAGAACCCGTGACCCAGGCTACCCTGAAAGTGGTGGGTGCTTTTCACGGTCTCTCGCGCGAAAGGTCCGACGCCAGAAAATACCCGGCCATCCACCCGCTGGAAAGCTGGAGCAAATATACAGGTATCGTGAATAAGGCTATGACAGAGTACGCCCGAGGGATTCTCTTCCGGGGGAATGAAGTCTCCCAGATGATGAAAGTCGTCGGTGAAGAGGGGACGAGTATCGATGATTACCTCCTGTTTTTGAAAAGCGATTTTCTCGATGCCGTCTACCTTCAGCAGAACAGTTACGACCCTGTCGACAACTCTGTCAGTCCGGAGAGGCAAAACCACACTTTTTCCATCCTTTTCAGTATTTTAGGCGGCCAGCTCCAGTTTAAAGAGAAGGAAGAGGCGCGTGTCTGGTTTTATAAGCTGAGACAGTCCTTTTTGGATTATAACGGGCACGTATGGAAGAGCCCCGAGTTTGAAAAAATTGAAGGGAGCATTCGGGAGATGGTGAAGGAAAAATCCATGGGGCTCGAACCTGAAGCCGCAAGTCTGTCGGGGAGGGCGTAAATCATGAGAAAGGTCTACAGTAAAATTGATGCCATCGCTGGAAACGTGATCACAGTTAAGGCTGATAATATCCGCTACAAGGATCTTGCCGTCGTTCAGTCGCGCCATGGCCAGTCCTTAGCCGAGGTGATCCGTCTTAAAGGCGCGGATGTCAGCCTTCAGGTTTTCAACGGGGGAAGGGGTGTCAGCACGGGCGACGAGGTGCGTTTCTTGGGTCACGCCATGCAGGTGGCTTTTTCGGAGAACCTTTTAGGAAGGATCTTTACTGGTTCGGGTAAACCCCGCGACAACGGTCCCGAGTTGACGAGTGAACTTGTGGAAATCGGCGGTCCTTCGGTTAACCCCGCAAAAAGAATTATTCCCAGGAATATGGTGCGCACCGGAATTCCAATGATCGACCTTTTCAATACCCTCGTCGAGTCGCAGAAACTTCCTATCTTTTCAGTGAGCGGCGAGCCTTATAACGACCTGCTTTCGAGGATTGCCCTTCAGGCAGAAGTGGACATCATCATCCTAGGGGGAATCGGCTTAAAATACGACGATTACCTGGGTTATAAAGAAGCGCTCGAAAGCGGAGGCGCTATGAGCCGCACCGTTTTCTTCGTCCATACAGCCGCAGATCCAACCGTGGAAGCCTTGCTTGTACCCGACATTGCCCTAGCTGTAGCGGAAAATTTTGCCCTCAAGGGAAAAAAGGTCCTGGTTCTTCTTTCCGATATGACGAACTTCAGCGACGCAATGAAAGAAATTGCCATCACGATGGAACAGGTTCCCTCGAATAGGGGTTACCCCGGGGATCTTTACTCCCAGCTGGCTTCACGGTACGAAAAGGCCGTGGATTTTGAAGGGGCTGGTTCCATTACCATCCTCGGAGTAACCACGATGCCAGGTGATGACGTGACCCACCCCGTTCCAGACAATACTGGGTATATCACTGAGGGCCAGTTCTATCTAAGAAACGGACGCATCGAACCCTTTGGTTCACTCTCCCGTCTGAAACAGATGGTCAACGGTAAAACCCGTGAAGACCACCGTGCCCTGATGGATGGTATGATCAAGCTTTATGCCGGTTATAAAGAGTCCTTGGAAAAGAAGAGCATGGGTTTCCGCATGAGCAACTGGGATACAAAACTTCTCAAGTACGGGGAGCTTTTCGAAAAGGAGATGATGGACCTCAAGGTGAACATCCCCCTCGAAAAAGCCCTGGACAAGGGCTGGGAAATTCTTGCAGGGTGTTTTGATCCTTCGGAGACAGGAATGAAAACGGACTTGACCAATAAGTTCTGGCCCAAGAAGGGGGACTAACTTGGCCAAAATCAGGCTGACTAAGAATGAGCTGAAAAAACTTAAAGACCAACTCAAAAGATTTCGGCGCTACCTTCCAACCTTGATTCTAAAAAAACAGCAACTCCAGATGGAAATCCGCCAGGTTGAAGCCCTGAGGGACGAGAAACGCAGGGAACAGGAAGCCCTTAAAAAATCTATCGAGTCTTGGGTGGGCGTATTCGGTGAAGGATTGGACCTGTCGGATTACGTTCGCATTAAGGAAGTACGCACCGGGGAGGGTAACATCGCTGGTGTGGACATTCCACTTTTCCAGGGCGTGGATTTTGAGACCATCACCTATGATCTTCTCATCCTTCCTCTTTGGGTGGATACAGGCGTAGAATACTTGAAAAAGATCATCACCTACGACATTCAAGTTGAGATTCTTGAAGAGCAGGTCCGCCTTCTCGGTGAGGAGCTCAGGATTACAACCCAGCGTGTCAATCTTTTTGAAAAGATCAAGATTCCCGAGACACGGGAGAACATCAGAAATATCAATATCTATCTGGGTGACCAACAGACCGCAGCCGTGGTCCGTGGAAAAATAGCCAAGGCCAACCTTGTGAGGACGCAAGCATGATTGTACCGATGAAAAAGGTTTGGATAGCGGCGACGCTCTCGCATAAACAGCAAACCCTAAAAAGCTTGGCAGATCTCGGTATCGTCCACTTGGAGGAAAGCTTCCCCCAGTCACAGGATTTGGAAAAAGCAAGGATAGAACATTCCCAACTCGAGTCACTCGTGATGTTTCTCGAGGAATACGCCCCCCAAAACAAGACGGAAGCTAAACCAGCCCGACCTGAAACCGTAACCCGGCTTATCGAAATTCGCGAGGAAATGGAGCAGCTCGCCCAGCAGAGGCAAGATCTGCTTCAGCTTAGGGAATCTACCTCGCCCTGGGGGAATTTCGACCCTAAAGGTATCAAACCTCTCGAGGCTTCCGGACTGTACCCCAGGGTTTATTCCCTGGATGTCCAACAGCAAGCGACTTTCCCGGGTTCGAGTAAATCCATCGTACTTTCTAAAAATAAGGAAAAATTAACTCTTCTTATCCTCCAGGATGCACCCGAAGCTTTTAAGGGCTTTGAATTCCTTCCTTTTCCAGCGAAAAGTCTTTCGGAAATCGATTCAGAAATTTCAGGATGTTTGAAAAAGCGCAAGGCTTTGCTTTCAGACCTTGAAGAACTCGCAAAAACTTTACCTTCCTTAAGGGAGATGAAGGAAAAGGCTAAATGGACAATCGGCTGGGAATCGGCGTATGCAAGCGCAGGTAATGAAGAAGACCTTGTTTATTGGACGGGTTATATTCCCAAAGGAACCCAGGAGAATCTCCGCAAGAGTGCTCAGGACGCGGGTTTTGGTTTTGGAATCGCCGATCCTGGTGAAGATGATGCGGTACCCACACTTGTGAAGAACCCCATCGTACCCGGTATGGTTAAACCCCTGTTTAATTTGCTGGGAACTGTACCAGGTTACCGAGAACGCGATATCAGTCTTCCTTTCTTGGCGTATTTTATAGTTTTTTTCAGTATTCTCGTGGGTGATGCAGGCTACGGCTTGCTTTTTCTTTCACTGGGCCTGGGAATGGTTTTCTCGGACCTTCTAAAAAAGAGAACACCGGGGGACATCGGCGTCTTGCTCACCTTTCTCTCCGTGGGTACCGTAGTCTGGGGTGCATTGACAGGTACGTGGTTTGGTAACCTTATTGAATTATCCCAGGGTCAACTTCGCGAATTTCTCAGATTCTTCGCTGTAAGGCCGTTTGTGGATGAAAATTACCAAACAAGCATTGCCTTCGTTAAGTGGTTTGTCTTTACCCTGGGGGTAACCCACCTCAGTATCGGGCATATTTGGAATATTTTCAGACTTCTTTTTAAAGATAAGAATTTTCTCAAAGCGCTTGCCCAGGTTGGTGCTCTTGGGACAACCCTCGCACTTTACCCTATCGTATTAACCTTGGTAATATCGCCTGCCGAAGTTGCCCAATTACCCGAAGCGATCAGCAAATTGAACGCCGGAACTCTCTTCGCACTGTGGCCTGAAAATATCATGTATAATCTCTATGCCGCTTTTGGGGGTGTGGGGTTTGTTATTCTTTTCGGGAGCCAGGAAGGGAATTTACTCAAGGGGCTTTTAAGCGGATTTGCCAATATACTCAATACCCTTCTGGGAGCAATCAGCTGGTTCTCGGATAATATCAGTTATATCAGGTTATTTGCAGTGAGCTTGGCGGGATTTGCTATAGCTTCGAGTTTTAATACAATGGCTCTTGGTGTTATGGCGATGTTATCCACTTCCATGCCGGGCTTGGCTGGCTCGACATTAGGGTTTGTTGCTGGAAGTCTTATCCTTCTGGCGGGTCATAGCCTAAACCTTGCAATGGCCCTCCTGGGAGTTATAGTTCATGGAGTCAGGCTCAACCTTCTGGAATTTTCCGGCAGGGTGGGAATAGAATGGTCGGGTTTTGAATATCAGCCTCTACGGGCTTACAAAGAAAATCGGTAACTAAGGAGAAATTATGGAAATCGTAACACCATCGGTGGCAATGAATTGGGGGCTTCTGGGAATTGGAGCAGTTTTGGCCTTGTCGGCGGTCGGTTCTGCTATGGGAGCCGGAGTAGCTGGCATGGCGGCGGTTGGAGCCTGGAAGAAATGTTTCCTCCAGAATAAACCTGCGCCCTTCCTTCTTGTCGCCTTCGTCGGAGCGCCTTTAACCCAAACTATTTATGGTTATCTCTTAATGGGTAATCTGCTGCAGAAGGCAGCTACCATGGACCCAGCCAAACTTCTCGGCATCGGCGTCCTGGGTGGTTTGGCCATGGGTATGTCGGCTTTCTTTCAAGGAAAGGCTGCAGCATCTTCTTCTGATGCTCTGGCTGAAACAGGCAAAGGGTTTGGTCAATACATCCTTGTGATCGGTTTGATCGAAACTGTTGCTCTTTTCGTTATGGTGTTCCTCCTGGGTGTGGTATAAGTTCTCGCGGAGTTTTAACCTCATCTTTCTGCTCCTGACTGGTTATCTTTTCAGTCAGGAGGTGGAACCTTCCTGGGTACTCTTTCAAAAGGGGAAAATTGCCTACTCTGAAGGGCGTTGGGTGGATTCCATCCAGTTGCTCAGACAGGCTGGAAACCTACGTTCTGTTTTCCCTGAAGCTGATTGGTACCTCGGGAAGGTCTATTTTGAGACTGGTGAGATGAGTTCTGCCATGAGGCACTTTCAAACCGCGCTTGATGAAGCTGATTTTCTGCGAATTCCTGAAGAAAAATTTTTAATCTTTTACGATATTGATAAAATCTATCAAATCAGTTCTACCGGAGAAAATCTTTCTCGACGTGTCTCGCTTCTTCGAGATCAAATCCTCGGAAGCCTGACCGAGGAAAGGCAAACAGAAGCACAATCCCTCCGCACCCAGGGTGAAATCATCCGGGAACGCTATCTCTCTGCCTTTTTAGAAAACTATATTGGCCGTCCCGAGGAAAAAAGGGTGGGGCTGGACAGGGTTCTCTTTCTTTTTAGAAAACAGCCCGATTACAGCCTTCAAGCCCTGACACTGCTTTCTGAGCTATGGCTGAAAGGCAATGATCAATCAGGTTCCGCTGTAAGGGATTCGGCAACCTATGCACTTCATGGTTTAGTGATGATTTTTTCCCGCGCCATTGAAGAATTGTCCCGCCTGGATTCGCAATATCAATTCTCCGTCTTCTCGCCTTCGCTTTATAAGGGGCAAGAGAATACACCGGGAATTATCTACCCTCAAAAAAGTTTTATGGCTATTTTCCAACCTCGGTTGGCCGGAATGCCAATGAACGAGCGTTTAAGGGTGTATGAACCTTTATGGGAGTATTTACAGAAAACCCAAGCATCAAAACTTTTATGGACTTTAGCAAGGAGCCTGAGGTTCTGGGCGGAAAGAGTCCAGAACGTCATAGTCGGCAATGCGGATAATTATGAAAAGCTTCTAGGTCCGGTTCTCGGGTACGAAGCAGACTTAGGGCAACCTTGGAGAAATATTGTTCTTTTGACCGATGGAGCTCCTGCCGGACTTGAAGAGGCAAAACTTATTCTCGAACAACTTTTTCAGAGGGAACAAGATACTTTACGTATTTTGGTCGACATTTTCCCTGATTCCCCCGAAGGCTCGAGGGCGCGCGAAAGGATGGAGGAATTCCAACAGATTCCACAGGGACTTGTCAGACCATCTTTAGGGAGATAGCTTACATCCATGGATAAACTCATCATCACGGGCGCACGCCAGCATAACCTTAAAAATATCAGTCTGGAACTGCCCCGGGATAGACTCATTGTGATCACGGGTAAAAGCGGGTCCGGTAAAAGCAGTCTTGCTTTCGATACTATTTTTGCCGAGGGACAAAGGCGGTATATCGAGAGTTTATCGAGTTATGCCCGTCAGTTTCTGGGACAGATGGATAAACCCGATGTCGACGACATCCAGGGGCTTTCTCCGGCTATAGCCATCGAGCAAAAGACGACCAACCGCAACCCCCGCTCGACGGTGGGCACCGTCACCGAGATTTATGACTATTTCCGTCTGCTCTACGCCAGGATCGGGCAGGCGTATTGCCCTACCTGCGGTACACCCATCGAGAAAAGTTCCATAGACCAGATCCGTCAAACGGTTAATAGTTGGGGGACGGGGCAAAAACTGATGATTCTCTCCCCGGTAGTACGCGGTAAAAAAGGCGAACATCATAAGATCCTCACCGACGCAAAAAAACTTGGGTACCAGCGCGCACGGATAAACGGTGAAATTGTCGAGCTCGAACAGCCAGTAAACTTGGATAAAAAAAAGAAGCATACTATTGAAATCGTGGTTGATAGGCTTGTGAGTTCCGAACAGAACAAGAACAGGCTGAGCGAATCCCTCCAAGCATCGTTGGGTATGGCATCGGGTCAGGTCATAGTGGTCAACATGACAGGAAAGGAAGAGTTGGAACATTTCTTCACAGAAAAAGGTAGTTGTCCCACCTGCGATTTTCAGATGCCGGATCTCGAACCCAGGCTTTTTTCTTTCAACAGTCCCTTCGGTGCTTGCCCGGTTTGTTCGGGGCTGGGGATTACCATGGAGTTCGACCCCAAGCTCATTATCCCGGATCCGAGCCTGAGTTTTAATGAGCGTGGATTTGTACCTTATAATCCTACCGCGGCTTGGCAGAGGAGCTGGTTTACCGCACTGGCAAAACATTTTCATATCGACCTCGACACCCCCATCCAGGATTTGCCGCAAGAGGTTTATAACGCCATCCTTTTCGGCACTAAGACCCCGGTGGAATTCGTTTATGAAAACAGGGAAGGCACCGGCCGCTTTGAATATAATACCCAATTCCGAGGAATCATCGAAGATCTCAAGAGGCGTTATAAAGAGACAACCTCCCCAGAAATCCGTATCTGGCTTGAAAAGTTCCAGAGCAGAAAATCGTGTCCAGCCTGTCACGGTCAGAGGCTGAGTACGCAGGCTCTCGCGGTGAAGATCGGTGGAATGAATATCCACGAAGTCACAAAACTTTCCGTTGCCGAAAGCAGTAATTTTTTCAATCACCTTGTGCTTTCACCAACTCATAAGATTATTGCTGAGCAGGTCTTTAAGGAAGTCCGCAACCGTTTGGGTTTTCTCCAGGATGTGGGTCTTGAGTACTTGACCCTTGAAAGGGAGGCGGGAACCTTGAGCGGGGGTGAGGCCCAGCGCATACGCCTCGCAACCCAGATAGGAAGCAGTCTCACCGGTGTTCTTTATATTTTAGATGAACCGACTATAGGTCTGCACCAGAGGGATAATGAAAGGTTAATTAACACTCTGCACAAACTCAAGGATTTGGGGAATACTCTTATAGTTGTAGAACACGACGAGCAGACCATCCTTACAGCGGATTATATCGTCGACCTTGGTCCGGGTTCTGGCATCCACGGTGGAGAGGTCATTGCTAAGGGGACAATCGACCAGATTCTGGGGGACCCGAAAAGCATCACGGGTCAATTCCTTTCAGGAAAAATCACTATTCCACACCCTGAAGTCCGTAGAAAAGGAAACGGTAATTATCTTGTACTTACAGGGGCTAAAGAGCACAACCTAAAGAACCTTACTGTTTCGTTCCCACTGGGCACTCTTACTGTTATCACAGGTGTTTCGGGTTCGGGAAAATCCACCCTCCTGGGGGATATCGTACTTCCTGCGCTCCGCAATCGTCTGGACCGACTTGCGTCACACGAGGACGAGGGAGAATACGATAGCATCACAGGGGTGGAAAACTTGGATAAAGTGATCAGTATCGACCAGAGCCCGATAGGCCGGACCCCCAGGTCAAATCCGGCGACATACGTAGGTTTGTTTGCACCGATTCGCGACCTCTTTTCCATCCTTCCCGAAAGCAAGGCCAGAGGTTACAAGGCAGGCAGGTTTTCATTTAATGTTAAAGGTGGACGCTGCGAAGCCTGCGAGGGGGGTGGGATGAAAAAAATAGAAATGCACTTTCTCCCCGATGTCTACGTGGTCTGCGACGTCTGCCAAGGAAAAAGATTTAACCAGGATACACTTGAAATTCTTTATAAGGGAAAATCCATCCATGATGTCCTTGAGATGTCCGTCGAAGAAGCTATAGAGTTTTTTTCAGCCCATCCTTCGATTCTTAACAAGTTAAAAACCCTGATGAGCGTGGGTCTCGGGTATATTAAACTCGGGCAAAGTGCACTGACACTTTCCGGCGGTGAAGCTCAGCGGGTTAAGCTCAGCCTGGAACTCAGCAAAAGGGCAACCGGGAAAACTATCTATGTCATCGATGAACCCACGACCGGCCTCCATTTTGCCGACGTTAAACAATTAATTGAAACAATTCAGAGACTCGTCGATACCGGGAACACTGCTATCCTTATCGAGCATAACCTCGATGTTATCGCGAACGCCGATTACCTCGTCGACTTAGGTCCCGAGGGTGGCGATCGAGGAGGAAACCTCGTTGCAGAAGGAACACCTGAACAAGTTTCAAAACATAAAACCTCCTACACTGGAAAGTTTCTCAGAGAACATTTGCGATGAAGTGGTTCGGGTTTCCTTTTCTTCTTGGGCTAGTTTTTTCAGCGTCACTTTACGCTCAAGAACCAGTCGCTGAGGTACCTGAGATAGACTGGAAAACCGAAGTGAACAAAATGGACCTTCAGAGCGTAGACCTGGAAGAGTTGAAAATCTGGGCAAGGACCCTCGGGTTGGAAGAAACCGGATCCAGAGAAGATTTGGTGAAACGCATTGCTGATAAACTCGGAATAACTTTTGACAGCTCTGAAGCGGCGAACAAGACTGTGAGTATCGAAGCTGCTGAAAGTCTCAACACTTTTGAGATGAAAGAGATCGGTGAAGACTACATTCGCATAACAGGAAAAGTCAATATTGTCCTCAACGATAAAGATAAGGAAACCTCCCACCGGATAACCGCAGATACTCTTATCCTGAATAAGGCAAGGAACATCCTGGAGGCTAAAGGCAGTGTGGTTTATACATTGACCCGTGGAACCCAGGTCGAGGTCTTTAGAGGAGATAGTTTGGTATTCCGCCTTGACGACTGGATGGGAGTTTTCTACGGCGGGTCGAGCGAACGCGACCGAACGGTCTCGGGGAAAACTCTGAGATTCCTTTTTACCGGGGAAGAAATCCACAGGTCAGGCGAGGATGTGGTGATCATGGAGAATGGCCTTATCACTTCCAGCCTTCCTAAAAATCCCTATTATTCAATACGGGCCAGTAAAATCTGGATTTTAGCGCCGGGTGAATGGGGCTTTCAGAATGCGTTTCTCTATATAGGAAGGGTCCCTGTTTTTTATTTCCCCATTTATTTCCAGCCGGGCGACGATATGTGGTTCAACCCCGTCATTGGTTTGCCAGAACCTACGGATAGACGCGGGACCTACCTCCAGACTACAACATATTTTTTTGGGAAGAAGAAAGAAGAGGACAGCCCACTGTCTTTTCTCCAGCTGGGAGAGAGTGATGATACGACACCGCGTGTGATCAGTGGTCTATACCTAGTCAGGGATACCGACGCACCTCCCGTAACGGCGAATCAGAACTGGACCCTTAAACTTCTGGCCGATCTTTACACAAACCTCGGAGTATACACAGGACTGGAAGGAAGCCTGACAACCATTGGTTTTCTTGAAAGCTGGACCTTCTTGGCGGGTTTGGGTTTCAGTCGGAATGTTTACCCCGGCGCCCCTTGGACCCCTTTCTTTTTTCAACCCGAGGCCGGGCTTTGGGAGCAAAGTGTCTGGAATAAAAGCCGGGTCGGTACTCTTGAACTCCCCTTCCGTTACAGGCTTGAATCCCGGGCGCAGAGTATGGGGTGGAGCTTAATTTGGGAGTTTTGGTCCGACCCGTTTTTAGGGGAGGATTTTGGAAGTCGTAGCGAAACCTTCAGTCCATTCGCCCTGATAGGTTTTGGTCCAAAACCTTCAACCGTGACGGAATCAAAGAAAAGCAGTCTCCTCTGGTCCCTGAGTGGGGCGGTGAACCCCACGGTCCAAATTCTGAACCCTTGGATAACCAGCTTATCTTTCACACCCATTGAGGCCCGCATGGATTATGGGACCAGGACCCATCCTGATTACCTCAGTCCTGATCCTTCGAGGGAATGGTTTGCCCCGACACGTTTTACACTCCCGAATTTCAGGATTAACCTTGCAGGAGAACTCTTGAATTTTGGTAAAGCCACTTCAAGAACAAGGCCGGTGCTTTTAGACCCCTTTCGGGAACCAACTCCCGCCCCTGTTCCTGATCCAGGTACAACAGTGCCTGCGGCAGAACCGCCCAAAGTCGATCCTCTATTTCCCCAACTCCATCTACCGGGACCAGTGTTAGGATCACAAGTTTCCGGGGCACAAACGACTTCAGATAATACATTTGTTCTCAACTACACATGGAACGGTGCTTGGACAACCGACGGCGAGTACAACCAATTGCTTTGGATTCGACCCTATGACGTGGACTGGAGTGTACGGTATGCAAGGAACCAGTACAACCAATCGGGTAAACTCGGTTTAACCACCGGTATTCTGGGGCAAACCTTCCGTTCCGAACATTCCTTGAGTTTTTCGGACCGATCGCGCTGGTCGTGGTTTTTTGATGATAGAGTCTCCGAGACTGATAAGGATACCTTGATAACTTCAGACTACCAAAACGTATCCACCCAGGTTACGAACGCCAATCAAGTGACAATTTCGCCCTTGCTTTGGTTATTTCCCTTACGCCTGACTACCACCGCGTACAGTCTGGGACTGCGCCTCTATGAAAAGCGTTACAAGACTTATGACACCATCAATAATTCCGGCGTATTCGATGAATACTACCCGGAATGGAAACAGGAGTCTGTGAATCTCCATGAAATCAGTGCGACTCTCCCGTGGACTCCCTTTGAAGACTCACAGCTCCTTAATATTAACCTTCAGGGAAAAACCTCGTTGGACCCCAGGCCTGTAGAAAGAACCGCGTCGATCAACGTGAGCTCGCGTTGGGAAACCTTGTTTTCCTCCCTGAGTGCGGGAATAAAAGGAAACGAGATCGAGTGGCTCCCGGATTTATTGAAATGGACTGCGGAATGGTCTCCATTTTCGTGGAAATTGTCCAATTCCCTCGACTACGACCTTAAAAAACAAAGGTGGAGCAGCGAAACCGCGACTTTAACCGGATACGGGCTTACTCTTCGCTACTTCCAAACCCAAACAGTCCCTTACTATTTCGATACATTGACTAAAAGGTGGATCGCAGGTTTTGAAGGAGGTTCATTCACAGCAGGGGACACTTTTTTTCTGCCTCTTGAAACTTCTTTGTCCTACCAACTTCCTTCTTTTATCATCACAGACGATCAAAAAATCACAGAATGGAACTTGAGTACTTCGGTTAATGCAAATATTAATATCCAGCAGTATACGAATTCCAATTTGAGTTTTCAAACAAGTCTAACTTTTAAAATAATCAACTATCTCGATATGAGTTTCAGCGCCTCAAGTACAAACAGGGCGTTTTACAGGTATATCCCAGGGTTGGCTGAGAGCCTTGGCCTTGGGCTTTTCACCCTTAACCCCCTGGAGGATATTCTGAGGGGTTTTTACTTTTGGGATGAAGAATCAAGACGCAAAAGCACCTTTAAGATTTCACGACTTTCATTCTCTGTTATCCACACCATGCCGGATTGGACTTTAACTTTCAAACTGGAAGGAACACCTAAACTCGAAGGAGTACCTCTTCAATACATTTGGTCGACAAATTTCTCGGTTCTTCTTGAGTGGAAACCCATTTCAGAAATTCGAAATGATCTAAAAGTCGATGATAAGGGTGTATGGACAATAAAGACGGATTCTTGACGCAACAAAACACAACGAGGTACACTGTAAGAGGAGGAAACCCTGGCAATACTTGAAAAGGTGATGATAAGTGAAGAATCCCTAGCTTCGAATATTTGCGGAGTAAACGACATCAACCTCAGGCATCTTGAATCGGTCTTTGGGGGAATCGTTTTTTCCAGGGGGAATCTGATTATCCTGGATAACGCGAGTGAAGAAAAACGCGAAGGTTTTAGAAAACTTGTCGGGTCCCTTGAGTCTCTTGCGGCGCAGGGCCACCCGATTCACCCCGACCTCATTTTCAACTCCATCGAAAGGGTTTCCGCCTCGGAAGCTGTAATTTCCATTCCCCATGGTGAAAGTGTTTTTCCACGAACCAACAGTCAGAGCCGGATGGTTGTTGCGGTCAGACAAAATAGCGTCACGCTTGCCATCGGACCTTCAGGTACAGGAAAGACCTTTCTGGCAGTAGCCTTGGGCTTGGCCGACGTTCTAGGAAAAAAGAAACGCAAACTTATTCTCACCCGGCCTGTTGTAGAAGCTGGTGAAAACCTGGGATTCCTACCGGGTGACCTCTCGCAAAAAATCAGTCCCTACCTAAGGCCCCTCTACGACGCCATGGAAGATTTGGTTCCCTACGAGGTTGTCCAAAGGTTGGAAGAAATGCGACAACTTGAAATAGCCCCGCTTGCCTATATGCGGGGGAGAAGTTTGAGAAATAGTTTTATCATCCTGGACGAGGCCCAGAATACCACAAAGGGACAGATGAAAATGTTCTTGACGAGGCTGGGCGAAGGGACCAAAGCTGTAGTTATGGGTGACGTTTCCCAGGTAGATCTTCCACGGAGGGAACAATCCGGTCTGCTTGAAGCTCAAGAACTTCTTCAAGGCGTTCAGGATATCAGCATCATCAATTTTGATAAGACCGAAGTTATCCGAAGCGCACTCGTTCGTCATATTGTAGAAGCCTATGAGAAATCTTAATAACAGTTCTTATTCCCGGTTCAGGCTGGATCGATTCGTGCTCGGACTAGTTTTCACTCTAAGTTTCATCATTCTCTTTATGGGGGTGCCAGGTAATTTCTTTTCTCTTCCCGGGGACGCCGATTTGGTGGTGGGGGAGAAATTGTCTTACCGTGTTGTTTCCGACCGAGAGTACCAATTTGTAGATACTGTCAATACGCGCCGTAGAATGCTTGCCAGAACCCAGCTTGCCCGGCCTGTTTATAAAATCCGGGAAGATATCACGACAGAGATCCTCGCTTCTTTTGATTACGTCGCTCAGACTTTACGTACGGCGAAGGAGAACGGATTAAATCCCTCCGAAGTTTTTTTACAACTTGAGGATATTTACACCGGGAGATTTCGACCCAGCGATATTCTAAACTTTCTTTCTATGCCTAGCCTCGACACCTTTCTTGACAGGGAAAGAGAAATCCTCGTGGATGTTATGGAACTCGGTGTCCTTGAAGCTAATAGTACGCAAATACCTACCCAGGGAATCGAAATGCGTTCCAGCCTCAATTCAGGAGAGGTACGCATCCCCATATCAAGAAATTCCGTCCTGGTTTTTAACAAGCATAAACTCCTCTTCAACCAAATGCGCGAGGCTAGAAGTTTACCTTCTGTCGAACCAGGCCTGGCGGACGTCCTTTTACAACCAAATACCTTCTTTGATAAGGATGCAACGGAAGAAATGCTTGGAAGCATCGAGAGGAATACCCCGCCCGTAATGACCACAATCCGGAAAGGTCAGGTCCTCCTTGAGGATGGTGAAATCATTACGACTGAAAGCAGGAACCGAATTCTCGAACTTTCCGGATCGTTGCGTGGAAAACTTTTTTCTAAGGGACTGAGTATCGTTATTGTCCTGGTTTTGGTTTTCGTTCTCTGGTTCACTTTTTTTCCTAAAATCAATTCTTCAGTTTTAAAAGATTATTCTTTTCAGGCAATAACTGCTGTGATATGGATTTTCTTCCTTACCTATTCGGTTACGAGCGCAGCCTTCTGGCCTTCTTGGGTGGGAATTCTTTTTTCCCCGCTAGGACTTGTGGTCCTGTTTGTCACCTTTCTATCACAACCTCTCACTGGAGCCGTGTTTTCCCTTCTTATCAGTCTTCCTGTTCTGTTTTTTGTTTCTCCTTTATCTTTTACGGCATTGGGAATTTCCCAAGCACTGACCGCATTTTTTATCACTAAGGTTAAAGGGCGAATCGATCTTTTCAAAGCTGGTCTTCTTCTGGGGGTCCTTAATTTTCTTCTCAGCCTTTCAGGTCAATTCTGGAGTCCTGACTGGAATTCAGACTGGTTAATCCAGAGCGTTCTTTTCGGGTTAAACGGGTTGTTAACGGGAATTCTTGCGCTCGGCCTGCTCCCTCCGCTGGAACTCGTTTTGAACTTACCGACACGCTTCAGGCTTCAAGAACTCAGCGACCTCAATGCACCGATTCTGAAAAAAATGTTGAGCCTGGCTCCCGGGACATACGCCCATTCCGTCAACGTTTCGCATCTTTCGGAAAACGCAGCGCGAGCTATTGGAGCAGATGCTCTTTTATCGCGCGTAGGTGCTATTTACCACGATATTGGTAAAATTGAACAAGCCGAGTACTTTGTTGAAAACCAACATGGTTTTAATAAGCATGATGAGCTCAAGCCCAATATGAGTGTCGCAATTCTTAAGGCCCACGTAAGAAACGGAATTGAAAAGGGCAAGGAACTCAGCCTTCCCCAAAAAATTATGGATATTATTCTCCAGCATCACGGCAACGGGCTGATCGAGTTTTTTTATAGTAAGGCGTGTGAAGCTGAAAAAAAGGAATTATCAAAGGATGAATTTCGCTACCCCGGACCCAATCCTCAGTTTAAAGAGAGCGCAGTAGTGATGTTTGCAGATACGGTTGAAGCAGCCTGCAGAACACTTAAAAATCCAAACAGAAGTACTCTGGAACGGTATATTTCGGATCTAATACAAAAGAAAGTGAATGAGGAATTGCTTAACGATAGCGGTTTAAGCCTAGGGGAGATTCAAAAAATAAAAGACAGCCTTATCCAAACTATGGCGGGTCAATTCCATTCACGCATCGAGTATCCGGACGGTGGAAATGGACGCTGACCTTGAAATCCACTGGATAGACGGGGTAGAACCGGTATATTCAAAAGTATTTCATCAATTTTTAGAATGGATTTGGGTTGAATTAGATATTGAAACAGTGAACTTAGGTATAGTATTCTGTGAAGAAGATATAATGAAGGACTATAACCACAGGTTTCGACAAAAAGATCAGGTGACAGACGTCTTGTCTTTTCTGAACGATGAACATCCTTCAAAGAGCAGGATTCGGGGGGACCTTCTTCTTTGTCCCAAGTATATTGCCGAGTCGGCGGATGATGTTAAGGTGGACTTTTTAGATGAGCTTTTACGGGTTACGCTTCACGGAAACTTACATCTTTTAGGATGGGATCATGCGTCGAACGATGCTGGCGAACCCATGTTGAGTTTTCAGGAAGAGTTGCTTGGCAGATGGAAAAGGAAAGGAAAGTGAAGAAGAGGGGTTTTTTTGAGGGTTTGTTCGGAAAGAAGCACGATAAAAGTAGTCCGAGCAGCGATGAGTCTGAAATGATCGAAGGTATCAGGGAATTAGGGGGGACCACCGTCAAGGAAGTTCTGGTCCCAAGGATTGATACCGTTTTTCTTCCCTCTGTTGTCCTATCCTCAGATTTGTTGAAAATCATGGTGGACAGCGGACATAGCCGCTACCCTGTTTTTCAGGATACCATAGACAATGTTGTGGGTGTCCTTTATTTGAAAGATGTGGTGAGATACCTTTACCGCCAGGATTTTAAACTTCCCGACCAGGTTGAACTCGTTTCGTTGTGCAGGCCGGCTTTCTTTGTCCCGGATTCAAAACGCCTTGACAGCCTCCTCGCTGAGTTTAAACGTAAGCGTGTTCATATTGCCGTAGCCTTGGATGAATACGGCGGAGTTTCCGGAGTTGTCTGCATGGAAGACGTCATTGAAATTATCATCGGCGACATCCAAGACGAATTCGACAACGAAGTTGAGGACATCATTGTCCTTAACCCTACAACCTTCCTCTGCGACGCCCGAGTCTCCATCGAAGAGCTGAACGACCGTCTGAATTTCAATCTCCCCCATACGGATTTCGATACTCTGGGCGGCTATGTTTTCGATTTATTTGGTAAGATTCCCGTGAGGTTCGAAAAGGCGACTTCCAATGGGATTGAATTTATCATTCAGAGTATGGACGGTCATAAAATCAAAACAATTAAGATTGTAAAAAATGATACTTATGAAGAATAAAATTTTCCTATTTTTCTTTCTTGTAGCAGTAGAAGCTTTCGGGCAGAATGCTTCGCAGTTTTATCAAGATGCCATGTCCGCCCTCCGGGAACAGGACTTTATAAGGGCTGCCTCGCTGCTTCGCAGAAGCCTTCAAACCAACCCCAATTACCTGCAAGCCCACGAAGAATTGGCACTCGTTTTTTTTCAACTAGGAGAAGACCGGGAAGCTGAATTTCACGCCAGGGAAGCATCAAGGCTTTCAGGTGAACAAGGAAGAAGCCAGCTTATTCTTGCTAAAATACTTATGACAAAAGGGCCAGAAGGCGTTCAGAATGCTCAGAATCTTCTTGGAGAAATCACCCTGCGTGAAGGTGAGGGACCGGAACTTTGGGCGGTGCTTGGGGATCTCGAAGTCATGAAACAAAGGTTGCCTTTGGCCACACGGTATTATACCCAGGTTTTACAGAGGGATCCCAGACAATTTAAAGCTCTTTTCTCCCTATTTCAAATAGAAGAGCATCTTGGAAACACCCTGCGTGCCGGTGTGCTTATGGAAAATCTTTTAAGATATCACGGAGCCGAACCGGAAGTTCTTTACCGCGCAGCAGTGTTTTTTCAGAATAAGGGTGACCTTGAGCGTGCTGACCAGCTCTTGCTTAGGCTTTCCGAGCTGTCCGAAAACTGGACCTACCCAGATGTTTTTATCCAAGCATCCCAACAACGGGCGAGGTTCGAACTTGCTAAACATTCCGTCCTTGGAGACGCTGGAACTTTGGAAAGAGCTATTCCAATCCTGATGAAAGCACTTGAGAAAGGGCCGAATAATGCCATGACCTATTATCTCTTGGGCGCTGTGAACAGTAGATTAAAAAGGTGGGATGAAGCCCAAAAGGCCATGAAACGAGCCGTCGACTTTGACAAAGATAATGAACTCTTGAGATTGAGTTGGGAAGCGAGTATTTCGCAGCTACCGGTGGATAATCCATTAAGGGCCATTCCTTCCCAGTACCACCTTGAAATGGCCAGGACGTATAGTGCCAGGAATATGCAGGACTGGGTCCGCGATTCTTATAGAAGAGCTCTTTTTATAGACCCTCTGGATAAGGGAGCCCGGTGGGGGTTTACAAGTTCTTGGAAGTCCCTGGGTTTTAAGGGAATGTACCTTGAAAACCTTCTACGCTTTAGTACAGCGATGTCTTCTGAAAGACAGGCCAGCAGAACCCTGTCGGGCGAGGCCGACCGTGAACTTGGGAGGGAATTAGGGTATTGGCGTGATAGGTGGTATGTCGATGAGTCTCTAGGTAAAAGTTGGGGTCTGGATCTGGATCAATTCCGAAACTGGCTGGATGTCGGCTCCTGGGCTTTAAATATCCAGGGCGAGGGCGGTAGAGGTTTTCGAATCGCTGTTTTTACTCGTAGTAGCGGAGTGAAGACAGTAGACTATTCGGACAAGGAAAAAATCCTGACGGAATTCCTGGTTTATCAATGGGAAGGCGTGATGGCACCTTGGCCGCGTTCCCGGGCGCAAGGCTCTACGGAAGAAATCCGCGTCGGCATTTTCCCTTCACAGATACTCCCGAGAGACAATTCTACCGGGTTATTCGATAGGGACTCGTCGTTTGTCGAGGAAGAGGAAGAAGCTATAAGGCTTTCAAGAAGGCAAGGAGCGGATTTCTTCGTACTTTTAGATTTCTTGGATCTTAACCAGACTTTTACCGTGCAAGCCGGACTACACATGGGGTCAACGGGCAGGCTTGTGCGCCGGATTTCAGTTTCAAGAAGGGGTAGCGGGAGAATCTTAGGGGCGGTAAGGGAATTTATTCAAAAAATCAGTGAATATTTCCCTTTAAGGGCGGTTTTGGCTCAAAAGCGTACGCGCAACAATCAAATTCAAGGGTTGATACCCCTTGGTACACTTCATGGCGTAAAAATCGGCGATAAATTTTCGCTTTTAAAGCCGGGGATCGCCAGGCTTGGTGCGGAATTACCCCTGGTCCAATGGGCCGAAGGCGACCTTTTGGGTATTCTCACTATAACAAAGGTCGAAGATTGGCTGTGCGAAGGTACCATTGTTCCTTCCGACCATTATGATCTGACAACCCCGGGGGACGAGGTTTTTTTACGAAGAAACACACCAGAAAATCTTGCTCCACTTCCACCAAGTTTGAACGTGCTTCAAAGGGATGTTTTGAAGGTCCGTTGAGGTAAAAACATTGCTTTTGTGTTGACAGAGACCGCCCATTGACCTAGACTAATGCAGAAAATTACACCATTGGAGGATGAGATGATTAAGGTAGCAATTAACGGATTCGGCCGAATAGGTCGTTTGGTTTTTCAATCGATCGTAGAACGGGGTCTTTTGGGAAAAGAGATTGATGTAGTCGCTGTTGTAGACGTAGCAACAGACGCCAAATATTTCGCTTACCAACTCAAATACGACTCGGTTCATGGAAAGGCGACTTTTCCTGTTTCAAGTGAAAAAAGCCGTCCTGACCTGGAAGAAGACGATATTCTCGTCGTAGCGGGTGATAAGGTCCGCTGTGTTATGGCCACCAAGACCCCCGGCGAATTACCTTGGAAGGATCTTGGAGTTGATTATGTTATCGAATCCACAGGAATTTTCGTCGATGAACGCGCTAAAGGCCACCTAGACGCCGGCGCAAAAAAGGTTATCATTTCCGCACCTGCTAAGAGCAAGGATGACAACGTCAAGATCAAAACCTTTGTTATGGGTGTCAATGAAAATGAATACAAAAACACGGAAAACCATATTGTTTCCAACGCATCTTGTACCACAAACTGTCTTGCGCCCCTGGTTCATGTACTTCTAAAAGAAGGTATTGGAATTGAGACGGGACTTATGACAACAATTCACTCCTACACCGCAACCCAGAAGACCGTCGACGGTCCTTCCAAGAAGGATTGGAGAGGCGGCCGCGCAGCAGCTATCAACACCATTCCCAGCACAACCGGAGCCGCCAAGGCCGTCGGTGAAGTTCTTCCTTCGACCAAGGGGAAACTGACAGGCATGAGTTTCCGTGTTGCCACGGCTGACGTTTCAGTTGTCGACCTTACTTTCCGTACCGAGAAAGAGTCATCCATTGAAGAGATTGATGCACTACTCAAGAAAGCCTCCGAAACCTATCTTAAGGACATCTTAGGCTATTCCACCGAAGAGCTGGTATCATCAGATTTTATCCACGATGCACGTTCCTCTATCTACGATAGCAAGGCTACAGTACAGAACAACCTTCCCGGTGAAAAGAGGTTTTTTAAGCTCGTAAGTTGGTACGACAACGAGTGGGGCTATTCAAACCGTGTTGTAGACCTCATGCTCTACATGGCTGAAAAGGCTTAAGGAGCAGGCGATGATTAAAACCGTTCGGGATATTTCATTATCTGGCAAAAGCGTCGTGATGAGAGTGGACTTCAATGTTCCTATGAAGGATGGAAAAGTCCAGGATGATACACGAATACGCGCTGCTCTTCCCACTATCAAGTATGTTCTTGATCAGGGTGTCCGGTCCTTAGTCTTGATGAGTCACTTGGGTGATCCAGATAAAGATTCAAAAAAGGCTAAGGAAAAGGCTGAAAAAGAGGGAAGAGCTTTTGATATGGAGGCTTATCTCGACGGTAAACATCGTATAAAACCCGTCGCGGAATACCTCGGCGGGCTCCTTGGAAAACCGGTTGTTTTTTTACCCTCTTGCTTGGGCCAGCTCGAAGCTGTGTCAAATTTACAGGTTGGCGGGATCGCCATGCTTGAAAACACCCGATTTCACAAGGAAGAAACCGCTAAAGAGGTTGAAACCCAGCGAGTCCTGGCTGAAGAGCTGGCTTCTTACGGTGAGATTTTTGTCAATGACGCCTTTGGTACGGCCCATAGGGCCCACGCATCAACTGCGACTATAGCTGAATTTTCCAAGGTTAAGGTTGGAGGGTTTCTGATGGAGAAAGAGGTTCAATACCTCGCTCCTATCCTTAATAATCCCGCAAAACCTATGATTTCCATCATCGGAGGTGCCAAGGTCAGTTCCAAAATCGCTGTGCTCGAATCTTTATTGAAGAATTCTTCCGTTTTGATCATCGGCGGTGGAATGGCTTACACCTTTCTCAAGGTTCAAGGTTTTAAGGTGGGAACCAGTCTGGTTGAGGATGATTTTTTAGTCACTGCAAAGAAACTCCTCGATTCTGCGCTAGCACAGGGAGTAAAAATCCTTCTGCCAGTCGACCACGCTTGCGCTGCGACCTTTGCAGATCAAACTCCCGTGATGGTGGATTCGGAAAATATTTCCGACGGTATGATGGGGTTGGATGTCGGACCTAAAACTATTGCACTCTATAAGGAAGCGATTCTTGGTGCCAAAAGCATTGTTTGGAACGGTCCGGTCGGTGTTTTTGAGTTCGCAAATTTTGCCGCTGGTACAAAGAAGGTTGCTGAATTCGTTGCAGAAGCCACGGCATCTGGTGCTATCAGTGTCGTCGGCGGAGGCGATTCCGTTGCCGCTGTGAACCAGTTCGGTCTTTCTGAGAAAATGAGCCACGTTTCGACTGGCGGTGGTGCCTCCCTCGAATTTCTTGAGGGACAGGTGCTTCCTGGAATCGCGATTCTGGAAACAAAGTAGGGGAGTGAATTGAGACAACTATATATTGCTGGAAACTGGAAGATGTTTGGTACGGTAGCCGAATGTACATCACTCGCTCGGGCAGTAGCCGACGGTGTGAAGGCTGGTAAGAATAAAACTTTGGTGGCCCCACCTTTTACAGCTTTAGCTGCTGTAAAGGAAGTCCTGCGTGGCTCAATTGTCCTTCTTGGTGCTCAGAATATGAGTAATATTGAGACTGGGGCAAGGACGGGAGATATTTCGGTTTTAATGCTGAAAGACCTGGGTGTGGATACAGTTATTCTTGGACATTCGGAACGGAGGCAATTTTTTGCCGAAACCGACGAATTGATCAACGAAAAGGTGCATTTAGCTCTTAAGCACGGGCTTGAAGTTATCCTCTGCAATGGCGAAACGCTTGCCGAGAGGGAGGCGGGAAAAGTTGAAGAAGTTGTTTTTCGGCAGACAGAAGTGGCACTGAAAGGCATCACTTCCGAACAGTTGAAAAAAATTACCATAGCTTATGAGCCTGTTTGGGCGATAGGAACCGGTAAGACGGCTTCTCCCGAAGACGCAAACGCAGTCCATATCTCGATTCGGGGTCTGATTGAAAAGCTATACGATAAAAAAGCAGCGGATGAAATGATCATACAGTACGGGGGTTCCGTAAAACCCGAGAACGCCAAGCAATTGATGTCTATGTCGGATATTGACGGCGCTCTGGTCGGCGGTGCATCCTTAAAGGCAGACACATTTCTGCCAATAGCTTTAGTGGAATAGGAAAGAAAATGATTTTACAAATAGTACAGATTGCCGCTATCGTTGTTTTCGTGCTCAGCGGCCTCCTTCTGGGTTTGCTCGTCCTTATACAGGATGAACAGGGAGATAGCATCGGCGGACTTTTCGGCGGTGGCAGTAACAGTGCGTTTGGTGCACGTTCAGGAAATATTCTTACACGGACGACTACCGTCCTTGGTGTTATTTTTTTTGGACTTGCCATCTTCTTAGCGGTATGGTTCCGCAGTCCAGGTGGCGATATTCTTCCCGAAGCTCAACCGTCTTCGGAGTCTCCGGCGGACTGGTTGAACTCTCCTTTAGAAGAAGTATCCCCTTTGGATGATATTCTCACACCTTCTCCTGAAGTTTTGACGCCGCTGGAAAGCCCTGAGCCCGAGGCAATTCCCTGATCAGAAGTGCCTTGGTGCTGTGGCAGACGCCGAAGGAACCTGTTCTCTGGTCTGAGATAGGGAGAAGTGTTTTTTCTGCTTTACAGCGCCGGGGAGATGTCTTTGTCGACTTGATAAGCTGGCCTGAAGATTTAGAGAAGAAGCTGACTGGATATGAGTTTATTGTCTGGGGTTATCCAGTTGAAAGCTGGTTCCCAAAGAAACTCCACGAAGGTTGGAAGGAAATGCTCGGTCGAAGCGGGTTCTTGGCGGGAAAAAAAACGGCGGTCTTTTCAGGTCCGGGAAACTTTGGACTTGAGAAAACCCTAGTTATGGTCATGAATTCACTCGAAGGTGAAGGTATGTTTGTAAGAGATTTTAAAGGTATTTCCAATTCCCGGGAAGGTTCAGACTTTGCTAAGTTTTTGAAACTGTTGCCCCGGAATGGAGTTTGAATAGTAAGGAGCATGAAATGCAATTGAAAAAGGCTGTGGTTTTGGCTTTTATGATAGCCTCTACCAGATTAGTTTTTTCCCAGACACCGGACGTTGCAGTGGCAACAGTCAGGTTGGTCAGAACTGAAGTTATCAGTCAGCGTGATTTTAGAGATAAGGTATCCCGTTTGGAAAGGTTGGCTCAAAAACCCATGGAACCTGCGGACAAGATAAAACTTATTGACGTCCTTGTTTCAGAAGTTCTCCTGGCACAGGCTGCAGAACGTGCTGGTATCAGGGCCACGGATGCAGAGATAATCGCTTTCGCCAAGTCAACAGCACGGGTTCCTGCTACTGTTCCCGATGCGGAATTCCGGCGCATGATAGAACAGCAGTCTGGTTCGACTTGGGCAGCTTTTCTTACAGAGGCTCGAAAGTCCTATGTAACTCAAAAATTCATCATGTCTAAGCCTGAAGCCTCGCACCTTCAGAATGTTGAGATTACAGATGCACGGGTCAATGAATTTTACAATGAAAACAAAGCCCAGTTTATGAACCCCGATCTGGTACGCATCAGCCATATTTTCTTCGATACAAAACAACAGCCAAGGGGGACCATAGCTGAAATCCGCGCCAGAGCGACAGCAGCACTGGGTCGCTTGAATTCTAACCAGGCCACTTTTGAGGAGCTAGTCCGTACTGATTCTGAAGACGAGGGCAGTAAACCCCGTAACGGGGATCTAGGCTTTCTTGCCCGGGGTGATGCACAAGCAATCGGTCTCTTCGGCAGGGATTTTGTTGCTCTGCTTTTCGGGATGCGTAAAGGTGCCACCTCAACGACCTTGATGGAAAGCAATGCCGGTCTTCACATCGTCCGCATTACTGATAAACTCGATCAGAGATTTCTTGCCATTACAGATAAAATTTCACCTCTTGATACGAGAACAGTCCGCGAATATATACGGTTGCAGTTGACGGCCCAGGAACAGCAGAAGAAACTCCAGGAATTCATGCAGTCCGTGGTTGATGGATTGAAGGCTGAGACACAAGCCGATATCAAGACTTTTCCCCAGAATTTCTGATGAAAACCCTACGCCGCGAGGCCCGAGTCGCGGCATTTCAGGGACTTTACATGCTCGAGATCGGTAGATCCGATCTCGAAGCTGTCCTTCAACTCGACTGGTTGGAGGAGGATAATCCCCTGACCAAGGACGAAGCGCTACAATTTTTTGCCCGTGGTCTCATCAGTGGAACCCACGAAAACCAAGCTGAAATTGACAGCTTGATAGTAAAACACAGTCCCAGGTGGGAGATAGGACGCATAGGGAAGGTCGACTTATCCTTGATCCGCATGAGTATCTTTTCCCTTTTCTTCTCCGCTGAGAAACCACCTGTTAAAGTTGTCATCGATGAAGCTGTCGAAATTGCTAAAGAATATAGTACAGATTCAAGTTATCGTTTTGTGAATGGAGTGCTTGATGGAATCGTCAAGGCCCAATCGGCAGTCTAACCGTTTAATTTTTGGTCTTATGGGGATTCTGTCCTTCCTCATAGTGGTTCTCTTGGGGTTTATAGTACTTTTTCCAATACTGCGTCCCATGGATTTTAATCCTGAAGAACTCTTCCAACAGGCTACATTGCACTCCAATCAGGGTGATATTCCAGCCCTTGCCAAGGATTTAACACTTCTTTCTGAATATAGGGGCAACACCCGCTTTCCTGCACAGCGCTGGATTGCCTGGTTAAACCTTGCCCGGGGCTTGGGCCGCCGGACGAAGGATTTTTCGCTTCTTTTCACATTGGCCCAAAAAGCTCATTCTGAAATCCATGGGAATAACGTTCTTCAAGGATTCCTATGGTACGCAAGGGTAAAAGCTGGTGATTGGATGACTCTGCCTCCCGAAAGAAGGTCCGGGGATGACCCCTTAGCGAGAATTCAGAATCGCTACAACCTTGAGTACTATTTGAGAAGTTATAGTACTTCCCGAGGACAAAATATTTTACTGAATCCCGGTGAAATTCTTGATGACAGGTCGTCAAAACTCTGGACCTTCCTTGCGTCAGCCCTATCAAGGGATCCGAGTATAGTATCACGTGCTCTTCTCACGAGTGCAAGGGACGAAAACGATCCCGAGTTTCTCCGATTTTACCAGGCTCTTTCGGCATTAAATATTCTCAAAGAATCGAGCATATCCGCCTCGGTTTGGCAACGGCTCGCAGGTCTAGCTTCTTTTCGACTGGGACGCTGGGATGACGCGGCGACTTATTTGGAAAAAAGCAGAATAGTCTCTGGAAATGATATCTCTCTTGAACTTCCTCTAGCTGAATCCTACTTCCGATTGGCTATGAACCGAAAATCGGAGGATGTTTTAATAAATCTTTTTGAAAGACAGAATTTGGATTTGCCTGAGACGTTGAGAGAAGTCCTAATACGGAACTATGCCTTATTATTACTGGAGGCGGAAAAAGTCGAGCTAGCCTTACAATTTCTTGAAAAAAATAACTTACCCCAACTTGAACAGTTTGCCTTATACCTGCGGACAGCACTTGCTTTTTCCAGAAATGCGTCAATTGCACCTCTTCAAAATTCTATGGCATCTGTGGCAAGGTCGGAAAGTTCAGGTCTCGAAGAAAAATACCTTTTTTATGCGGCTTTCACAGACCTTATCACACAGCCCCAGCTTGTTTCATTGCTCAACAGTGCTAAAGATGACCTAGTGTGGTCGGATGGGATCGCCGAAATGCTTCTCTGGGATATGAACAGAAGGGGTGAATTTCAAGCGTGTTTGAGTTTCTCCGAAAAGTATCTCAGTGAAAAACCCTACGCGTACAACGTGGTTCGGGAAAGGGTTCTTGCAATGTCCCAGTTGGGAAATCGCGCCCAGGAGGCTTTCGACCTTTGGAAGAGTCTTCCTCCTTCAGAAAGAGATTTTTTCTGGGAATATAATGCCGGGGTTTTAGCTTCTCTCACTGTGAAGACGACGAATGAAAGGCGCGACTATTCTCTTGCCCTTGAACACAACAGGAATGCTGAATTCATGCTGAACAGATTCTATTCTTCGAGGTCGAGACTTTTTCTTCGTGCAAGACTCTTATATATGAGGGCCCAGTGGCTCTATCTTATGGGTGAAAAACAAACGGCAATTGAAACTTTAAACACAGCAAAAAACCTTGACTTAAGCGTTCCCGACTCTTCGATACTCTTGGGCAGGTGGAATGAAGAAGGGAGAACTAATGAAACTGAAAACTATCGATCAAATTAACCGTATCCACGATTCTTGCAGGTTGCTATCTCGAATGTTCAAGGAAATTGTCCCTCTTGTTGTGGAAGGAGCCAATCTTCTTGACCTTGATAAATGGTCCCAGGATTTTATTACACGGAACAAGGCTAAACCGGCCTTCAAAGGTTTTTTTAATTACCCAGCTACACTGTGTACTTCTGTAAATAATGAGGTGATCCATGGGATCCCGCGGAATAGAAAGTTAAAAACCGGCGACCTTGTAGGGCTAGACTGCGGTATCAACCTTAACGGGTTTATCAGTGATATGGCATTAACTTTTCCAATAGGAAAAATCACCCCAAAAGAAGAACTTCTCTTAAAAGTTACCAAGGATGCACTGAATGCGGGGATTGCCGCCATAACACCGAATGGAAGAATGAAGGATATTGCGCGCGCTGTTACCGGGGTGGTCAAACCCCATGGTTTCGGAATAGTGCATCAATATTGCGGGCATGGTGTAGGATTTGACGTTCATGAGGACCCGCAGGTACCCAATAATGTGGGAATAGGTCCGAACCCCAAGCTCCATCCCGGTTTAGTGATAGCAGTCGAACCCATGATCAACTTGGGTACTTCTAATGTTAAGGTGCTCGAAGACGGTTGGACCGTCGTCACTGAAGACGGAAAAAAGAGTGCGCATTTTGAACATACCGTAGCTGTCCTTGAGGATGGAATCCGAATTCTTACCCTAGAAGATTAGTTGAGTTTTCGAATTTTTACTGTAATTTTTCGCAGGTTAGGTGTATTTTCTACAGAGGAGTTTTAAATGATGCATAAGGTAAAATCTAGAGAAGGATTTTCGATGTTTTTTGTTTTTTTATTCACTGCTCTTGCAGGGATTTCCTGCAGCAGCGGTTCAGGGCCAAGTTCCGATGTCCTTGCCCAAGAACGCGAAAATAATATTTCGCCTTCCCTTTGGGAAATGCAGAACAGTTTTCGTTCCATAGCGCAAAATGTCCTACCTACAGTTGTCGAAATTCAAACACTATCAATCTCTTCCCCAGCCAGTCCCGCTACACCTTTTGGAGAGGACTTCCCCTGGGAGTTTTTCTTTTCCCCCCAAAATACACCCCAGGATACACCAAGGCAGAGACCACAACCTAGGCAATTTGAAAGCCGCGGTTTGGGTTCTGGGGTTATGTTCAAGCGTGAGGGAAACTTTCTTTTCGCTCTGACAAATAACCACGTGGTAGACGGTGCGAAGGAGATCAAAATTCTCCTTTATGACGGACGGGAATTCCCCGGGGTTCTTGTCGGAAATGATCAGCGCCGGGATTTGGCGGTGGTGAAATTTGAAACAAGAGACACCACCATTCCAACCGCTGTTTTCGGTGACTCTTCCAAGCTGGAAGTCGGTGATATCGTCCTGGCCATGGGAAGTCCACTCGGTCTGGGTTTTTCAGTATCTCAAGGTATAATCAGCGCACTCGGACGCCGAGGGGGCCCTGGTCAAAATATCAACGATTTTATACAGACAGACGCATCTATCAATAAAGGCAACAGCGGCGGTCCGCTTGTCAATCTTCAGGGCGAGATCGTCGGGATCAACACATGGATCGAATCGCCAACAGGCGGCAGTGTAGGACTGGGTTTCGCCATTCCTATCAACAACGCCAAACGACCGATAGAGGGACTTGTCTCGGGCGGTGGTGTGCGATATGGCTGGTTAGGCGTGAGTATAGGGGATATGGACCCAGACAGCACTACGGCCCTCGGATTGGCTGATGCCCGCGGTGCCTTTATCTTCCACCTTTTCAAAAATTCGCCAGCTTCCAAGGCTGGAATTCTCCCCGGGGACTTTGTTACTTCTCTGAACAACACACCTGTGAAGAATGCTAATGAACTCATACAAATGGTCGGAGAACTTACCCCTGGATCAAGAGCGGTATTCCAAATCATCCGCCTGGGTGAACGTTCGACTAAAACTGCAGTTATCGAAGAGCGCCCCAACGAAGAGCGCATCAACGCACAGAATTCCACGATTTGGCCGGGATTTACCATCATGCAGATCTCTGACGAACTCCGTAACCGTATACCAGAACTCAAAGATGCAAGAGGACTTGTGATTTCCGGTGTGATAGAAAGAACTCCGGCTCAAATAGCCGGACTTCGGGAAGGGGACCTCGTAAAAGCCGTAGACGGACGCCCTGTTGACAACTACAGGAATTTTTACGAAGCTCTCAACAGGGGGACCGGGGAGTTGAAAATTACCATCAAACGGGAAAATGTTGATGTCACCATCGGCATAGGTAGATGACCGATAAATCCTTTATTGGTTTTGAAGAAATACGCAACAACGCCCTGCTTCTCGGTAGGGCGATTTTAGATTCCGGGTTCCTCCCGGATGTTCTCTACGTCAGCCTGCGCGGCGGCGCTTACCTAGGGAATGTCCTTAGCGAGTACCTCAACCTCCACCGGCCATCTGGGCGCAAGATGCTTTATGCTGCGGTGGTGGCCCATAGTTACACCGATATACGATCCCAACAGGCAATCCGCGTAGACGGTTGGACCTACGACCCACAGTATCTCAGAAGCGGGGATAAGATTCTTTTTGTGGATGATATCTACGACAGCGGGAGAACAATCAACTACCTGGTCGATGTAATTCTGGCTAAGGGACTCCCGCGTTCCGACGTGCGCGTCGCAGTGCACGACTACAAACGCTACGCAGATAGGGATACCTTACCTATAGTTCCTGATTATTACTGCCGTCTCTGGGATATCTATGAGCCTAAAGATGACCTGTGGATCCACTATCTCAGCCACGAACTCGTAGGGCTGACCATGGAAGAAATCGAAAGAAATTACCTGAGAAAAGGGCAGGAAGAAAAACTCCAGGAAGTTCTCAGGTCCATTCCTTCACTAAGAAATCCCTAGGAGCCTAGATATTTTACTCCCAACTCCACCTCTTGTCGTTTTGATTCTGTTTAAAGAGTCCAAAACCCAAGGTTCCGCAATAGGTGAGGGTGCCCTCTGTGTAGAAGGAGGTGATTGTTGATGTGCTAATTTCAGCTGACAGGTAGTTATCATCCGAAGCAGTGAGGATAGTGGGATTTTGAAGTTTGGCCCCGCCGGCACCGTCGGATACTATTTCATAGTATCCTCCTCCGGTTGATCCTGAAACTTTACTACCGGCTACAAGAGTTGTACCGATCTGATGAATTAAACCCAAGATTAGGGGAGTTTCTCCGGAGTTCCTTGAATGGGCCGCTGTGTATGTCCAAGTATCACCGTTATCCGTAGAGTAGGCAACTTTTCCCGAAGATAAGGTAACGATTATGTCGGTGTTTGCAACCGGAAAGTTTTGGTTCTGTGTGAAAGTACCTCCTAAATCGGCACCAAAATTTTTATTTAATAATGTCAAGTTATTAACTGGACCCTTAAAAAGGCGTCCATCACCGAAGGTCAGGTAGAAGTTGGCACCTTCATTTGAGGCGGCTAGCACAGGCTGAGCAGAACGGGCACCGGCTAGGTTGATGGCTGCATTGATAACACCTGTACCTATATCCAAGTCGTGGACGTCGTATTCGTAGTTGCTTTTTCTGACGCTTAAATACACACCCACAAGGTTTCCTGTTGTACCGTAAATTTCAGTTAGTCCTACAGGTGTACCGTTGACTGATCCGGTGCTCGCAGTCCAGGAAGTACCATTATAATGGAAAAGAGAGGTGTTTTCTCCGTTGGCGTCTGAAACGATAGCAAAAATCCTACCCGATCCGTTTGCGGTATCTAAAACATACGTTCTGCTTCCCCATTCCGGAGGGGTTAAACGTGACCATTCTGAATCGCCATCAGTTTTCTTAAACAAGGACCTCGCAGAAACGAATGTCGTGGGTAGGAGGCGTGAAATACCGTTGACAGTCACCGAGTTGTTCAGGCTGTCTCCAGCGTCCGGAATAAGTTCTTCATTCTCCACCGAATAAAAAATACCGGTGGTCATATAGGTACATGAAGTAAGACCCATAATAAAAGCTACATAGACAAATAAATTATTCATAAAACCTCCGAGGTTAAAAGTGGAAGGACGCCCCGAGGCTGATTTCGAGAAAATTCCCAAATCTGCTATCGGATTCCTTGATGGTGTAGGATGAGGATGCTCCATAAATTTGGGGAACCCAAAGGTAGAAAACATTCAATCCGAATCCCCACTGGGAACTCACATTATAGTACGCTGCTCCGCCAATTTGAGCGGCGAAGTCAACCTGAAGTGCTTCCTTGAAAGCGCTGAAATTGATCCCTGCACCCAAGGTAACAGGAAAACTAAAGGGCCACAGTTTAAACTCGTAAGTACCCCTGAATAAAATCGGAACAAGAAAGAGGAGGTTCGCATTTGGAGTCCCGCTAAAGGTCCCCCTTAAGGTCCCACCGATACGCACATTGTTGTTGAGATAGAATTCTAGGTCGAGACCAAGAAGACCCCCCAGGCTCAGGTTTGCTGGTGAAGTATTGCCGCTGAGGTCCTGAAAGAACAAAGGAAGGTTTGTTCCCAGGTTGATATTCAGAACCCTGTCCCCCAGAACCCTCTGGTCAAAGGCGAAGACCGGGACTTCAGTGATTTCACTTTCCTGACCATAGGCCGCAAATGAACTTAAAATTAAAATTACGTGTAAATACCGTTTCATATTTCTCATCATTTCTTTTTTCCTTAGAAAAATCAAGCCTCTACTTCTCAAAAGAGCCAAGAGTTGCTACCATGAGAACAGATTTGAAGTGAGGCGGTTACATATGACGACACAATTAATGGATGGTAAACACGTTTCTGCCTTTTTGCAGGAAAAAATACGTGCAGAAACTACTTCCTTTGCCTTGAAAGGTCAGGTTCCGACCCTCGCCGTTATATTAATAGGAGAGGACCCCGCAAGTGTCTCTTACGTGACGGCTAAGGAGAAAACTTGCCAGGCCATGGGCATGAGATCCATCGACATTAGGCTGCCTGCCGACGCCCAAGAATCGGAGGTCCTTGCTCAAGTAGAAAAACTCAACCTTGACCCGAAGGTTCACGGAATCCTTGTTCAACTCCCTTTGCCTCCATCGATGAATGAAAAAAAAATCCTTCAAAAAATCAGGCCTGAAAAGGATGTTGATGGCTTTCTTCCAGTTTCCATGGGTAAACTTCTTCTTGGTGAACCTTCGTTTGTTGCTTGCACACCTGCTGGAATACTCGAACTCCTTGACTACTATAAGATTCCTCTGTCAGGAAAACACGCCGTCGTTGTGGGACGTTCCCTTACTGTAGGCAAGCCGGTGGCCTTACTTCTTTTGGACAGAAACTGCACCGTAACCATCTGTCATAGCAGAACAGAAAACCTAGGCGGTATTACTTCCCAAGCCGATATCCTCATTGCGGCAGCGGGAAAACCTGAATTGATCCGGGGCTCTATGGTGAAAGAAGGCGCCGTCGTTATCGATGTCGGTGTCAACCGTATCGCTGATGCATCAAAAGCCAAAGGGTTTCGTCTTGTCGGGGATACCTGTTACGGTGAAATGTTGGGTAAGGCTTCGTTTATCACCCCTGTTCCCGGTGGAGTGGGACCAATGACCATAGCGCTTCTCATGCGGAATACCCTTCGAGCTTTGGAATTATCGATTGTTACCGAAAGCTAACTAACCGGACTCGACAAAAGGACGAAATGTTGTATACTCTTTTAAGGCGGTAAATAGGTGGAAAATTTTTCGGCCCAGCAGTTAGCTTCTCTCGTTAAAAAAAACCCTATGGGACACGTGATTTTTAACGAGTCCAACAAGGCTCTTTATGTCAATGAAGCCCTTCTCACCATAACGGGATTAAAAAGCGAAGATTTGCTGTATGAAGGTTTTATTCAGAACTTTGTCAAATCCCCCGATCATATCAAGCGCCTTCAGGATAAACTCACATCGGCGTTCTCCGAATCCTTTGACGACTTAGACATGGTTCTTCTGAGGAAGGACGGCGAAAAGCGGAGTTTTCACTTTTTTGCCTTTCCCTGGAAAGAGGACGGAAAAGATTTTGTCTGCTTGCTGGTCCAGGATGTCACGGATAAAAAAGCTTTTGAAAGGGTTATTGAAAGCAGTTTTGACAACTTTGTAGATATCACGCTCAAACTTGACGAAGCCATGCGTACTATCCAAGAACAAAAGACACAATTGGAAGACTACCAGTCTAAGATGAAGCGTGAGCTTCAGATTGCCACCGGAGTCCAGCGCGCTATCATTCCAAGAATATTTCCTAAAATCCCTGGTTTTGACATGTACGGAACCTCGCTTCCGTCGGAGGAACTCGGAGGGGATTATTTTGACTACTTTGTCCTTGATGATAAAAAGTTAGGTATTCTGATAGCGGACGTTTCGGGCCACGGTGTTCCGAGTTCTTTGATAACCACTATGGTGAAGGCGTATTTCGAGTACTATACCAAGAGGTTTATCGAACCCCAGGAAGTCCTACAGCACGTTAACCATGACATAGCCGGCATCATTATGGACACGGGATTTTACCTCACTGCATACTATGCTGTTCTGGATCTCGACAAAATGGAGATCAGAGTTGCTTCGGCAGGTCACGATTCCGCCATTTGTTCCATAAAAGGTGAAAATGAAGTCACCAGGCTTGGAGGTGAAGGTGCGGACGGCACCATACTTGGTATTTTTCAGGACGCCGAGTACCAGGCGGTTACCTACCCCGTTAAGAAGGGGAGTAAGATCATCATTTATACCGATGGAATAACGGAAGCCAGGGCTGATTCAGGCGAGTTTTTCGGAGCGGAAAAGTTAGAGGAATTTTTACAGAAATCCCATGGACTTAGCAGCCGAGAAACAGGGGAAAAACTTATCGAAGCGGTAGACTCGTTTTATGGAACCAATAAACCCAACGATGATAGAACTTTTGTAGTTTTTGATATTCTTCCGGATGGGGAGTCGGCCTTCCAATCCGCCGAGTCCCTGAGGCACGGGAAGAAGTTTTTCCTTGAGAAAAATTTCAGGCTGGCTTATTCCGAGTTTATCCATTTCTTGGAATACGAACCCGAAAATATCGAGGTGAATTATCTAGCTGGACAGTCGGCCAGCCATTTAGGCGATTTCCGACAGGCTGCAGAGCATTTGAACAATACAGTGAGACTGGATCCAAAGCATATTAAGGCCTACTATTACCTGGGCCTGGCGCATTATAACAATAGGAACCATTCTGAGGCCGCTACCGCTTGGCAGAAAGTCCTGGAAATGACCGGCGGCTTTAAAGATACAAAAAAACTACTGGATAAAATTTCTAAGAAATAAGAGGTAAAAGTGGGTCTCAATACCGTCTACACCGTCCCTGACAGGGTGAAAGTTCAAACTGTTCTCGTGAGCGTATCAGATAAGTCAGGCCTTGAAAATCTTTTTTCGTTACTTTTTGAAGTAAATCCCCTACTTAAGGTATTTTCCACCGGAGGGACGCTTACAGCCTTAAAAACCGCCTTTCCAACCAGAGTCTCTCAGGTCTATACAGTGGAAGACCTGACGAGTAACCCCGAAATTCAGGGAGGCTTGGTTAAAACCCTCGATTACAAGATCTATTTGGGACTGCTTACTGAACCTTTTAACCAGGAACACCAGGAATCTCTTAAACAGAATAATGTGCCCTCGATCGACCTTGTTGTAGTCAATCTCTACCCCTTTGCCCAGACGGTGGCGCAACCCGGTGCAGACCTTGAAAAAGCCAGGGCGAATATCGATATAGGCGGTCCAACCATGATCCGGGCTTCGGCTAAAAATTTCCATCGTGTTTGCGTCCTCAGCAACCCTGAAGATTACCTGGATTTCTCTGCGAGTTTTCGGGAGAACGGCGGGGAAACCACGTTGGAAACTCGTTTCACCCTTGCTGGGAAGGCGTTTCATCATATAGCTGAATATGACAGAGCCATCGACGAGTACCTCGTATCAACAGGTAAAGGCGGGCTTGACGCTTATAAATTTCAAGGATGGACGAATGGCTAAGAATTTTTCTTCGATTTACCGTGAGATCCAGGATGAAGATTTTCCCCAGGATATGGAAATCCATATGGGTAAAGGAGAAAATCAACAGATCCTAAGGTATAAAAAAACCACCTGGAAACTTGAAGAAGGCGAAAAAGGCCTCAGGTACGGAGAGAATCCCGACCAGGGAGCGGCACTTTACCATTTGGTGGACGGGGGTTTTTCGGCTGGAGGGACCAACCATTTTCCCCCGAATTCCTTTCTTTCATCACAGCCCGAACTTCTACAGTCAGGAAAACACCCGAGCAAGATCAATATAACAGATACAGATGCCGCACTCGGTATTCTCAGGTGGTTTGATGACCCGGCCTGTGCCATCATAAAACACAACAACCCGTGCGGAGTGGCACTTGCCGGCAGTATCGGCGAAGCTTTTTCAAGAGCATACCATGCTGACAGGGTGGCTGCGTTTGGCGGGTGTGTGGGCCTCAATAGAATCCTGGAAAAAGAAACCGCTGAAAAAATCCTAGACGGTTACGTCGAAGTAGTTTTAGCCCCGGATTTCGAGGAAGGAGTTATGGGTTTGTTTGCTAAGAAGCCCAACGTAAGGGTTCTTCGCATTCCAAATATCGAATATCTTCGGAAATGGGCTGATAAGAAAGTACTTGAATGGAAAACTTTAGCCGACGGCGGCTTGATAGCCCAGTGGAGTTTCGTCCCCCAGGCGCGTAAGCCAGAGGATTTCTATCCCGCTGAAACGGTTTACAAGGGACAAACCTATACCTGCGACCGCCAGCCGAACGAATCGGAGTGGAAGGATATTATCTTCGGCTGGCTGGTTGAGAGCGGCGTGACAAGTAATTCGGTTATCTATGTAAAAGACCAGGTGACCGTCGGTATCGGAACGGGTGAACAGGACCGGGTAGGGGTGGCGGAAATAGCGAGGGATAAGGCTTACCGTAAACTTCAGGACAGACTTTCATGGGAGGCTTTCTCACTTAATTTCTCCCAACTTACCGATCAGGATAAAAAGAGAGAAATAGAAAAGTCAGTCAAGGCGATGAATGGCGGGTTGAAGGGGGCTGTTATGGTTTCAGATGCTTTCTTTCCTTTTCGCGACGGAATTGATATTGGGTTGAACGAGGGGGTGTCGGCCGTGGTTCAGCCCGGAGGCTCGCTCAGGGATTTCGAATCCATCCAAGCATGCAACGAAAAAAAATCTACAATGGTTTTCACTGGACAGAGAAGTTTTCGCCATTAAAATGTAGTATATTAAATATAGGGGGGATATTATGGGTGAAATAGTAGAAAATAAAGGCATTGATAATAAGAGTGTTGTGACAAGGGGTGTAACAAGCATCATAGGCGGTGGCTTAGTTTTTTTTGCTTTGGGAATTCTAGGCGCATTCTGGCCGGTTACGCTGGTCTTGGGCTTGGGGCTCTTTGGCGGCGGAATAATTATGGCGAGAAACAACGTCAATAAAGTCCTTGCTTTTCTGATGTTAGTCGTGGGTTTTATTATTTTGATACGGTTTATTCCCTTCGTTGGGAATTTCATTGATTTAGTACTTTACATCGGAGCTGGAGCTTTGGTTCTTATAGGTGTCTTAACGCTTTTTAATCACTACAACCGGAAGTAAACGATGAAACCAGGAATGCGGTTCTTTTTTCTTATAACGACGCTTGTCTACGGGCTTTTCTTTATAGGGTTTAATCTCGGTAAAACCACCGAGATTTCCCTTGTTGTGTGGAATTTTGAAAAGGCTCCGACCTTTTTTGTCGTGATCACTGCGTTTATACTCGGAATACTTTTCACCTTGCCCTTCCTGCTAATAACAAGTTCTAAAAAACCCCAGGAAAGGAAAAAACCTTCCGATCCTGCTAAAATTGTCGAAGAACCCGGCAAGGATAAGATTCAAACTGTACATTCCTAGACTTTCGGTTTGTTTTTTTTGTTTATTAGCTTCAACACTTTTTCCTCAAACTACCTCGAACCCACGTATTCAGGTTGAGGATTTTTTGCGCCAGAATCCTCAAGCGGGGGCATTCTGGAACAACCCGGATTTTTGGAGAAGCGATGCCGATCAGCTTTGGCGTGTATACCATTCTCGATTGCCTGGTATCGTCGGCGATACTTGGCTAAGGGCACTTTTGCGGGACTCCGAATTTAGGGGAGATGGACAAAGGTGGAGGGCTTTGGCTACTGATTTTGTCAAAACTCTCAGTGTTACGCCCTATAAAGATTCACTGTCTTTATTACTCTTGGAACAGCATCTTTTTCATGATTTTTCCCTCCCTGATCCGTGGATCCGATCTTGGATGGATTCACCATATAAAGAAGACACACCGCGGGAAAGAATTCTCAGGATACTATACCTGGAAAAAACCCAAAATATTCCCGAAGAGTATTACCAGGAAATGATCAATCCTCAACAGCCTTTATGGCACTTATTCCTTCTTTCAAGGAAAAAAATTTCAATAGCGCCTTTATTTGGTCCCGAGGGTGGCTTTTTTTCAAGTAAGACAAGGTTTCTTGGAGGGATGGAAAGTGAGGACCAGTTTAACGCGGTGCGTTGAGAATCTCAATTTGCTGTAAACGGACTGCATTTCCCTCTTTAGGACGAATCCCGGAAACCGTGAGGTTGACCGGGGTAAGAAGGAGTTCCCGCTTAATCTGAATACTCTCTTTATCTTCGAAAAAATCGACTTTGAAGTTCGATGTCCCTAAGGGTCTCCCATTGGGAGAAATGGATTTAAGTTGGAGAATCCATTCATTGAGGTAAAAAAGCGAATAACCACCTTCAAGTTTTTCTGTTGCGTTATGCCAAACATAAAAAGGTTTTTGAAAATCCATACTGATACCACTCTCATTGGCGTAGGTTCCGGAAAGTTCAAATGGCGTAGTCCTTTCTATTTTCTCTTCTTGAAAACTCTCGACTCTGGTATAGGTACCGGGCATATTTTCCTCAGGGAAGGAGGAAAGTAACATTATTCTATTTCTATTGACAAAAATTAAGGAGTATTGGATTTGGAGAGGAAATTTTTTCTCGATAGTCAGGACATTGACTCCCTGGATCGTTAACCCGTTGGGACGGGTGCGAATGGTATTTGTCCATTGATAGATTTCCTGAATAGCGGCCGTACTGAAAATAATCGATTTCTGGGTTGGTTGAAAATCCAGAATTACTTCTGGTACGCTGTCCCTTCTCCATATTCCTTCAAGGATGAGTTTCAGATTCTCCGTGGAGGAAGGGGCAAATTCTGCCGCTCCGGTTACCTGTATGGCTTGACGTTGGATTTTTTCTATCTGCGAAGGAACAAAAGTATTCTCCTGGAACCGCCAGATATACGTGGTTCTCAGAGTGTCGAGAGGACCCACCTCTGGATCGGGATCTTTTTCCTCTATAATTATTGGAAAGGAAACGTCCTCTATCTGTCCCATATTATAGGCGTCTGAACGGGGAATTTGCTGAATCTCGATAACACCAAGGGCTGTTTGGGAAAAAATATTCTCATAGACCAGACTTTGTTGGCGGGTTGACGGAGTTTGTCTGAAAATATCGAGAGTTTGTTTTCCAGATGCGTCCATTCCCATAAACACTATCTCCAAAATATGGTCTCCGATTAAATCCATAGTTTCAAGGGCAATATGGTTTTTTGAGCCGGCATTAATACTGGTCTTCCAGCTAACATAATAAATAGACCGTGTTTCATCCCTGTCCACAACCAGGATTTGGAGTTCATTCTTCCCGGAAAGAGTTTCTGCTATGATAAGTATCTGTTCTTCAAAACGATCTTCATCCAGGTTGATTTTCTTTACTAAAAGCAGTTCCTGGGCTGATTCCAAATCAATATACGGTTTTTCCAAGACAGCAGAGCCGGGAACGCCTTCTGTTGTGAAAATTTCTGTTTCAGAAAGCTGGTTGCTTTGATTTCCACAGGAAATCCCAAAGAAAAGGGGGAGGAGGATTATTAAATTTTTTGTAGATTTTCTATTCTTCATCGAGTAATTGGGTGAGGTCATTTAAAACTCTCTGTTTGATTTGTTCAAGCCCCTCCTGGACTGTAAATCCAGCTGCATTGGTATGACCTCCACCGCCAAAGCTCTGCGCAAAGGTTGCCATGTCGAGGTTGCCTTTCGAACGCAAAGAAACCTTTACAGTTCCGTCGGGTATTTCACGGAAAAAAACGGAAATCACCACAGAGGAGCATTTTAAAGGATAATTGATCATATTATCCGAATCTGAGCTTTCAGCCCCGGTTTTTTTAAGAATTTCTTTTGTTAGGGTTTGAAAAGCAATTTGATCCTTGTACAGGATTTCAAAGCCTGCTTGGACCTCGGCTAGCAGTCTGAGTTTTTGAGGGGTCATTTTTTCATAAAGTTGTGAATGTACTTCTTTGGGTTTTACACCCAGACTCAGAAGGGTTTCAGCCATTTGGAAACTCGCACCGGTTGTTTTTGGGTAGACAAAGGAGCCGGTATCGAAAACTAAACCAGTAAAAAGTCCCCATGCTACGTCGGGGGGAATTTCGAGTTTCCAGTGTTCAAACAGCCGAAAAAGAATCTCTGTCGTCGCGGCAGAAGTGGGGTCAATATAAGAATTGAGAATATCTTTCCTTGTGTTATGGTGATCGATGATAAAAATATCTTTAGCATAGGGAACAAGTTCGGTCTTACCCGCCCCCATATGGTCGAAATCGCTATTGTCCACCATAATGAGCGCAAAATCCTTAATATCCTTAGAAAAAGAATTCCCTAAGGTATGAAAAACATCCCTCTCCTTATAGTATGTAAATCGTGGATCCGGGGGATCGGGGTTGATGATCTTCGCTTTCTTCCCTTTTTCCTGGAGTGCATAGAGTAGGGCATATTCACTTCCTGTGGCATCTGCGTCTGGTTCGTGATGGCTTGTGATGACAAAGTTTTCCCATCTCTGAATAAAAGAGTCGAATTCTTCAAATGTGTGCTCTTTGACAGTCTTTCTCACTCCACTATGATACACATATTTTGGAGTTCTGTCAGGCAGTCAAATAAAAAAAGGGGGTTGCCGGGTAAAAATATCAGATTCTTTTTTTGTTCAAACACTGACTTTCGTTTTTTTTTTGAATTAGGCCAAAAAAATAGAAAAAGGCTTTACATTCTACCTGTTCGTCGAGATAATTCACAGTAGATAAGAGATAAGGAGTATGCCCATGGGAGCAATTGATTTACCTACGAGTCCAAACGTGTTTCACCCCGAAAAACCGAGTGCGGTCGGTTCTAGAAACTCTTTGGCCCAGGAATACCGCGACCAACAGTCCGAAGTAGACGGACTATTAACTGAAGAAGTAGATAAGGTTATGAACCATCTTACTTCAAGGTTGCCCAGGGAGGTTCTTGAGCGCCTTGATGTTATGGGAGGTGTTAAAGAGAAGCTTTTTAACTACTTTAACCAGAACTATCAGAATATGTTCAACCGGTATTTGACAACTTCTGAAGATGAAATGGTGAAGAAAGTCAGAAACTTCGTTGATAAGGAAGAGGCTAAGACCCTTGCCCGCTACACTCCGAAACAACTTGCTGAGCTTTTGGATCAGGTCGGCGGCGCGGATAAGTTCAACACCGGAGAGATCGAAAAGTCCATCATCAACATGTATGGTCACCTTCAGGGTCACATCCAGCGCGGTGTGAACGACCTCGAAAACCTCACAAACGCACTTCTTCGTCAAAAAACAGATGTTGGAGCGTTTATCAGAGGAGAGATGGCCTACAGTATCGTGAAGTGTTCTTTCAAGGATAACGTTCACAAACCCAAAACAGTTTCCGACGTGAAACTTTCCATCAACATTCTTGATTCAGAACTCATTTCTCCGATTTTCCACTACCAGGTCACGGTTGAGTTCCTGATTAAGGAAATCTTGGCCAAGCACATTATGGACGAGATCGACAAGGAACTTGATAAGTTGAAGGACACCCTTCTCGACGAGGGTAAAGAAGAACTTTCCCCCGGATCTATCATGTTTGAAAGGTTTAAAAAGGTTGAAAAGTTCACCGACGACGATAAAGACAGTGCTAAATCAGCCCGATACTCCGTTGTAAGCAAGACTTTGATCGACAAAATTGCAGGTCTTCGTGCTGAAATAGACCCCATTGAGTTTGACCAGCTCAATATCCGCGAAAACCTGAAGCGCATTGTGGATATCGAAAATATCCGTAACCGTGGTTTCAACACTGCGATTAACTCGGTGACTTCTATCCTCGATACCTCTAAAATGGGTTATCAGTATATCGAAAACCTCAAGAATGCCCGCGAACTTATCATTCGCGAGTATGAGGATTCCGATGCTGACCACCTTCCCGACGAGCGGTATCAGATCCGCTTGCGCTACTATGATAACGCACAGCTGATTGCAGAACAGAAAGCTTACAGCATCCAGGCTAAGGCCTTCGAAATCCAGGTGAAGCAGTTGTGGGACGTTCTCGAACAAGTCTACGCTGATTCCAAGTTTTTCAAACGCATCAGTGACTATGAAGATCTTTCGAAAATTTATCAGCAGAAGATCCAGAGAAGCGCCGCCCTTTCCGGCGAAAGCGCTGAAGATACTACTGGTTTCGATGACATCAAGAAACAGTGGGATGAAATCTCCTTTGTAAACTCTGAGGATACTCCAGTCGAGGAATACAACAGAACTTACTTGTGGGAAAAGAATAAAATTAAACGCCGTATTATCCTGATGAAAGAAAAGCTTCAGCACATGTACGGCTTCCGTTACCCTATTGAGCGCCGTGTACTCGAAGAAAGAATGGTCTTCCTTGAAAAAGAGTTTGCCAAGTTTGAGTACATGATCAACCCGTACCATATCCAGCCCGGTCTTTTGCTTGATGTGGATATTACTTCCATCAAACGCAAGAAAGCGACTTTGGACGGTATGGCAAACGTGTTGAACGAATTCCTTCATGGCGTTTCTAAGGGTTTCCAGGACGCAGCATTCGCCAGCTTCAGTAGGCGCCGTTCCACGGTTAGGGAAGACATTGCCCAGAGCTTTGCTTCTCAACCTGCGGAAGAAGGTGCTGCCGGTGTTGTTCCTGATTATCTCGAAGAAATTAATAATCCTCCACCAAAATCTTCGGTGGTTGCTCCTGCCTCCAAATCGGGTTCAGCCCGAGGTAAGCAGGGCGGTCCCAAGGCCACTGGGACTTCCCGTGGCGGACGCAAATCTGGCGGATTGAGCGAGATCTAAAATTACATTTTAAGGGTCCCTTTTTAAGGGGGCCCTTTTTTATTTCCTAGGGGGATGCTATGGGTAACTTGGAAGAATTCGAAGGGTTTTCCACACGGGAAAGTTTTAATAAATCCTTGCGGCATTTTAATCTAGTCATGGAAGTGATCAAAGAATTTGAAAGCGGCTTTAATCTTGCCGATGTGATAAACGCTTTTCTTTCCAATGGTAAAATGACTGGAAGTCAGATTGCACCGGTTTTAAGTGCATTGCTTGTAGACAAATACAAGTACTACTTTTCATCTTTTAACATGTCATTAACAGTCACTGAACTTTCACCGATCGCTGATACTGTAGCCAAATGGACAGCTGCAGATCTTGTGGTGAGTTATTACCACCCTGAAACCGGACTTCTTGTCCTCAACCCCAAGAATGCCGCTCATTGGAAGCAATTGGACAGTCTAAAGAAATACGAGATGGTTACCGTTTATTCGGGTGGGATGAAGGATAATATCAAACTTAAAGAGAAGAAAGAGTTTTCGCCATTATTAAAAACAGTTGCGGATAAACTTTCAGATATTCTTCAAGGAAATAAGATCAAGGCTCCTCCGGTTTTTTTAACGGGGAGTTTTAAAATTAAAAAGTTTTCAACAGGTGCAGTTCAGGAGTCTCCGAAACAAGTTGCCGGAAAAAGGACGTCATCTGTTAAGAAAAGCGGTGTGTCTCAGTCCCCCTCGGTTTCTAGCGGTGTACAGCTTGTGGTAAGTTCTGCTGGAACCATGCGGACGGCCTCTGTTGCTCCACAAACTGCCGGTCAACAAACTGGTATTGGGGCGCCACCACCCGTAGCACGCGGTGGAAGATTAAACAAAATTGGTCCTTTTGGTGTTGTTGTTACAAACGAGCTCTTCCATAATGGAAATGTAGAGGCGTGGAAGAGAATAATTTTCAGCTACTCCAGCAAATATACAACTTATCAAGTACAAGTTTATTACGATGGGGAAGTTATTCATGACCTGAATAGCTTGTTCAAATGGGGTAAGGTTAAACACGGTACAGCCATCCTTGTAGCCATCAGCGGTCCGGACCAACAGATACAAGACGTTTCAAAATTGAGGAAGTATTTGTCGGAAGGTGCCAGCCCGAGGTTTGAGCAATTTTTACATGGCATTCCGGGTAAAGACCTGGGATTGTTCTAGGGGGAACTCATGAAAGATCATATTATATTTTTTGAAGCAGGAAAGAACGCTAAATCAGCTGACTTGCTTCAGGATTCAGTTGGTGTTCGTGGAAAACAAATATTGGAACTTGCTGAATTGGGTTTACCCATCCCACCAGGCTTTATTCTTTCTAAAGAAGTGGCTTCCACGTTTAAAGACAATGACTTACAGGTGGAAATTCAGAAGCAATTAAAAATAGTTAATACGAAAATGGGTAAGAGTTATGGGGATATAAAAGTTCCTCTACTTTTAAAGCTTGTGATCAGCCCCCCGCTTCAAATAAGTTCCTATCCCTCCATCCACAACGTTGGTTTAACCCAGAAAACTCTGATGGGTTTTGCTACCAACACCTCAAATATCTTTGCCATAGGCGAGTTTCTTTTTCTGATGAAAGGTGTTCTTGATTTGGAACTCAAGATTCTCAGTGTTAAGGATGATAAAGTACTGAGGACAAAAATTGAAAAGGCGGTAAAAGAATACGCTGATTTGAGGAAAAAACCTCCTGTTGCAGATAAATTAGAGTCTTTAGAAAAATCTTTTTCACTTTTATCAGCACCTGGTGCCGCGCTTTTTCCTAAAGATTTCTTTATTGATCCCATGGTTCAATTGAACCACCTACTTATGAGAATTCGTGATCTTCTGGCCCTAGAAGAGATCACCGAGGGCTCCGGAGAGAATGACACCGCCATTATTGTTCAACCGATGGTATACGGAAACTTTGGAACAAACTCTTCCAGTGGTAACTTCTTCACACGTGATGTTATAACCGGGGAAGCAAAGATTCAAGGGAATTTTCACAAAGGCGTGTTCAGCGGAGAAGGCGATGGAATCGATATTGAAAAACTGGATAAGGCCAATTATTCAGCGCTGACAACCGTCGCACAAAAGCTCGAGTCGCACCTTAAAGAAATACGGCATATCAGGTTTACCATTGAGAATGGAAAGCTTTACATTATTGAACAGAAAAATGTAGCGGATAAAAGCACGCGTGCAGATATTTCCATTCTCTTAGACCTCCTTGGCAAGAAAAAGGTTACCGAAGAGTTTGTTGTTACTTCGATAAAAACAAGCCAGCTCGACGAACTTCTTCACCCTATTATTAAGCCTATTTCTGTTAAAACTTTTCCTGCTTATAAGGGGGGAATCAGCGGCGCTCCCGGAGCAGCCATCGGTAGGGTCTATTTTAGTGCGGATGAACTTATTGCCGCTCAAAAAAATGCACAAAAAAATGGTGAAGACCACAGCATGATCCTTGTTATGACTGCCACCTACGCCAACGATGTAAAAGGTGTTGAAGCCGCTAAAGGTGTTCTTTCTTCCGAAGGCGGGTATTCGGCGCACGCAAGCGTAGTCGCCCGCCAGTATGGTAAGGTTTCCCTTGTAAGACCGGAGATCAAGATCCTTTATGATCAGAAAAAGGTTGTCATAGGAAGCCATACCATCAAGGAAGGCGATTATATAACCCTAAATGTTCCGCACTACGGCGATCCTACTATTTATATCGGAAAAGCCGAGCTGATGGAAAACGAGCCGGAATCATCCGGACTCTTAAGTTTTTTAAAGATCGTTAAGAGCTTTGTTAAAGATTTCCATGTAAGAAGCAATGCAGATTCAGTGGCTTCAGCCGAGCTGTCCCTGAAATTCGGTGCTGAAGGTATAGGTCTCTGCCGTACCGAACACATGTTCTTTGATCCTGCCAGAATCAACGTTTTCCGGGAGATGATTTTCGCTGACGACAGGGAAGAAAGGGTTAAAGTCCTTAAGAAGCTCGGAGTAATGCAGAAAAAAGATTTCACAGGAATTCTTAAGACTATGGCTGGAAAAGAAGTTACTATTCGACTTCTTGACGCCCCCTTCCATGAGTTTCTTCCACATAATAAAGAAGAAGCTGGTGAATACCTTGAATACAGCAAGGGAAAAACCGGTACTGCTGCGAGCACCTTGAAAGACATCCTTACGAGGACCGAAGACCTTTTCGAGTTCAACCCCATGCTTGGACACCGCGGTTCAAGAATTGCAGTATCCTACCCTGAAATTTACGAAATGCAGGTGACGGCGATTCTCGAAGCCGCTTACGAACTGAAAAAGCAGGGATTGGACGTAAGACCGGAGATTATGCTTCCTGTCATTATGAACGAAAACGAACTTAAGCTCTTGATTTTCGGAAAGAAAATCGAAGGTGCTTCGTATAAGGGTTTGATCGACGTAGCTGAAGAAGTTGCAGCCCGGTATAAGGATCAAAAACCCATCCATTTTAAAGTGGGGACTATGGTTGAGATCCCGGCTGCGGCGGTTTCTGCTGGAAAACTTGCGAAGTACGCTGAGTTCTTTTCCTTCGGAACCAATGATTTAACCCAAACGACCCTTGGCCTATCGAGGGATGACTTTAACAGTTTTATGCCTGATTATACCCAATTGGATTTACTCAACGGCAACCCATTCAAATTTCTTGATGAAGCAGTGAAAGAGATGGTAGCAATGGCTGTTAGGCGAGGAAAGCTGACTAGACCTGATATTATTTCAGGTCTTTGTGGTGAACACGGAGCAGTACCGGAAAATATCGAGTTTTGTATGAAAGTAGGTTTGGATTACGTTTCGTGTTCTCCCTACCAAATCCCTAACGCAATGCTGGCTGTGGCCCAGCTGAATATCAAAAACGGTAAGGTATAAAAAACTGGCCCTAGCGGCCAGTTTTTTTTGTTTAAAGAAACTAAAAGGTAAAGGAAAGTTTGTGAAGGTTTTCGGTGATAGTTTTAGCTGCTGCTTTAGCGTTAATCTGTGGAACCCCAGCTTCACGGTTTAAAGTTTTCTGAAAAAAAGTATCCAGACTCTCATAGACATCGGGCAAATTGTAGAACACAAAAGCAAAATTCACCCCCACCGGTTTGAGAACTGTAAAACTAGAATAGGTGGAAACGGGATCTTTACTGACGTAGAGTTTTGCTTCATTCTTGCAGGTAAAGAGAATCATTTCATTGTATCGGTGGGGGACAGATTCACCTGCGGATCTGTGAATAGGTTCGACGTGTTTGTTAGCGTAGGATGACGGTTCGACAAGGATGTGAAGTTTTTTTCCATCGCTCTGAAAAGTTAGCCCTTCAGTGGAGTTGAAAATATTTTTAACCCCGTTATAACTGATGATTTCGTACCGGGAATAGCTCGAGTTATCCGAAAAGAAGCTTGTAACAATGTAACCACCCTCACGGGGGAGTTGGTTTGACTGAAAGGCTTGAAACAAGTCTTGTGCTTTTGTCGACATAGTGACCTCCATCTAGCAGTTTAAAGTATTTTTTCATTTATAGAAAGTCATTTCTTAGTATTTTTAGCTGAAATAATTTTTTCAGATTCCGAGATAGCTCTGAGCGTTTGGGGATGACCGGGAAAAAACTTTAAAACATAACGGAAAAGTTGGAGGGCTTGGGTGTGATCACCCGATTTTTGATGTGCCTTTCCAAAAGAATATCTAAGGAGAGGATCGGCAATAAGAGAAAAAACACGGGTTTGGAATCGAGATGCTCTGTCGTGGGCTTTAATTTTTAATAAACAAAATAACACTTGCACCAAGTAAAACGTATTTCTATTGTCACGTTGAAGTAAGGATGAGTAGATTTCTAAAGCTTCCTGGTAATGGCGTACGGCTTTTTCGATGTGGGCCATAAGCTCCCAGCCACGTCGTGACCCAGGTACTAAACTAAGATAATAGTTAAGGTGGACAAGAGCTTTTTTCCAGTTGTTTTTGTGAGCATATCGCCCGGAGAGCCATAATGCCAATTGCACCTGTTTTTCCTTTCTTTCTTCTATGATCTTTTCCCAGTGGTCTAATTCTTCCTCGAGAGGGAAAATCGGAAGGAGTAGTTCTATTGCCTCATCGTCTTGTGGAAGGAGTTTGATAGTCCTCCATAGCCATGGCCAAGCCAAATCCTGCCGCTTTGCTTTAAGGTATTCTTTTCCTAGGGCTTTCATCAGTCTAGGATCGGGTCCGCGTACATGAACTTGGTTTTGAAGTAAGGAAATATTTTGTTCGGTATTTTCGGAAGTTTGGCTTTCAATAAGTGCTTTAAAATATTCACCGAAAGAATCCTGGGGGTGGAGACGCTGAAAACGCAGGACCTCCTGACGGCATTCTACCCATTGTTGTGATTCCCAAAGGACTTGAATGAGAGAGTAAAAAATTTCAGGAGCACTGATTTTTTCCTTGGCTCTTCTAAGGTGGTTGGCGGCTTTTTGGCTCTGACCCAGATTTCTATAGGACTCTCCTATGAGGAAATGCATATGGGGGTTGCCGGTTTTTTTTAGTTCCACGAGAGCGTAGTGAATGGCTGCGTGGTATTGTTTTTCCTGAAAGGCATTCCAGGCTAGCATCGTGGGAATTTCGCTAAAACTAGGTATGGAAAAATTCGGGAAAGAGACCTTTAGATTTTCCGAAATTTGGTTTCGCAAACCCGAGTCTTTCAAATGCAGGGAACATTCCATTAGGTGGACAAGGAGGCTTGGATCCTCGGGATTTTCACCGCTCAGTTCAGTATATACTTCTGTTGCTGAACTCCATTTGTTTAAGGCGCGGAAGGAACCCGCTAGGTATAATTTAATCAAGGGATTTTGATAGTTATTACTTAATAGGAAAACCATAACATCGCGGGACATTTCAAAATTCTCACCCCTGAAACAACTGATCCCATAGACCAAAAGGCTGTTTAAATAACCCTGGTAAATGGACTTGTTCTGCGGGTGTTGCTCGACAGCAAGCCTTAGGTATTCCTGTGCTGGTTCGGGACGCCTGGATTTGAGGTACGCATAGCCTAGTAGTACCGAGAGGAATCTATGCCTCGACCCGAGTTTTTTTGCTTGTTCAAGACTTTTTATACCCCGAGGATAATTTCCTAAACTGAGGAAAGATCGACCAAGATGAAAGTACCCCTCTGGATCTTCCGGAAATTTCAGTAAATAGGTTTCTAAACTGAATAGGGCTTTCGAATAGAGTTTTAATCCATGGTAACACCTTCCTATCCAGAGCCATGCTTCCGGGTGCCCTTCCATGGACCACTGGGAGAAGGAAAAAAGGGCAGATTTGTATTGTCTGTTCTTACCTTCTTTGAGTCCTTTTTCAAACCAGTTCTCGACTTTCTCAGCCATAATCTAATTTAACATATCCCTTTGACAAAAAGGAGATGAATGTCTAGGATAGCACATGGAAACACGTCAAATTTATAAAAATATTTCCCCGCTTGACCATAGGTATTCCCAATCAAGCCCGGAACTCTTTGAAGCGTTGTCTAAACGCCTTTCGGAAGAGGCTTCCATTTATTACTGTGCTTGCTGCGAATCAAGTTTGCTCAAGGTCCACCTAAGACATTTCTTTTCTCAAGAAGACCAAAATCGTTTTTTTCCAATACTGGAATCTCTAGCCTCCCAGGTGTCTCCAGCAGAGGTCTATGAAGAAGAAGCAAAAACCCGTCATAATATTCGGGCGCTTGTCAACGTTATCAAACGAAAAGTCCCCCCTGAACTCTCGGCTTACGTCCATTTGGGCGCGACAAGCGTAGATATTCTGGATACAGCAACCGCCTTAAAAATCAGAGATACGGTAAAGGATGTCTTGGTTCCTTTACTGAAAAAAAATCTTATGGTTCTTGCCCAGCTTTCCTTGAAGAACTCTGGAACCCCGCAGACAGGCAGGACTCATGGGCAATGGGCGGTACCCCTGACTTTTGGATACGCTGTCGCCGAGTATGTTTCAAGACTAGGGAAATCTTTGCGTGAAATCTTAAGACTTTCAGATGACCTACGCGGGAAATGGTCCGGTGCTGTCGGAGCATACAACGCCCTCTCTATGATGAGTTCCGACCCGAGGTCTTTGGAAAAAGAATACTTGGATGAACTTGGATTAAAACCCAGCGATCATTCTACACAACTCGTTGAACCCGAATATGTTCTGCGCCTGCTCTTAGAGATCAACGTGGCTTTCGGGATTCTTGCCAACCTGGCTGACGACCTGAGGCACCTTCAAAGGTCCGAGATCCAAGAGGTGCGTGAATTTTTCGCTGAGGACCAGGTAGGTTCTTCCACCATGCCGCAAAAGCGCAACCCCTGGAACTGCGAACATATCAAAAGCCTATGGAAGGAGTTCAGCCCTCGTGTTTTGACTTTCTTTATGGATCAGATCAGCGAGCATCAGAGGGATTTGACCAACTCTGCGAGCGGACGTTTTATAGCAGAATTTCTCACAGGCTTTGCTTTGGCATCCTCGAGAATGCTCAGTGTCCTGGAGGGCCTTTTCGTCGACGCTGAGAGAATGATGAAAACACTTCTTCAGTCCGGTGATTCTGTTCTGGCGGAGGCTGTATATATTCTTCTGGCCTTAGAGGCGGATGCCCATGCCCACGAGACAGTCAGGCTTGTGACCCTAGAAATGGAGAAGACGAAAAAATCCCTTGTGCAGGTTCTTCAGGAACACCCGGATGCATGGGAGAGACTGAACAATGGACTCAAGCGTGTCGGACGCGGCGACGCACAAGAATTTTTCTCCAGTCCTGAAAAGTATTTAGGGTTGGCAAAAGAAAGGGCAATAGAGATTTCCAACGAGTGGATGATATGGGTAGAATCCCAAGGGGGGCAATGATGCAGATACCAGAGACCTTAAGTTACGATGATGTTTTACTCGTACCCTCGTACGCCGATTTCCTTCCCACGGAGGCCGATGTACGTACTAGGGTGGCGGGTAATCTTTTCCTCAATGTCCCTGTATTATCAGCGGCCATGGATACTGTCACCGAAGACCAGCTGGCCATAGCGCTCGCACTCGAAGGCGGTGCAGGGATAATCCACCGTAACCTAAGCCCCGAGGTTCAGGCTGAACACGTGAGCAGGGTGAAACGCTACCTGAATTGGGTTATCGAAAACCCCATTGTCATTGAGAAAGGAAAGACAGTCGACGAGGTATATAAGCTCATGGACCGCTATAAGGTTTCGGGCTTGCCGGTCGTCGATAAGGGGATCCTTGTCGGGATTATTACGGGGCGCGACATGCGGTTCTGCTCCGATTATTCCCAGCTTGTTGAAAATGTTATGACGCCTAATCCTGTTGTAGAAACCCCACCGGTAAGCATGAATACCGCCCAGGATAAATTCAACAAATATAAAATCGAGAAGCTTCCTGTTGTAGACGATCAAAAAAGGCTTATCGGCCTTATAACAGTTAAGGATATGGAAAAGCACCAGCAGTTTCCGCAAGCCTCGACCGACGAGAATGGACGGTTGATAGTCGGGGCTGCAGTGTCTCCGCAGGACTACCAGAAAAGGCTTCCACTTTTAATGGAAAGCCGTGTCGACTTCATCGTTATCGATACCGCGCACGGGGATAGCCTCAACGTGATGAAAACCATAGAAGCCATTAAAAAACAGTCAAAAGTCCTTATTATTGCAGGAAATGTTGCCACCGCCGAAGGCACGAGGCGGCTGATCGAGGCTGGAGCCGATGCGGTGAAGGTAGGAGTCGGCCCCGGTAGTATCTGCACGACACGTATCGTTGCGGGTATCGGTATGGCCCAGTTCAGCGCGGTATGGGAATGTTCGGAAGAAGGAGCAAAGCACAACATTCCCATCATAGCAGACGGCGGGATAAAGTTTTCCGGAGATATCACTAAAGCGATAGGTGCGGGGGCTTCCACCGTGATGATAGGAAATCTTTTTGCAGGCTTAAAGGAAGCTCCAGGCCGAGAAATTATTTTCGAGGGCAGGTACTTCAAGGAATATCGCGGTATGGGTTCGATCAGTGCTGTCAAAGACGGAGGAGGCGATAGGTACAATATGAACGTAGGATCTCCTGTGGTTCCCGAGGGAATCGAGGGGAGGGTTCCCTACAAGGGTGAACTTAAGAGCTTCCTCCACCAGCTTGTTATGGGGTTGAAAAAAGGCATGGGTTATACCGGATGCAAAACGATTGACGAACTCAGGCTTTACAAAAAATTTGTGAAGATCACCTCTGCAGGTCTGAGGGAAAGCCACGCACACGACGTGACCATCACCCAAGAGTCCCCCAACTATTCCAGGAATTAGGAGCTTAAAATGAATATAGCAGTCGTCGGCGCCCAATGGGGTGATGAAGGTAAAGGGAAAATCGTGGATTTTCTGGCGGAGCAGGCTAAGGTCGTCGTAAGGTTCTCAGGAGGTGCCAACGCAGGGCACACGATCCAAGCAGGCGGGCAAACCTACAAACTCCACCTTGTCCCCTCCGGGATTATCCACGAGGATAAACTCGCAGTCCTTGGAACGGGTATGGTCATTGACCCTGAGGCCCTTTTTGCAGAACTCGAAACCATCGAAAAACAGGGTGTCAAATGGCAGGGGCGTATTTGGCTGTCTGACAGGGCGCATATAGTACTGCCGAGCTATAAGGCCATGGATAAGGCCATGGAAGCAAGAAGATTAAAACCCTTGGGTACGACGGGCCGAGGGATTGGTGTGAGTTACGCCATGAAAGCCCAGCGGGACGGCTTGAGGGCAGGTGATATTTTTACTCCTGTTTACGACACACTTCCAGCGGACGATAAAATATTTCTTGAACCTTTCAGGGAGAGACTAAAAACCCTTCTTGTTGACCTCCCCCATTTTCTCCGCGATTACGAATCTATGAACGTCCTTTTTGAGGGGGCCCAAGGGGTCTTACTCGACCTCGATTTAGGAACCTACCCTTATGTATCTTCGGGCAACAGCAGTGCCTCCGGTGCTTGTTCCGGAGGCGGTATAGGTCCAAGGCACCTGGATAAGGTCTACGGGGTCTTTAAGGCTTACAGTACAAGGGTTGGAAATGGTCCTTTCCCTTCCGAATTCCTTGATGAGCGGGACGGCAACCTGGGGCATCAGATCCGTGAGATAGGCAATGAATACGGTGTTACCACAGGTAGGCCGAGACGCTGCGGATACCTAGACTTGGTGGCTCTAAGGTACGCATGCTGGACCAATTCTTTTGATTCTTTAGTTCTCACCCACCCTGATGTCTACGACGGGTTCGATGAAATCTTTGTTTGTACAGCCTATAGGGTCAATGGCGAGGAATCGGATATTTTTCCGTCAACCGTTTATGGCTTGGAAAAAGCTGAACCCGTTCTTAAACGATTCCCGGGGTGGAAAAAATCTCTTGGGACCTGTACTTCTTTCGAAGGTCTCCCTGCCGAAGCTCTGGACTATGTGAAATTTATTGAAGAGTATACGCAGACACCCATCGAAGTTCTCAGTGTCGGTCCCGATCGTAACCAGACCTTTTTCAGGAAACAGCCTTGGATAAAATAGTCATTCTGGACTTTGGGGGGCAGACTTGCCAACTGATTGGCAGGCGTCTTCGGGAGGGGGGGTATTATGCCGAAATCGTTCCCCACGATACCGAATTGACCCAGACCTTTTTAAGCTCTGTGAAAGGTGTGATCCTTTCAGGGTCCCCTTACTCGGTCTATGAAAAAGAATCTCTCAAGGCCAGTATTTTATTTAAAGACTTGGAAGTTCCTGTGATGGGAATTTGTTATGGAATCCAGTGGCTCACCACGGAAGACGGTGGACTGGTGGAAAGTATGCCCCAGAGGGAATACGGAAAGATGGAAGTCGCCTGCGCAGGACCAGCCTCAGGGCACTCACAAATGTTCTTAAAAGGTCTTCCGGAAAAGTGGGCGACTTGGATGAGCCACGGGGACAGTATCGTCAAACCTGGTTTGAATTGGGAGGTGATCGGGTGGAGTCAAAACCATCCGGCGGTTTTAACCCATAAAACCAAGCCTTGGTTCGGGGTTCAATTCCATCCCGAGATCAGCCACAGCGATTTTGGGAATCAGATTCTCTGGAACTTCGCCGAGATTTGTCAAATGAAAAAAGATTGGAACGCCCAGACTTTTATCAGACTCGAACAGGAGAAGGTTTTGAAGCAGGTTGGCAGTAAACCTGTTCTGCTCCTTATCAGCGGCGGCGTCGATTCCAGCGTTGCGGCAGCCCTGCTCTTAAAAACCCTGGACCCGGAAAAAGTTTTTCTGATGTATATCGATACCGGTCTTATGCGGGAAAATGAAACTGCGGAAGTCGCTAATAATCTCAGGTCTCTCGGTGCCAAACATCTAACCCTGGTGGATGCAAGGGTGCGGTTTCTTGAAGCGCTCAAAGGGATAAGTGATCCCGAACTTAAACGAAAAACTATCGGTGATACCTTTATCCTTGTACAGGAGGAGGAGACCCGGAAATTAGGTTTAAGCGGGGATGAACTTCTGGCCCAAGGCACCCTGTATACCGACCTGATAGAAAGCGGAAGGGGCGTGGGGAAGAAGGCCCACGTCATAAAAACCCACCACAACGTCTCAAGCCCCCTTGTGGAAGCTAAACGCAAGTCGGGCATGATCGTCGAGCCTTTATCCATGCTTTACAAAGATGAGGTCAGGGATATGGGGAGGTCGTTGGGACTTTCACCCTCTCTAGTGGATCGACACCCCTTTCCAGGGCCGGGTCTCGGGGTAAGAATTTTGGGAGAAATAACGGAACAAAAACTCTCTATCCTTCGCAGAGCTGACGCAATTTTTATTCAGGAGCTGAGAAACCGGAATCTCTACAAGGATATCTGGCAGGCCTTCTGTGTACTGCTCTCCGTTCAGAGTGTAGGAGTAACAGGAGACGCACGAAAATACGGGTACGTCCTGGCTATTCGGGCGGTGACTTCCCTCGACGGGATGAGTGCGGACGTTTATACCTTTCCCATGAAAGACTTGCTTGAAATTTCGACATTGATAGTCAATTCTGTCACAGAAATCGGCAGGGTGGTTTATGATACGACTTCCAAGCCGCCGGCAACCATCGAATGGGAATAAAACTAGAGCTCTGTTATTTCTTCTAATACTTCTTCAGCCAGGCTTTCCTGAATACCGGCTTTTTTAAATAAAGGAAATGCATGGTTTTTTATCCATTCTTTTCGGGTTACTTCTGGTGTAAGTGCCGAGATGAAGGATAGAAGGGAGGTTCTCACGATATCACGATCGGACCAATTGCCCTGAGAAAAAATAAGGTTATATTCCATGGAAAGGTTTGTCAGACTGACAAGGCGGTTATCTGTATTTAAAGTGACCCTGATACCCTGTTTGAGATAGTTCCTGAATGGGTAGGTTTCAAGTGTTTTCCAGGCCCCTGTCTGGAAATTGGATGAAGGGCACATTTCGAGACAGACTCTTCGTTTTAGTATTTCCTTGGTCAGTATTCCAGGTGAGCCATTCGACCATTCTTCAATGAGCCTTGTCCCGTGCCCTAGTCTCCCTGCCCCCATAAGGAGGGCATCGCCTATGGATGAAGGACCTCCGTCTTCACCCGCATGGATGGTGATGGGTATTTTTAACTGTCTTGCTTCGGAGAAAACCCTGGAAAACCTGGAGGGTGGAAAATTCCCTTCAGGACCAGCTAGGTCGATTGCCACGACACCTTTTAAATGAAACCGTTGAAAGAGTTCAAGGGCAAGGTCTCCGTTGTCCCTGTGTCTCATCATGCACAGAATAAGACCCCAATGCGTACCAGTAACCTTTTCACCCTGTGCCAGCCCTTCGAGAACAGCACCTACGGCGTCAGAACCCGACATACCACCTTCGAGGTGAAGCTCGGGGGCGAACCGTACCTCTCCGTAGAGGATACCCTGGCTATGCCAATCGAGGATAGTTTCTTCCGCTGCACGTTTAAGGTATTCAGGCTTTTGAAGCAACGAGACGGTAAGGTTGAAAATGCTCAGATACTCGTTAAGACTGCCCCCTCGCTTTTCGAGGATCCAGTCCTGAAGGGTTGCTTCATTATAAAAAGGAAGAGGGAGATTTTCTGATTTTGCGGTCTCAAAAAGAAACGCCGGTCTTAGGCTCCCGTCAAGGTGTTCATGTAGCTCGGCCTTCGGTAAGTTGCGAAAAAAGGATAAATCCTGGGTCATTACAGTATTTTATACTATGCAGGGCAAGAAATCCAGATATAATACGTTTATGGACCTGCATAAAGGAATTCTTAAATCCCTCGGTTTACCTGAACTGGATTATCATAATTCGTTCAACCACTTTGATTTTACCATCCCTGAAAGAAGAATTCTCGTCGTTGGTCCAATGGGGAGCGGAAAAACAGAATTCAGCGCTAAGGTTTGGAGGGATGCCCAGGTGCTCCAGCATAAATCCAAACATTTCTCCCAGCGTACAAGTGAAGGGGTTGTTGATAGGCGGCATGTATTTTTTGTCAGGTCCCAGCTCGATAAGAAACGTTTTCCTGGTTATCCACCCGATGCCCTAGCTTTCCGAAGCGGTTATGAAAAGCTTGGTGAACAAATTGCCTCGGTTTCGGATACTTGGGAACTCGAGGGTCTTATCGAGGCGCAAAAAAAATTCGGGACTTGGATCATTGACGAAGCAAGTTTTTATGAGGAAAGGATAGCGTATTTAATCCAGCGATTAGGAGAGAGTAAACACCTTACATTTATACTGCCGACACTGATCTTAAATTTTAGGAATGAAATATTTAATCAGACGGCAAGACTCCTTCTGGATGTATCGACCGATATATTTCCTTTGACCGCTTATTGCGAACACCCTGACTGCGCAGACGACGCCTGTTTTACTTACCGATATTATCTTATGGGGGACCAGGAGATTCCTGCCCCATATTTTGATCCGTTGATTATCGTAGGAGGCGACACCCGGCACCACGACGGAAGGGAACCCAATTACGAGACCCGTTGCGGAAGACATCATTTTCTACCTGCGAAGGAATACACTTTCCTGGTTCTCAAACCCCTCGCCGAACTTTACAGAAGGGGAAAAGAGAGAGAACTTATCCAGGAACTGACAGCGCTGTCTCTCACTCCGGTGGAAAGCCTTCTAGGCACAGAAATACGTAAGGAAGGCGAGCAGTCCTTACCGCTTATTGGGTTGCCGGTACTTGCGGAAAGAGCCTTGGTTTACCTCTGCGCTGAATCCCACCTTATGAGTTTTTCAGAAGCTGTGAAACTCTGCAGGAACCTGGACCTCGACGAGGTGTATTTCCGGAGCCGAATTCATGATCAACACGGCTACCAGAACGAAAAGGAGAGAAAATGACCCCAAAAGACCTTGCACAAAAAATTGATCACACCCTGCTGAAACCCGAGGCAAGTCAAAAGGATATAGAGAAACTCTGCGATGAAGCGGTGACCCATGGGTTTTGGTCCGTGTGCATACAACCGTTTTGGGTTAAATACGCACGTGAGTATTTGGGGAAATCACCTGTAAAGATTTGTACGGTTATTGGATTTCCACATGGCCAAAATATTTCTGCTGTAAAAGCCTTTGAAGCCACTCAGGCCATTCTTGACGGTGCCGATGAACTAGATATGGTTATTAATGTTGGAGCTGTGAAATCGGGATTCTGGGATAGGGTCGAAGAAGATATCGGCGGCGTCGTGAAGTCGACAGATGGAAAATTAGTTAAGGTGATCCTGGAAACATGTTTATTGACAAATGAAGAAATTCAACTCGCCTGCGGTTGTGCCGAAAGAGCGGGTGCCGGTTTTGTAAAAACCTCGACAGGGTTCTCCGGTCCCGGAGCGACAATCGAAGCGGTCAAGCTAATGCGTGCCAGCGTACCTTCGGGTATGATGGTAAAAGCCAGCGGAGGAATTCGCGATAAGGAGACAGCGCTCGCCATGTTGGAAGCCGGAGCCCAGCGGCTCGGTATGAGTGCGGGTATAGCAGTGCTGAAGGGTTTAAGTTCAGAGTCGGATTATTAGGAGTTGAAAATGACCATTAGAAACCGTTTGGTTCTTAACATATTGATTGTCATCATATCCCTTGGTCTGGTACTTGGACTAAGCTCTTTGTTTCTGATGAACATTTCTGATGCTGGTAAGGCGAACGACAAAGCTCTTCATGATTACCAAAGCGGCACGGCCATACTGCAGAACAGCGCCTCGACGCAAATAGCCTTTCTGGATCTTTTTTCTTTGTATATTCAGAGACGAACACCCGAAGAACTTGTAGGAGTCAGAAAAGTTTTAACTGAGAACCAGAGCCTCCTGACACAAAGTGTTGAGGCTCTTAACGTCGGACTTCTGGACAATACCTTTCAATTTCCCATTCGAGAAGTTCTGGGAGCCTACGGGGATTATCATTCATGGCTCAGTCAACTTCTTCTCAGACTGGATTCGAACACTGATTTGGAATCACTTTATCTGCTTTCAAAAAACCTCACAAACAGATTCTATGTGTTGCAGAATAAAATTCGAAATTTACAAAACTCACTCGAAGTCACTGCGGCGAAGGCATCCCAGAAAATCACTGATTCCAGTGACGCTGCACGAAAGACCATCTTGTTTATCAGCATTTTTTCTATTTCAGGAATCACGGCATTTCTCCTTTTTACACGAAGGCGAATCCTCAAGTCCCTCCAGGTTTTCTTTCAGGGTTTCGACCAAGCGGCTTCCGGAAACTTAAAAGTAAAAATCAATTTGCACACAAACGACGAGATTTCCCAACTTGCCAGAAGGTTTGAAACATTCCTGGAAAAACTAGAAGATCTTGCAGGGGTTATGCGTGTTTCTACACGAAAGACCGTTGAACATGGACAACTCCTTGTCGCTTCTTCCCAGGAGAGCGGGGCTACCCTTGAAGAAATTACAAGGAACGCCGAAGGGCTGAAAAAACAGACGGAACGTCTGGATAGGGCAGTCTCTTCTGCAAAAAAGAGCAGTGACTCGGTTAGCGAGCAGGTAAAAAAAACCGAGGCGAGCATGCATTCCCAAAATACTTTCCTTTTTGCTTCGACCGAATCGGCACACAAAATCAGCGCAAGTATTAAAGAGGTTTCACGGCAGACTAAGGTGATGCTCGAAACAGTTCAGGAACTTCAGGAAAGTACGCGGGAAGGCGACAAGAATATCTCTTCCGCTCTTGCTACTATCAACAAAACCTCCGACAGCGCCCAGATTATTTTCGACCTGCTAACCGTCATCAATGACATCGCTGAAAGAACGAATATGCTGGCTATGAATGCAGCTATCGAAGCGGCCCACGCAGGGACCACCGGGAAAGGATTTGCTGTAGTTGCCGCAGAAATCCGAAAGCTGGCTGAATCGAGTGCAAGCAACGCCAAGAACATAGAATTTAGCCTCAAAGGGGTTCTTGAAGACATTAGAAACAGCCGTGATGCGGCAATGAGAACGGGTTCCATCTTTGAAAGTATCTTCGTGAAAGTGTACGGGGTCGGTGAAAAGATGGAGGCGGAGCGCAAAGCAGTTCAAGACCTCACCATTGATATCTACCAGGTGGAAAAAAACCTGGACCAGCTGGTAAAAAATTCCCAAGAGGTGAATCTTGCGTCGAAAGAAATCGATGAAAGTATTTTTACCATCGACAAGACCCTTTCAGAAGTTGTACAAATCTCCTCCGAGACTAAAATTGGCATGGATGAAATCAATAATGCTGTGCGTGACATCCTCCACGCGGTAAAAGAAATCCACAGCGTCGGACTTATCAGCAGCGATAATGCAAAGGTATCGGAGGAAGCGCTAAAAAGCATCAGCTCCGAATAAATTTCTTGAGGATGGAACGGGCTTCGGGTATTTTTAGAACAACCGTGAAAAAAAAGTAGGTAGTAAAAAACACAGTGGTGCCAATCGCTATTCTGATGACGCTATCCCATTTTCCTTCAATATAAATAGGCAGCAGTTGTCGTATGAGTTCCGCAATAAAACTCGAAACCAGACCAGCGGTAAGCAAAAGGGAAAAATCTTTTGCGATGTTGGTAGCGGCTAGCCGTAACTCTGGTTTCTTTATCAGAAAACCTAGTAACATAAGCGCCTGAAAAGTCCACCCAGCCGTTCGGCCCGCAGAAAGAGAGGCGATTCCCAAACTTGACAAGGTCCATTGGGTTACTGCAATAGTGAGAAGAACGCCTAGAATTGCAGCGACGAGGGGGAAAATACTTTTACGCACCGCATAGTAAAACCTTACGAGAAGGACTGTCATATTAAAAAATAAAGCACCTGGTGCCAGCCAGAGAAGAGTTGTAGCGGTTAAAGAGACATCAGCCGGTGTGAACCTCAGATAGCCTACGAGAAGGTCGGGTGTTTCAAACCTTAACACACCGGGAAGGAAGCACGCTGGAATAGCAAGAAAGACGAGAAGCCTGAGCTTATCCCTGAGCGTATTCCCAAGTTCAACCCAGTCGGAGTTATTGAAGGATTTGATAAAAAGAGGGAAGGCTGTAGTGGCAATGCTCGCCGCAACAAGGCCGTGTGAAACGAGGGCTAAATTTTCTGCATTATCGTAGATCAGCAGGGACCCTAGAGCAAGAAAGCTCCCCAGACTGACAAGCGCTACCCGTGCTGACTGCTCTGCTGCGAGGGCTCCAACCCTTGGTATCGCGTTCAGGAGAAGGTCTTTTAACTCTTTCGTCCAAACAGGTAGAACGGGCTTCCATCTCCAGCCATTGCGGATGGAGCCCAAACCCATAAACGATGCGTGGGTGAGTGCTCCAAGTACGACTCCCCAGCTGACCCCGTGGATTCCCCACCATTGGCTGAATACCGCTAGCCCGACAATGATCCCGGCGTTGTAGGAAAGCATGGCGAATGAGTAGGATTTGTAGGTCTGGAGTGCGTTGAGGTGGCTACCAAAAACTGAAGAGACCGTCATCAGTAGAACTTGGAGGAGAAGAATTCTTGTAAGATCTGTGGCAACTTTCCTGAGGCTTTCATCCTGCCAACCTTGGAGAAGGACATTGTCCACGAGCCAAGGGGCGGTAAAAAACATGACGAGGAGAATGATCGAAAGTACGATAAGAAAAAGATTGATAAAACCGGAAACCGCCCGGTTGAGTTCTTCCCTGTCCTCGAGCCTTTTCATAAAATACGGGATCAGTACGACAGCTGTCATCCCGGAAATCACAAGTGTGAAAACAATATCGGGTATTTTAAAAGCCGCAGTGTAGGCGTCGGCTAATCCTTCCCCGTTTGTAGCACCGTAGAAGGCACTAAGCAAGGAACTCCTTAAAAGGCCTAAGATTCTGGAGAAAAATGTTGCAACCGCGACGAGTAGAGTGGACTGTAGGAATTTCTTAGAATGATCAGACACATATCTTTCTACCCTTTAGGGCTTTTTCGGTCAAGAAGGGTAAATTGAAGTCCTTTGTCTTGACGGATATCTCGACTCTGGTTCATATTGTGAGGCGGAGGAACTATGGAAAACCTTATAAAAGGTCTTATTGTTTCAGGACTCGGAATCTTCTGGGTCTATTCTTTTCTGATTATCATGATACTTTCGATGAAAGTCTTTTCATTCGCCGTTAATAAGGTCCTAAAATTGAAAGAAAAAAATAACCAGCTCTCCTCAAAACCCGCAGTCGCTGCAGCAGCTTGGTCCCTCCACCACCATAAGGAAACACAGGAATGAAAAAACATATCCACACAATGATCACCGCCTTTCGGGATGGGTTCCAGAGTTGTTACGGTGCCAGGGTTTTAACCGATGATTTTCTGCCTGCGGTGACCGAGGCCGTGAATTCGGGTTTAACCCACTTGGAGATAGGCGGAGGGGCTCGTTTTCAGAGTCTCTACTTTTATTGCAACGAAGACGCTTTTACCATGATGGACCGTGTCCGAGCCGCTGCGGGTCCCGAGGCAAACCTTCAAACCCTCAGCAGGGGGATCAATGTCGTCGGTTTGGATAGCCAGCCTAAGGAGATCATCAAGCTCCACGCCGAACTTTTTAAAAAACACGGTGTGACGACCATCCGTAACTTTGACGCACTCAACGATGTGGACAACCTTCTTTACAGCGCAAAGTGCATCAAGGATGCCGGGTTAAAACATGAAGTTTGTATAACAGTGATGGAATTGCCCCCTGGAAACAGTGGGGCCCACAACGAAACTTTTTATACAGCGGTTCTTAAAAAAATCCTGGATTCGGGTCTGTCCTTTGATTCTGTCTGTTATAAAGACGCAACAGGAACTTTGACGCCGGCCACTGTCTTTTCAAGCCTTAAAGCCGCCCGGAACCTGCTGGGTGATAAGGTCCGCCTGGCTTTCCACAACCATGAAACAGCGGGAATCGGTACGCTTTCCTACCGTGCAGCCCTCGATGCAGGTGTAGATCAGATCGACCTGAGTCTCGCCCCTGTCAGCGGAGGAACCTGCCAGACCGACGTTGTGGTGATGTGGCATGCCTTGAGGGGCACGGATTACGACCTTGGACTGGATATTCAAAAAATCATGAAGCTCGAAGAGAACTTCAAGGAGAGCATGAAAGGTTATTTTCTGCCGCCTGAAGCGACCAGGGTTGAACCCCTGATCCCTTTTAGTCCGATGCCGGGCGGCGCTCTAACTGCAAATACACAGATGCTCAGGGACAACGGCCTTATGGACCGCTACCCCGAGGTTATAGCAGCGATGGAGGAAGTCGTTGCCAAAGGCGGCTACGGCACGAGCGTGACGCCGGTCAGCCAGTTTTATTTCCAGCAAGCATTTTCCAACGTGATGCATGGGCCGTGGAAAAAAATCAGCGACGGATACGGCCGTATGGTTCTCGGTTACTTCGGAAAGACACCTGTTCCACCCGACCCGGCCGTGGTGAAGCTCGCTTCGGAACAATTGAAGCTCCCGCAGACTTCGGAATCTGCTTTGGAACTCACTGAAAAAGACCCTGAAAAAAGCTTGGATAAGGCCCGTTTGATGTTAAAAAACGCTTTCCTGCCCGAGACCCAGGAAAATCTTTTTATCGCCGCAACCTGCCTCGAAAAAGGCATCAGTTTTCTTAAAGGCGAGGCAAAGGTGAACGTCAGAAAGAGAATGAAGTCTGACGGGCATTATTCCGTGACCTCGGGCGGCAAAAGTTTCAAGGTTCTTGTGAAGGAGAATTCAGTTATCGTAGACGGGGAGGAAATCCAGGTTTCCCAAGAAGGTTCAATGTCCGCACCACAAGTGTCCAGCCACCATCCCGCGGTCCAAAGCGGTGACGGTGAAGGCACTGGAATTACCGCACCGTTACCGGGTCTTGTGATCCGGTTTCTTAAAAAGCCTGGTGAAAAGATCAATAAAGGAGATATGGTCCTTGTCCTTGAATCCATGAAGGAAGAACACACCATACCATCGGGTTCATCGGGTACGTTAAAATCCTGGCTTGTTGCCCAGGGCGATCAGGTAAGCGCGGGGCATAAACTCGCCGAGTTGGGGGAATAAATGGATTTTTTATCGGCACTTTCAGAAATCTGGAAAAGCACGGGCATCGTGGGCTTTATTCATGAAGGCGGTTACCTGAACCTTATTATGATAGGTATCAGTCTGCTACTGATTTACCTTGCAGTCGCAAAAAACTTCGAACCTCTCCTCCTCCTACCTATAGGTTTCGGGGGGATCCTCGCCAACCTGCCCTTAACGGGTATTCTCACCCATACTATCAGCATGATCGACCCCAGCGGGACGGCGCCGTGGGCAGTGAGCGTTCTCGAATACGGCGGTTTTCTCGGACAGATCTACGACTTCGGCCTTCAGAGCGGGCTCTTTCCCATCATGATCTTTATGGGGGTCGGTGCCATGACCGACTTCGGGCCGTTGATCGCCAACCCCATCACCGCACTCCTCGGTGGAGCCGCCCAGATAGGAATCTTTGGAGCGCTTACCGGTGCCCTTGCCCTGACTATGACAGGGTTGTTCCAATTCGATCTTCGGGACGCCGCCAGCATCGGAATCATCGGGGGTGCGGACGGACCTACGGCCATCTACCTCACCACCCGGCTTTCTAAGGATCTCCTTGGTGCCGTGGCGGTCGCAGCTTACAGTTATATGGCTTTGGTACCCATCATCCAGCCCCCCATTATGAGGGCCTTGACGACGAAAAAAGAACGCGCAATCAAGATGGATCAATTGAGAACCGTGAGCAAGACCGAAAAGGTACTATTCCCTATCCTGGTCCTGATCCTGACGGGTCTTTTTCTCCCGAGCGCTGTTCCTTTGATCGGTGCTCTTATGTTTGGAAACCTTGCCCGCGAGACAGGTGTTGTTCAAAGGCTTTCCGAAACCATGCAGAACTCCCTGATCAACATTGTAACGATATTTCTCGGGCTCTCTGTGGGCTCCAAACTCCAGGCCGAGGTGTTTCTGAGGCCGGAAACCTTAGCCATCCTTGTTTTGGGACTCTTTGCCTTTTCCATGGGTACAGCAGGTGGGGTTCTGATGGCAAAACTCATGAACCTTTTTCTGAAAAAGAAAATCAATCCTCTGATCGGGGCGGCCGGTGTTTCAGCGGTTCCCATGGCTGCTCGTGTTGTGAACAAGGTGGGGTTGGAGACCGACCCCCAGAATTACCTTCTCATGCACGCTATGGGTCCCAATGTTTCGGGGGTTATTGGAAGCGCTGTGGCAGCCGGCCTGATGCTTTCGATTGTTCCTTTGATGTAAGGATAAACTTGACCTGAAACTCTTGGAGCATTAGACTTAACGTAACTTTAGATAAGGAGCATGTATGGGTATTTTTGAAAAACTTAAACCAGGGGTTATTTACGGCAAGGATCTTGCCACCCTTTTCCAAATATGTAAGGACCAGGATTTTGCCTTACCCGCTGTCAACTGCGTGAATACCGAAAGTGTGAATGCAGCTATGGAAGTTGCCAAGGCTGTCAACAGTCCTATCATCATCCAGTTTTCCAACGGCGGAGCCCAATTTTACGCTGGAAAAGGTTTGAAGCTCGAGGGGCAGGAAGCTGCAATTCTCGGTGGAGTCAGCGCTGCCAAGCACGTTCACCTCCTCGCTGAGAAATACGGTGTGGCAGTCGTCCTTCACACCGACCATTGTGCCAAGAAACTCCTTCCTTGGGTGGACGGACTTCTCGACCACGGAGAGAAGTTTTATAAGGAAACAGGAAGACCCCTTTTCTCCAGCCACATGCTGGACCTGAGCGAGGAACCCATCGCAGAGAACATTGAAATCAGCAAAAAATACCTTGAGAGGATGACCAAACTCGAAATGTTCCTTGAAATCGAACTTGGAGTGACTGGTGGTGAAGAGGATGGTGTTGATAATTCCGGCACACCCGAAGAAGACCTTTATTCCAAACCCGAAGAGATTGATTTTGCCTACACGGAACTTCTCAAGGTCAGCCCCAATTTTACCATTGCCGCAGCTTTCGGAAACGTCCACGGTGTTTACAAACCCGGAAACGTTAAATTGACACCCAAGATTTTGGACAAGAGCCAGAAGTATGTTGTTGAAAAACACAAGACAGCAAGCCACGAACCCGTCACATACGTTTTTCACGGAGGATCAGGTTCTACCCGTGCTGAAATCCGCGAGGCCATCAGCTACGGTGTGGTGAAGATGAACATCGATACCGACACTCAGTGGGCAACTTGGGAAGGTATCCTGAACTACTACAAGCAGAACGAAGGTTACCTCCAGGGACAATTGGGCAACCCCACGGGTCCAGATGCCCCCAACAAAAAATTCTATGATCCGAGGGTCTGGTTGAGAAAGGCCCAGGAAACCATGATAGCCAGGCTTAAACTGGCCTATGAGGACCTGGATTCGCTTAACAGAAACTAAGATTCTTCGGGACTTAACAAACCGGCCTGGTGGCCGGTTTTTTTATTGATGTTCGTGTCTAAGTCCTGAATTTCCAGGACCATGGTGCGCATCGTGTTCCTCACAGGCACCGCTGGCAATCTCCTTGAGCTTCCCTTCCTCAAAAAGCAAGGCGGTCTGGGCCAAGGTTCCAGAACGAGGCGCTTGGTAGACTTTTATTCCCTTCACCTTGAGATTTGCTACAGCTCCGGCGCCTATTCCTCCGGTGATCACAACCTCTGCCCCGGTAATCTCGAGCGCTTCAGCCGGTTTGCAGTGGCCGTGCGGGTGTGATTGGTGGGTGTTGGCCACAACCGTCCAAAGCCTGCTTTCTGTATCGAACACCCCAAAAAACGGCGCCGAGCCGAAATGCATGTAAACCTGTTCTTGCGGTCCGGAACCTTCGCCCATTGGCAAAGCAATCTTCATAAATTCTCCTTGTGAGTTATGCTCACTTCCATGGATATCGCGAACCCTCCAAGAAGGGCACGTGCCGTTTTCTTTCTAGCTGACTCAATAATATTTGCAAAAGTGGCTCGGGAAATTCCCATCAGCCCTGCCGCTTCAACCTGGTACAGCCCATCGAGATCCGCGAGTCTAAGCGCCTCTATCTCATCCGTTTTAAGCGAAATGACCTCCAGATCCATCATCGGGATGCCCTGGGGTTTAAAAAACCTGGAGCGCGGGTTCGCTTGGATACATCTCTGTTTCCTCGGCCGGGACATGTTTCTTTATAGTCCAATTATTGACATATGTCAATAACTCGGGTCGAGTTCTCGACATTTTTTCGAATTTATAGTAATTCTAAGGTATGGATTTTCAAGCTCTCGTTGTGGGTGGTGGTCACGCAGGCATAGAAGCGGCCTTGGTGCTCTCAAGGCTGGGTTTTTCAACCCTCATGATCACTCAGAATTTGGACAGCATCGGTCGAATGAGCTGTAACCCGGCGGTAGGCGGTTTGGCGAAAGGCAACATGGTACGCGAGATCGACGCGCTGGGCGGGGAGATGGGCCGCTTGATTGATGCGACCATGATCCAATTCAGAATTCTCAACAAAAGCCGCGGGCCGGCTGTCCAGGCGCCAAGAGCCCAGGCTGATAAGGTTGCGTATCAAATAAAAGCTAAACAAACCCTGGAGGACCAGAAAAATCTCACCTTATTTATGGATACCGTTGTAGAAATTCTTCTCGATGGTTCGGGAAAGAAAGCCATTGGCGTTCGCACACTGAGGGGGCGGGAATTCATGGCGCGTGTGGTGGTTCTTACAACGGGAACTTTCCTGGCCGGCAAGCTGTTTATCGGTGAAACAATTCTCGATGGCGGCCGTCTGGGTGAACCCGGGGCGTACGGTCTTGATAAACAACTCAGGAATCTGGGGTTTACTGTTGGTAGGATGAAAACTGGGACTCCCGCGCGTGTCCATAGGGATTCGTTGGATTTTTCCAGGATGGAAGAGCAGTTCGGTGACGAGGATATCGTACCTTTTTCGTTCAGCGGCGGCCCCGTCGAAAGACCGCAGCTTTCGTGCTACATCACGTGGACCAATGAAAAGACGCACAAGATCCTGCGTACCAATATGCACCGTTCACCCTTGTTTTCGGGGCAAATCGTCGGCCTTGGACCAAGGTATTGTCCCAGTATCGAGGATAAGGTTAAAAAATTTGCAGAGCGGGAGCGGCATCAGGTGTTTGTGGAACCCGAAGGCGCAGGTACAAAGGAAATGTATCTCAACGGGATCAGTTCCAGCATGCCCGAAGACGTCCAAGAGGCGATGATCCATTCCATACCCGGTCTTGAGAAAGCCGTGATCATGAGGCCGGGCTACGCTGTGGAATACGACTATCTGGACCCATCCCAGCTCTTCCCCAGTCTGGAGACAAAACGCATCGAGGGACTTTTCACGGCAGGTCAAACAAATGGTACGAGTGGATACGAAGAAGCAGCGGCGCAAGGACTTATGGCGGGCATCAATGCGGCCAGGAAACTCCAAAAAAAGGAACCCGTGATCCTCTCAAGGAGCGAGGCCTACGTCGGGGTTCTTATCGACGACTTGGTGACTTTAGGGACAGAAGAACCTTACCGGATGTTTACAAGCAGGGCCGAACACAGGCTCAACCTTCGCCACGACAGTTCGGACCAGCGGCTTTATGCGAAGGGTTACGAGATCGGATTGCACTCCGGGAAAACCTGGGAGCTCTTTCAGGAAAAACTCCGGAAGATCGACGAAGTAAAAGAAATCCTTTCCAAAAGGCGTTTGAAAACTCCCGAGGCCCAATTCAACCCTATCCTTGTCAAGCATATTGGATCTACTTTTCAAACCCTTCTCAAGGACCCCGAGGTTAAGGTGGAAGATATCCTTCTCTGTGAACCCCTTCTTGAAAATATTCCGATGGATTGGTTAAAGCACCTTGAGCTTGATATTAAATACGAGGGTTATATTCAGAAACAGGATAGGCAAGTAGAAAAATTTGAACGCCTTGAGGATATGAGTATTCCCCGTGATTTCGATTACCAGGCACTGGCGGGTCTATCCAGGGAAGCCAGGGAAAAGTTCTCGAAGATTCAACCCCTCTCGGTTGGTCAGGCTTCCCGTATCAGCGGCGTACGTTCAAGCGATATAGCACTCCTTATGACCGCTGCGGTCCGGTTTCAAAAAAACAGTGAACCAGCCTGATCCTGAAGGTTTACTCTTTGACGGTCTAAAAAATTTGGGGATCGATCCCTCCTTTGTACCGGGATTTTTCCTTTATTGGCGGGAACTCGTCAAACACAACACCCGTTACGGCCTGGTAAGTGCTACCGATGAGGAATTGATTTCGCGGCATATCATAGACTCGCTCGGTCCGTGGAAAACTCTTCTGGAGGGAAGTCCTCAAACGGTGGTCGACCTTGGGAGCGGGGGAGGGTTGCCGGGTATTCCTCTCAGTCTGCTCTTAAGAAATCTTTTACCTAACTCGAAAATGATTCTCGCTGAAAGGATGGACAAGCGAGCGGTATTCCTCGAAGGAACCCGTGCCAGGTTAGGATTAGGCCAAGTGGAAATCTTTTCATCTTCGATAGAAAAATTAACTGTTTCGAAAGCCGATCTCCTCGTCAGCAGGGCTTTTATGCCCATGGGTGAAGAACTTGTCCAATTGTGTTCACCTCTTCTGAGAGATGGTGGGCGTCTCGCTGTCTACGTAGGAAAAAAGGAGGAAGCCCTATCCTTACTCTCCGGGGACCTGAAAAGTCAGGTCGAATGGTTTAAATATTCCTTACCGGGTCTTTCTCATGAAAGGTGGCTAGCCGTGTGGGTAAAAAAGTCTTAAAACCTGCCACTTAAAAAGGTATTCGATCAAAGCGTGCGGGATGGTAAGATGGTAAAGCTCTATTATTTCTAAACCTGTTTGATCCCCAAATTCACCCTAAATTCATTTTACTTCTAGTTTTTCAACCACAGGCCTCACTACGTTCGGCTTCACAGGCGGTCTACGACCGCTGCAAGGCCCCTAGCATACCTGTTTCCCTCGAAAGGTGCGCCTTGCTTTTTAGTGGGGTGTGAGAGGTTCCAAAATCACCAATATTAAAATATCTCCACCCATTTATATCTCGTAAGTAACCCCACTTGTCGCAGGTTTGAAACAATGGTGCTACTGGTCTGTGTGTGGAGCATTGAAACATAATGTACCTCTTACTCGTGTTGCTATAATCATTATCAATACAATCAAAATGAAAGACGGAACTAACAACATCCATAGATACATAAAATATTCACCTCTGCTTACTCTTTTAGGGTCCTGAATTCTTCAAGAAGTAACAATGGATCATCTGTGTAGCCAGCCGGTTTAATACGCAATGCTTCGATAAAACGAGCCCAATAATTAACTTTAGCTGAAAGAGCCGCTATTGCTACTATTTCCTCATGAGAAAAGAGACTGCGAATATCTGACAAAAGATTCGTATCAAAACTAACAGGGGTTTGTGTTATAGCAACTGCATATTTGAGTGCGGCTTTTTCTTCTTGTGTAAATGATGACACACTCTCAATTGGGGTTATTCCCTGCATTGCCCGTAATTCATCCTCGTTTATTAAGTTTTCTTTATATTTCGCAGAGTTTACGTCAATGGCAAAAGGGCACGAAACGGTATATGAGACTTGCATACGTAAGAGAGTTACCAACCGCGGATCAAGAATTTTAGCAACACCCTTTTCGATATAAAGCTCAAGAGCTCCAGAGGCAATCCCAAGATCCTCGGACCAAGTAAGTATGCGTCCAGGTAATAACTCAACCCCAAACTCTTTTTCTGCAAAACACAATAAAAATCCAGAAAATGCGGGAATTTCAGAAGGTGGGCTAATAAAACTCCTTGCCTGAGTATCTATATCTGCCGTCCAATCTGTTCCACCACCAGGAATAGGTTCATATTCATTCGCCGTTTTATGTGGTTTTATACTATTACAAGAAAAGATACTAAAAAATGTCAATAATATAGCTACAATCCTGAAAATAACGCTATTATTCATCTTGGTTTCTTTTTCATAGCAACAATAATTTTAGGTATAATGAAAAGCAGGACACCAGTTATCATTAGGAACAACATGATTAATGATTGTCCCATAAAAACAAATTTTATTGATGATTCTACTTCTGGCGCTATTATTCTAATAATAATGATTGCCGGTATAAGAATTATTGTTGGGTATGCTAAGAATCTATGAGCCTTCCGTGCAAATGTATACCACCATTTAAAGTTCATTCTTTCCTCCAATAGTTGAGAATCTTTAGCATGCTTCGGCCAATGTGTTCGATTTCATCTTTATTTAAAACTGAAAATATTTTTTCAATTTTTTGTGAACGGTATTCATTAATTGACTTAATCATTTGGACACCTTCGTCTGTTAGGTATAAATGCATTCGCCTGAAGTCATTTTTTTCTTTTTCTCGACGAATAATACCCTTCTCAGCCATATCTTTTACAATCAAACTGACAGTTGGTTTAGCTAGCCCAGTATTCTTTGATATTTCTAATACTCCAACACCATTCTCATGGTCCACAAAACGTAATACTTGGAAGGTCCCAGGCGAAATATTAATAGAATGTCCGGCTACATCAAGTAGCCCAGCCTTATGCATCAAATCAATAACTGAAATAAATAAACCTGTTGAGTCTTCAAGACGATCCATAGTTGAAATCCAAACTCCTTTTGTTTGTCTTATAAACTAACTATATCATATAATTTCATGACAGTCAAGACTTTTAAATAAAAATTAAGAAAATTGGCATTTCTCTTTTTAAGGGACGGATTCTGGGGAAAATTCAAGGTTATATACCCCCGGCACCGCCTTCAAAGGCAATGTCGATATCGAAGTCCAGGATCGATTGTTTACCGTTCGCGACTGAGCCGAAGAGCCAAAACCGCTTGACGCCAGGTTCACACAGAAGAGTTTCTGCGAGCCGGGAAGCCACTTGCCTAGCCCGGGTCAATTTTTGAGCGATGATTTCTTTTTCTGCCAAGTTTTGTTACCGCAAAGAATCGCTATAGCGGCTTGGATTAAAATCGCTCATAGCTGGTTTGAAATGGCGAACAATTTGCTCACATAGTGAGTATGAGAAATGTTAAAAATCTCTCTGCATTTTCCAAATGTCCTTGTACTTCCATAGTTTGTTTGGGTTCTAATTCATCCGCGTACAGATTCCTAAATCGATTCCGGAATTTCAATAAACTCATCAGCGAAGAAAACAGTTCAGCATCTTCTAATAGAACAGGACGAAGGCCTGGAATGTCCAGTTTCATTCTCTCCAAAAGTGTCCGGTGCCAGCTTTCTTTAGGAGCCTGTTGCGCTTGAGATTTTGACACAGGACCGGGGAGCTGGGATGCTCAGGGCGCCCGGAAACCCTGGTCTGTGTCAAAAAGCCTGAAAGAGTGCCTATTCTACCCTTTATCTGACCAAAACCGCCAATCTTTTAAGGTTATAAGCACAGCTCACCAACTGCCACTCCAAGTTGACTTTATTCAGACCCCGAAGCAAAAACTGCCGGAAGCCCAAGACCATCATACTTACTTCGGCATCCACTACCGCTTGGGCGTTGTACGACTGGGTGTATTCCGCGTGGGTACTTTTCTTCATAATTCGGCTGTCGGGGTCGGTCATATTGGATTGGGCACCAGGGTCGGAATGAAAACTCTCCAAGGGCACAAGCTGGGCTGCCTCGACGCTTTTATATCGTGTCGCCATGGGCAAAAAAGTATCACACAGTTCAACCTCAAATAAATTCCTGCGGTCTCAAGCGCAACAGGCTCTTAGGAGCCTGTTGCGCTTGAGATTTTGACACAGACCAGGGGAGCCGGGATGCACAGAGCACCGAAGACTGAGGGCCATAGCTGGGCTCTG